>NZ_JBFBLA010000006.1:74004-183941 GCF_040702485.1 Arthrobacter sp. NPDC080031
AACGAAACCGTCCCGTTAGCCCCCACCGGAACCGTGTTACGTGTATCCAACGCCCGGAAAGGAGCCACAGGAACAAACGCGCCCGCAGCGGTCGGCGTCGCCGAGCCGCTCACCACAGCAACTGGTGCAGGCGACGGAGAGCCAAAGGGCGACGCGTACGCCCCAGGCACCACGACCCCGGACACCGCCAGAAGGACGCCAAGAATCGTCGTCAGCAGAACGGCACGGCGCTTCCACCGTATATTCGAAGAAACCATTACATCCCCCAACAGAATGGTCCCTCAGCATAGGCAGACCCTTATTAGCTTTTCGGGAAAGTTACCATGCAGAACAACCACTTGGATAACTCACAGTGTGAGTGATATGTCAATCCGACGACAAGATCTGTCATAAGGTAGCGGCGTGCTCGAAATTCTGGCGGGAACCTTCCCACACTGGGGAAGTACCGGCGGCGTTTCCCCGGGGCCAGAATCAGAGGCGCCAGCCCGCGGATGCCCGGAAGGATGGCGACTACGACGTCCGAAAACTGAAGTCCGCGGTCACGGAGATCTTCGCGAAGAACCGGTGCCGGTACGGGCACCCGCGCATCCGTCCCGAGCTGGCCAAGCAGGGGGGACGGTCGCGAAGAAGACCGTGCTGAAGCTAATGCGTTCCCTGAAGCTGGTCTGCCAGGTGCGGCGGGAAGAAACGCAACTCCTACCGGGGCGGGCAGGGCGCCGTCGCGGAGAACCTGCTGAACCGAAATTCGACGCCGAAACACCGAACGAGAAGTGGGTGACGGATGTGACAGAGTTCAGCATCGGACACCGGAAGCTCAATCTTTCACCGGACACGGACCTCTTCGACCACCTCACAACACATCACCCCGTAAGGCGCCAGCAACGCTCAAGCGCGAAACAAGAACCAAGTCGATGTCACGCAAAGGCAGCAACTGCTACGACAACGCCGTAATGGAGAACTTCTTCGGCCACCGCAAGGATGGGCTTTTCCACCGCGTTCGGTTCATCAATACCGACGCATTGGAAACAGCGCTGCACGGGTACATCCACTGGTAAAAACTGTACGAATCCCCACGAAACTCGAGGCCCTGAGCTTGGCCCAATACCGTGCCCAGGCCCTCGCAGCCTAAGATCCTACGTAGCCAGTCCAACTTCCGGGGACCAGTTCAAGAGCGTCTCACTCGTTGGTCTGCAACGCGCTGCTTAGACTTGACTGCGGAGCTGAGCTACCGCGTCATCGATGGCTCCATCAAACACGACGTTCCCGTGCTTGAGAACGACGCCTCGGTCGCAAATACGGGAAACGAGTTCAAGGTCGTGGCTGACCACAACGAGGGTCTTCCCCGCCGCGGAGAGCTCCTTGATCCTGGCGAGGCACTTGCGCTGGAACGGCTCGTCTCCAACGGCCAGGATCTCGTCCACGAGGAATACCTCCGGATCCGTGTGAACGGCGACTGAGAATGCCAGACGAAGGTACATGCCAGATGAATAGAATCTGACCTCCGTATCGATGAACTCGCCGATCTCGGAAAATTCCACGATGGAGTCGAATTGTTCGTCGATCTGGGCTTCCGTCATCCCCAGGATCGCGCCGTTCAGGTAGACGTTTTCCCTGCCCGACAAGTCATGATGGAACCCCGCCCCTACCTCAATAAGGCCTGCGACTCTGCCACGCGTCCGCACTGAACCACTATCAGGCAACATGACGCCTGAAATGTGCTTGAGCAGCGTGGACTTGCCGGATCCATTCAAACCCAACAACGCGACAGTCTCACCTTGCTTGATTTCAAGGTCTACATTGTGAAGAGCATGGAACTTCTTCGAGATGTCGCCCTTGCGGCCGGTGACAAGCCAGACAATTGCCTCCTTGAGAGAGCGCGTATGCCTCAGTACGAACTGCTTATTTAGCTTCTGAACTTCGATCGCAACAGACATCGTCACAACTCCTGCGCAAATCGGCCCTCAAGCCGGCGGAATACCCACTGGCCGAAAACGAGAACTGCAAGGGAAACCACGATTCCCACGGGAACCCAAAGGGGTAAAAGATTCGGCGGCATGGGGGCGGTTTCATCGGTGGTTGGAAGCCAGAAGGCGTAATGAAACGCTTCGACGCCGATGGTAATGGGATTGACCTGGTAGACGGCGTACCAGCTAGCGCCGAGTTTGCTCTGCACCATGGTCCACGAGTACATGATGGGGGAAGTCCAGGTCGCAACCATCAACAGCATGTCGACAATGTTCTCGGAGTCCCTGAAATAGACATTCGCAGAGCCAAAGAGTAGTCCTAACCCGGTAGCCAACATGGCTACGATCACGAAACCCGCGATAGCCGCGACAAGCTGCAGCAGGCTCGGGTGCCACCCGGCGAAGACGCAGGCGACGACCAGGACAATCAACTGCGGAACGAAATGTACGGCGGAAACCCAGACCGAGGCGACGGGGAAAAGCTCACGCGGCAGGTAGATCTTCTTGATGAGACCTCCGTTGCCGACAATGGAACGGGCCGCGTTACTGAGCGCCTCGGTGAAAAAGTTGATCAGAACGATTCCGGAGAACAAGTACACAGCGTAGTTGGCCAGTCCATCCGGATTTCGAGCGCTCTTCTCAAGTCCCAGGAAGACGCCCAGGGCAATGTAGAAGACCAGGAATTGAACGCCGGGCTTTACGTAGGACCAAAGCAGCCCAAGAACCGACCCCTTGTAGCGGATCTGCAATTCCTTCCGAACAAGGAGTTTGAGCAGGAATCGCTGTCTGAACACGTCGGCGAGTCCGCCCCCCACGCCCGGACGGACGAGCGGGGCGGTCTCGCTGAAGTCACTCGCAGTTGTCACCCTTTGGCCTTTTCCTGCGGAGTCGTTGTGGTCACCGCGTCGAAAGTCTCGCGCCACGCCTGCTGGGACGTGAACTCGGGCAGGCTCCGGGAATACTCCTCGGAAAGCTTTTCCCAGTCTTGGAGAAGTTGCTTGTGGAGCTTGATGCTGCGGGCCATCATATTGCGGAAATGCTCAGGATGGCGCTTGTACCAGGATGCGCCGGTTCCGTCAGCGGACGAGACGATCGCCGAGTCCAGCTGCGACAGTCGCCACCAACGGGCATCCATTGCCGGGACGAGGGCTTCGGGGTGCTCCAGGGCTCCCGGCCTCACGCTCTGTACCTGACGAACCCCTGCCGAGGCAGCAGTCGCGAGGGCAGCGAAGATGGACTTCGGCGAAGAAGGCTTCTTTCCGCGCTTTGGCGGCTTCACGCGCTTCACTTGCGGGAAGGCTGCTACTTCCTTGGTGATGCGGGCGTCATCGAAGTCTGCACGTCGCGCACGAATTTCGGGGAGCTTGGTCCGAATTGTCTGGTGCAAGTGAGAAGGTCCCTTGAGCAGGTCCTCGAGAGCATCCAAGCGAAGCTCGACTGCAGAGTACTGCATCGACAACAGGTGCTTGACATCAACCATGAAGCTCTGGCGCGGCAGGAATCCGCCCTTTTTGTAGGGCGAGTAGACCAAGGCTGCAAGCCAGCGGTTTCGCTGGTGGAAGTAGGCCTGCCAGTCGATGGTGTCATCCTTTTCGGTCCACGGCATGTGCCAGACAGCGGCGCCCGGGAGGGTGACTGTCGGGTAGCCGTGGCGGCGGGCCCGAATGCCGTATTCGGCGTCGTCCCACTTGATGAATACGGGAAGAGAGAGTCCGATGTCGCGCAGAACACTGGTCGGAATCAAGCACATCCACCAGCCGTTGAAGTCCACATCAATCCGGCGATGCATCCACGGCGTCGTGCGAAGGTTGCTCGCCGAAAAATCGTGGGCTTCTTTGGTGCTTTCGACCGCGCCCCATTGGAACTTGTACTCGTTGACTTCTTCGCCGAAGCTGTGCATCACCGAGCGTTCATACAGGTTGAACATGTGACCGCCGACGATCGACGGCTTCCGCGTGAAGTCGGCGAAGTTGATGGCCCGCAACACGCCCTCTGTTTCGATGATCACGTCATCGTCCAACAGCAGCACGTATTTGCTCCGGCCATCTTCAACTGTCTCGTGCATGCCACGAGCAAAACCACCCGAACCACCGAGGTTGCCCTGCTCAATCAGTGCGAACTTATCTCCGAGTCGCGCGGCAGCCTCGTCAAAACCGTCCTGGTCGCGTACCTTCTGGGTACCCTGATCGGTAATCAGGAGCCGGTCCATGACATTCAGGAGTTCAGGAGAATCGGCAAATGTCGAGAGGTGCTTAACGCAGAAATCCGGGCGGTTAAAGGTAGTTACCGCGACCGTGGCGGTGCCCGCCTCGAATCCTTCAGGCTTCCGTACGGACCATTCGGCGCCGAGCAGTTTGACCTGTTCAGAGGAAGCCACCAGGTCAAACCAGTACCAGCCGCCATCGCCGAAGTTGGCCAGCGGCAGAACAACATCTACCGGCCGTCCAGCGTCGACGCTGATGCTTTCGACCCTGTTCGAGGTACCGCGCGCGGTGGACCGGAGAATCACGACGGTTGCCGGGGCATCGACGGCAACCGTAAGCCGCACACTCGTGACATCGGTGTGAGCTCGCCAGTAGCTCGCAGGGAAGGCGTTGAAGTACGTGCCAAAGGAAATGCGTCGGTACGCCGGCAGGTGCAGCTGGCGACGGTTCTCAATGAAGTCCGAACGAATCTTAGCGCCAGTGGAAGTGACAGCCGTGACGCCCGCCCCCGACTTGGAAGTCTGCGATTCCTCCGACACGACCCGCTGAGCCGCGTTGAAGTCCAAATACAAGGGAAGTGTGTCAGAATCGCCATCCGTCGGGAAGACAACGCGGTGGACGGTTTGCCATTCTTCGCCCAGTCCGGGCACAGCGCCGTGGTTCATGGGTTCCGTTGAAACGCTCATGCGTCCACTCCTCCACTTTCGATTTCTGCGCCGCTTTCGAAGTGCGGACGGATCTTGTTGTCAAACATGGACAGGGCAGAACCGATGGCCATGTGCATATCGAGGTACTTGTAGGTGCCGAGGCGCCCGCCGAACAGCACGTCCTTTTCTGCGGCCGCGAGATCACGGTACTTCAGCAGCTTTTCGCGGTCATCCGGAGTGTTGATCGGGTAGTACGGCTCATCGCCGCTTTCAGCGAACCGGGAATATTCGCGCATGATGACGGTTTTCTCCGTCTGATAGTCACGCTCCGGGTGGAAATGGCGCGGTTCGATAATCCTGGTGAACGGGACGTCGTCGTCGTTGTAGTTGACAACGGAGGTTCCCTGGAAGTCGCCCATGTCCAGGACTTCTTCTTCGAAATCGATGGTGCGCCAGGATAGATCTCCGGCGACGAAGTCGAAGTAGCGGTCCACGGGTCCCGTGTACACGACGGGTATCTTGCCGACAACCTTGTTTTTTGAGTACTCATGCGACTCATCAAAGAAGTCCGTGTTCAGCCGTACCTCGATGTTCGGATGCTCGGCCATCTTCTCGATCCATGCCGTGTACCCGTTGGTCGGCAGGCCTTCGTACTTGTCATTGAAGTAACGGTTGTCGTAGTTGTACCTGACAGGAAGGCGCGAAATGATGCCCGCAGGGAGGTCCTTGGGGTCGGTCTGCCACTGCTTGCCCGTGTAGTGCTTGATGAATGCTTCGTACAGGGGGCGGCCGATCAGCTGGATGCCCTTGTCATTGAGATTCTGCGGATCGGTTCCCGCGAGCTCACCGGCTTGCTCTTTGATCAGGTCTCGTGCCTGGCTGGGAGTCAGGTTGGCGCGGAAGAACTGGTTGATTGTTGCCAGGTTGATGGGGAGGGAGTAGACCTCTCCTTTGTGCACGCCGTACACCTTGTGCACGTAGTTGGTGAAGGTCGTAAACCGATTGACATACTCCCACACTCGCTCGTTCGAGGTGTGGAAGAGGTGTGCACCATAGCGATGCACCTCGATTCCAGTCTGCTCCTCCGTTTCGCTGTAGGCGTTGCCACCGATGTGGTGCCGGCGGTCGATGACAACAACCTTCAAGCCCAGCTCAGTGGCGGCCTGTTCTGCGATTGTCAGGCCAAAAAAGCCCGACCCGACGATGACGAGGTCAGCGGTCACAAATACTCCTGGTTCGAATGCGGGCAGCCTAATGATGTGCATTGGCTGCAGGTCAAGCCTACCTGAGATGGTGCGCCCGGTTTTCAGTCCGGTCCCTTCCCACGCGAATCAGGACAACGTTTTCCACATAGGCCAACTGCCCCGGAACACCCCGTCCTCCTCACAAATATCGTGGAAGAACAGCAGGCGCGCGAACCGAAGGAACGGTTACAGTGACATTCCATTGCACCCTCGTCCGGGCCCCACGGGCGTTACAGCAAGGTGAACCGATCGAACTGACCATGGCCGCGGACAACGGCACACCGGGCGCCGTCGTCGAGGCTGCAGTCGCCGCCGAGTTCGGAACTGGAAAGCTTGCGGTCGATGGACTGCCACTCAGCGGACTCACGGTTGGCTCGGCGCCGCTCATGTCGGGAGCCGTGTTGGTGGACGGGCACGATTCGGAGCCGCACCACACCCGTGGTGGCGAGCGCAATCCCGCAGCGTTGTCCTTGCTGGTTCACGCCGGGCCAGCCGCCGGACTGGTCATACCGCTGGAACGGGGCAATTACAGGATCGGCCGCAGCAACGCCGATATCTGCCTCCCGGATCCTGATGTCTCCCGGGATCACGCAGTCCTGACGATCTCCGAGACAGCGGTCACCATCAGCGACAACGGGAGCGCGAACGGAACGGTGGTGGATGGACGAAAAGTCCGCTCCGCCCCTCTCTCAACCGCCTCCAGGATCCGATGTGGCAGCTCTGTCATGTCAGTGGTTTTCGGCGACGAGGAATACGGATCCGAGTCGCTGGGGGCAGCGGGCCTGGGCGTCGCCGAGCCGATCCTGGTTCCCCGGCGCCACGATCCGGGCGGGCGCACGCAACTTTTCCTCACGGCCGGGCTCCCGTTCCTGATGGGAGTTGGAATGACTCTGGCCACTGGCACATGGATGTTCCTCGGATTCACCGCAATTTCGGCCATCGCGGTCCTTGCCCCGGCAATTTCGGGAAGACGTGGGCGCCGCCTCCTGGCTGCCGCGATTGCGGCGGCCGTCGAACAAGACCGGGACCGACGACGGCGATGTTCACCGTCCGCTGCTGAGCTCGCCTACGCCGTCGACTCAGTAGCTTTCCCTTCAAGGGACGGGGGAATGCAGTTGAGGCTGCCAGGAGCCAGCACAATGCAAGGAACCGGCACAACGCAAAGAACCGGCACCGAGCAAGGCGCAGGCACAACGCCCGGCACGGCCACAACTCAAGGTGCGGCGGGTTGCGGCGATGTCTGGCTCCGGCTCGGGACCAGTCCCCAGAATGCCCGGGTTGCACTCGATCCAGCGGACCCGGGCTTCCAGCCACCGCGGTTGGGCCCGGTTCCGGTGGTTCTGGATCCCTCGATCCAAGCTGTTTCCCTCACGGGACCCGAAGCCAGGGTGCAGGGAATATTCAGATTCCTGCTCATGCAGTTGGCGGCCTTTCCCGGCGCACGCAACGTCGCTGTCCTTATACACGGACCGATGGCCCTCTTGCCGTCAAGCGCCCGGTTCCTCCCCCGCGTCACCTTGACCACGGACGCCTCTTCAGCCACGGCGGTTCTTTCCGGGCTCGGGGATAGACCGGGCGCACTGTTTCTGGTGGGGCCCGACCACGGTCCGGCCGTTGACTCACTCCGGCTGGCGGCGATCGAGTCTGGCTGGAGAATATTCCAATGCACCGCGGGAGGAGATGAAAGCGGTTCCACAGTCGAGCTCTGGAACAAACGCGCAGTCCTCCGCTCGTCTATTTCGGAAACGGAGTTTGACCCTGACCTGGTGCCGCACCCGGTCTTCGACCGCTACTGCCGCTCCCTGGCAAGAGTGCCCGGCCTGTCGATGGAAAGGGCGCCGCTTGTCCCCTCTACCTGCCAGCTTGGCGAACTGCTTCCCCCTGACCTCTCAAGCATCGCTGCCCGCTGGAGCGCTTCTTCAGTGCGCGAAGGGCTATCCGCGGTCATCGGGCAAGGCGCCGGCGGTCCCCGGACCTTGGACCTGGTTTCGGACGGCCCGCATCTCCTGGTTGCCGGAACGACGGGATCGGGAAAGTCGGAGCTTCTGCGCACGATAGTCTCCGCGATCTCGCTGACCCACGGCCCGCACAGGGTCAACTTCCTGTTTGTTGATTTCAAGGGAGGTTCGGGCCTCGGGCCATTGCTCGGCCTCCCGCAATGCGTCGGAATGCTTACGGACCTCAGTGAACACGAGCTCGAACGTACCCTCTTGTCCCTCCGTGCCGAGGTCCGGAGGCGGGAAGCGATCCTTGCGAAGGCCGGCATCCCTGATTTGCCCGCATATTGGGCCACAGCCCGGGGAAGCGGGGGCGGGACCGCGCCGGGACGAAGAAGCCGATTTCCAGTGGTGCCCCGTCTGGTACTTGTGATCGACGAATTCAGGATGCTGATTGAAGACGCCCCGGATGCCTTGGCCGAATTGATGCGGATCGCCACCCTGGGCCGGTCTCTGGGCATTCACCTGATCATGGCAACACAACGCCCGCAAGGTGCCTTGAGTGCGGACATCCGCGCCAACGTCACCACCAGCATTGCTCTGCGCGTCCAATCGGAGGTGGAATCCCTGGACGTCATCAACTCGCCGGCGGCGGCATCGATTCCGGTGTCCCTGCCCGGCCGCGCCTATATGGCCCGCGGAGTGGAAGACCCCGAGCCCTTTCAGTCAGCGACCCTCTCAGGCGGCAGGAAAACGCCGGCGTCACGCACAGAGGCCATTGCCCGGACGGCGGCGGAGTCACTCCGCTTCAGCGGTTGGTCGGCAACCGCAGACGCAGGGACTCCGGGTGCGGTTGCGACGCCAGCCGAGGCCGCCCGCCCCATGATCAAAGCGATCACCCGGGTTTGGGCCATCCACGGGGGTACACCGCCGCGGAGGCCAGTTGCTCATCCGCTTCCCGAGTCCATCTCGTTTCACGAATCCCTCGGCACGGCAGCGATCGCGGGCAAGCACGCGGCAAGCGGATCGCCGGCTGGCCCGAAAGCCTGCCTTGGCTTGGCGGATTTGCCCGCACAACAACGGGTTGCCGGTATGTGCTGGGCTCCGCTCGTCCATGGGAATCTTGGACTCGTTGGCCCTCCTGGAAGCGGAGTTGACGATACCTGTCGGGCAGCAGCGGCGCAGCTTGTTGGAAATGCCCTTGAAGTCCACCTCTATGTCCTTGACGGTGACGGTTCGTTCACCGACGTGGCAGCCGAGGGACGCGTCGGGGCCGTTGCCTCCCTCAACGACATCAGAAGGGGAGTCCGCATCCTGGAGAGGCTCGCCGCTGAGATGTCGGCGCGGCAATCCCCAGGACCCGTCGCCGGCCACGTCCCTCTTCTGCTGGTCATTTCAAGCTGGGGTTCGTGGGTCTCCGAGTTGCGCTCCGGGCCGCTGGCCTGGGCCGAAGACGTTGTCCACGCGATCGTCCGCGATGGGCCGAAGGCAGGACTGGCAGTTCTTGTCACCGGTGACCGCGAACTGACCGCCTCGCGCATGTTTGCTTCGATCCCCAACCGCGCGTACTTTCCCACCGGCACCACAGAAGAAGGGCGGTTGGCGTGGCCCCGGTTCCCGGCAATGAAGCCCCTGAAGGGGCGGGCAGTGGTGAGCGGGAACCTGCTTGATGCCGACACAGCAGTCGCGCAGCTCGTGGGAACCCCGATAAACGAGCCCTGGCCGTACTGCGTGCCCCCGGAGCCTGCACGGCGCCCGTTCCGGGTGGATCCCTTGCCGCAAATCATCCGGGCTTCGGACCTCGCAGCGCACGGCCGAACCGGAACAGCTGCCGTTTCCCGCGCTCGTGTGCAGGGGGCGGTGCTCCTGGGGGTTGGAGGGGACGAACAAGAACCTGTTTGGATCACGCTGCCGCGCTCAGCCGTCCTCCTCGCGCTCGGCACCCCCGGTTCCGGCAAATCGTCGTTGCTCTCCGCATTGTCCATCCTCAATCCAGGCCATCATTGGTGGACGCTGCCGGAAGGGGCCGATCCTGATGCCTTTTGGGCCGAATTCCACCGGGACGCAAGCCGCAGGATCGTGGGAGCAGAAGTCATCGCCCTCGTGGACGACGCCGAACGCCTCAGCAGCGAAACCGCCCTCCTGCTGGCCGAACTTCCCGGTATGGGTTTCTCGGTGGTGGCAACTGCGGGGAGCTCCGCCCTTCTCCAGCGGACGCCCCTTGCTTCCCTGGCCCGAAACCACGGAAGCGGGATTCTCCTCGGGAACGGGCCGCCTGCGGCCGGAGAATTCTTCGGGGTGCGCGTAGGCGCCCAACCGGCGCCACCGCCGGGTCGTGCCGTCCTCATCGAGAATGGGCGAACACGCTCCGTCCAGATCGCCGCTCCGGAGTAGCAAGCCCTGTCCAAGTAAAAAGGTCAGAGGGCGGCGCGGGATCCGCCGGCTCGGGAGGCAAACGCAATGACCCGTTTGTCGAACAAAAAGACAATCCCGGCCAAGGCCGGCACCACCATGGCAAGACCGGCAAGAACCAGCCCTCCGGTCATGGTGGGAAACCCGATCGTCAGGGCGAACAGCTGGGCAACCAACGCAGGTGCCCGGGTCCAACGGTAGCCACGGAACAGGAAGTGCCCCACGGCGAACAACAAGGCAGAAAAGGCCAGTAGAAGGCCCAGCGTAAATACGGCTCCCCAGAACGAGGCAACCGGAGCCCCGGTCACGAGTTCGTATATATACAGGACCCCGGCGGCCAATAGTGCGAGGGCTTCGAGCACAACCACAATCGAAATAACAACGATTCCTGCAGGACGCGGTCCTCCACCGGGGGCCCGGCCTAAGTCGTCGCTGCCGGTCCCCTGGCCGTCGTCGCCGGGCGCTGCTAGGTCATGGTTAGGGTTCAGAGGGGGTCTTGACACACTGGCACACTACCCGACATAGTCGAATACCTGTGAGTAGACCGGTAGCCGGTGTGATGCATCGCTCACGGTTTCAAACGCTTGAACCCCTTGTTTACATGGCGTTAACATGACACGCTTGACTCAGACGACCAAGGGGGCCCAATGGGTCCCCTTTCCTATGAAGCCTCTCGTGAATATTTTCACAAAAGGCTTAACTAGTACTCACGAATGGAGTGACTGATCAGCATGGATTGGCGTAACCGCGCAGCCTGCCTTGACAAGGACCCGGAGCTTTTCTTCCCAGTAGGCAATACGGGCCCTGCGCTTCTCCAGATCGAGGAAGCGAAGAGTGTCTGCCGTCGCTGTCCCGTCGTGGACACGTGCCTTCAGTGGGCCCTTGAATCGGGTCAGGACGCTGGCGTCTGGGGCGGCATGAGCGAAGACGAGCGACGCGCCCTCAAGCGCCGTGCCGCCCGCGCCCGCCGCGCTTCCTAAGCGTCCGGGGGCACAAAAGCACGGCGCCTGAAGCAAAGAGAGCATACGAAGATGGCCCGGACCGAAAGGTCCGGGCCATCTTCGTATGTCCGAGCGGTTACCCTCGGGGCGCGCCGTCGGCGGCAGCCGTCAGTTTCGCACCAGGTTCAGGACGATCTCGACGGCGGTCCCACCGCCGTCGCGCGGCCTCCACTGGATGCTGCCACCCAATTCGCTCGTGACAAGTGTCCGCACAATCTGAAGGCCCAGGCCCTCCGTGTACGAGCCCTCGGGCAGCCCGACGCCATCATCGGCGATGGTCACGGTCAGGATTTCATCGCCGCGCTCCCCCGTGGAACGATCGGCCATCAGCCATACCGTTCCGGCCCGCCCTTCAAGGCCGTGTTCCACGGCATTTGTCACGAGCTCATTGATGACCAGCGCAAGGGGCGTGGCGAAGTCGCTCGGCAATTCGCCGAACAGGCCGGCGCGCTCCGTCCGGACGTGCTGCGAAGGGGATGCTACCTCTGCCGAGAGCCGGAACTGACGTCCGATGAGTTCATCGAAATCAACGCTCTGCGTGAGCCCCTGCGAAAGGGTCTCGTGAACCAACGCAATGGTCGCCACCCGCCGCATTGCCTGTTCCAGGCCCTGCTTCGCCTCATCGCTGACCATCCGTCGCGACTGCATGCGAAGCAAGGCCGCCACCGTCTGCAGGTTGTTTTTGACGCGGTGGTGGATCTCGCGAATCGTCGCGTCCTTGGTCACCAGTTCGAGTTCGCGGCGTCGCAGTTCGGACACGTCGCGGCACAGCACCAAGGCACCGAAGCGGTGCTTTTCGTCCCGCAACGGAATCGCGCGCAACGACAAACTGACACCGCGGGATTCGATTTCGCTCCGCCACGGCATCCGACCGGTAACGACCAGCGGCAACGTCTCGTCCACCATCCGCCGGTCCTTGAGGAGTCCTGCGGTTACTTCCGCGAGGGACCGTCCTTCCAAGGTTTCCACCTCGCCAAGACGGCGGAATGCGGAGACGCCGTTCGGACTCGCGTACTGGACAATGCCGTCGGCGTCGAGCCTGATGAGGCCGTCACCCACGCGGGGAGCGCCACGGCGGGAACCGGTCGGTGACGCGAAGTCCGGCCAGAGGCCCAGCGTTCCCATCCGGAGCAGATCGTAGGCGCATTGCCTGTACGTGAGCTCCAGGCGTGAAGGCATCCGGGAACTCGAAAGGTCCATATGGGACGTGACGACAGCAAGGGTCCGTCCGTTCCTGACCATCGGCACTGCCTCAACCCGCAGGGCCATCTCGCTGCTCCAGCTCGTTTCACTGGAGCGTTCGATGGAACGGCTGGACCACGCCTTGTCGACTATCGGTCGCAGATCCGAGCGGATGCCTTCTCCGACGAAGTCCGCATGGAACACCGTGTGGCTCGTCGACGGCCGGACGTGTGCAAGCGCGATGTAACCGAATTCAGGGTGCGGAAACCACAGGGCCAAGTCCGCGAACGCCAGGTCGGCGACCATCTGCCAGTCGCCGACCAGGAGGTGCAGCCATTCGGCATCTCCAGGCCCGAAATCAGCGTGCTCCCTGATGGGGTCTGTAAAGATTGCCACTGCACCTCCATATAACGCCGGGGCTTGTCCCTAGCGTCGAACGATTGACCTCAAGAGCCTCAATGCTACCGACAGAGAAGCCATGTCGTCGGCCTCCAGCGCGTTGACCTCGTCAAACATGCTCTTCGCTCGCCCCAACTGCTCAGCGTTGAGGTCCTCCCAAACCCGCAAACGAGCCTCGGCGTCGAGGCCGGCGTCGCTCGATTCGAGCACCGATGTCGTCATGTCCGCGACGGTCGAGTAGAGGTCGTCGCGCAGGGCTGCGCGGGCAAGCGCCTGCCAGCGGTCATCGCGCGGGAGTGCCGTAATGCGCTCCAGCAATGAATCGACGTGGAAGCGGTCGAACACCGTGTAATAGACATGGCTGACCTCTTCCACGCGGGCCCCGCGGCTTTTCGTGATCTTGGCGATGTCCAGGAGAACGAAACTCTCGAACAGCTCGGCCCAGCGATGGGCGAGAGTGTCGGGAAGGCCCCAGGAGCGCGCCTTTTCGAGCCAACCGGTGACCCGCTCTTTGTCGCTGCCGCGCAAGTAGTCGAGCACCCTGGCCCGCATCGGATCCATCATCGGCTTGAATTCCGCGACGATCTCCGAAATCGGCTTCGAGGCGTTACCCTGGCTGAGCAACCAGCGGACAGCCCGGTCCAGAAGCCTCCGGATGTCGAGGTGGACCGTGCTCCAGTGTTCCGTGGGGAACGAAGCCGGCAGGGCATTGAGCTCCCGCACCATCGAGTCGAGTTCGTAGATCTCGCGGAGGGCTACGAACGCCTTCGCGACGGCGACCTCGGTAGCCGAGGTCTCCTCCATCGTGCGGAAGGCGAAGGTGATGCCACCCAGGTTGATCATGTCGTTGGCCACCACGGTTGCGATGATCTCGCGGCGCAAGGGATGGGTGTCCAGTTCGGCGTCGAACCGTTCGCGGAGCTGCTTCGGGAAGTAGGAGCGAATCGTCTTGCGGAACCAGGGATCATCCGCCAGATCACTGTCCCGCAGGGCCGAGCTCAATTCGATCTTGGCGTAGGCGGAGAGGACGGACAGCTCCGGGGACGTCAGGCCCTGGCCTTGTTCCAGCCGCTCGCGAAGGGCATCGGTGGTCGGCAGCGCTTCGAGGTCCCGGTTGAGGTCGGCAGACTTCTCGAGCCAGTCCATCAGGCGCTCGTAGCTCGGGCTCCATTCGGCGACGCGTGTGCGGTCGTTGAGCAACAGGATGTTCTGATCGATGTTGTCTTCGAGCACAAGGCGCCCGACCTCGTCGGTCATGTCGGCGAGGAAGGCTGTGCGTTCGGAAGCATCCAGTTTCCCAGCGGCAACCATCCGGTCCACGAAGATCTTGATGTTGACCTCATGGTCGGAACAATCCACGCCGGCGGAGTTGTCAATCGCATCGGTGTTGAGAATGACACCTTGCAGTGCAGCCTCGATGCGTCCGCGCTGCGTCATTCCGAGGTTGCCGCCTTCGCCGACAACCTTGACGCGGAGCTCGCGCCCGTTCACGCGGATGACGTCGTTTGCCTTGTCCCCCACCTCGGCGTTGGACTCGGTGCTGGCCTTGACGTACGTTCCGATCCCGCCGTTGTAGAGGAGATCGGCCGGGGCCAGGAGTATTGCACGCAGAAGTTCCGGAGGACTCAGCTGAACCGTTCCGTCAGGCAGCCCGAGGGCCCTGCGGACCTCAGGCGAGATCGGAATGACCTTGGCCTGGCGCGGGAAGACGCCGCCGCCTGCGCTGATGAGCGAGCGGTCGTAGTCATCCCAGGAGGAGCGGGGAAGGTCGAAGAGACGCTTCCGCTCGTCGAAGGACGAAGCCGCATCCGGCGTCGGGTCCAGGAAGATGTGGCGGTGGTCGAAGGCGGCAAGCAGGCGGATGTGCCTGGAGAGGAGCATTCCGTTGCCGAACACGTCGCCGGACATGTCGCCGACGCCGACCACCGTGAATTCCTCGGTCTGGGTGTCAAGGTCCAGCTCGCTGAAGTGGCGCTTGACCGACTCCCATGCGCCGCGGGCCGTAATGGCCATGGCCTTGTGGTCGTATCCAACGGAGCCGCCCGAAGCGAAAGCGTCACCCAGCCAGAATCCATACTCGGCGGCCAGGCCGTTCGCAGTGTCCGAGAAGGTTGCCGTGCCCTTGTCCGCAGCCACTACCAGGTAGGAATCGTCGTCGTCCTGACGGACAACGTCCGACGGCGGCACAATCTTCTCGCCGTCGGCTGTGGTCACGAGGTTGTCGGTGAGATCGAGCAGGCCGCGGATGAAGGTCTTGTAGCTTTCGATGCCTTCCGCCATCCAGGCAGCACGGTCGACAGCCGGATCCGGAAGTTGCTTCGCGAAGAATCCGCCCTTGGCACCGGTCGGCACAATCACAGCGTTCTTCACCGTCTGCGCCTTGACCAGCCCGAGGATCTCGGTCCGGAAGTCTTCACGGCGGTCCGACCACCGCAAGCCGCCCCGGGCCACTTTGCCGAAGCGCAAGTGGACGCCTTCAACGCGTGGCGAGTACACCCAGATCTCGTACTTCGGCCGCGGGAACGGCAGACCGTCGATCGTGGTCGGATCGAGCTTGAAACTGACGTACGGCTTGCCTTGGAAGTAGTTCGTGCGCAGCGTCGATTCAATGAGGTTGACGAAAGTCCGAAGGACGCGGTCGGCGTCGAGCGTGGCCACCTGGTCAATCGCTTCGGCCAGTGTGGCGCGGGCGCCCTCCTGGCGGCCCGGACGCACGGCGTCAGGTGAAGCAGGATCGAAGCGGGCCCCGAAGAGGTCAATCAGGCCGCGTGCCACCTCCGGGTTGGCGAGAAGGGTGTCCGCGATGAACTCGAAGGAGTTGGTGTTTCCCATTTGGCGCATGTACTTCGCATAGGCGCGGAGCATGACAACCTGCCGCCAGTGGATGCCTTCCCGGAGCACGAGCCGGTCGAAACTGTCGGATTCCACAGCACCGGTCACGGCGGCGCTGAAGGAGTCCGCCAGCAGCTGGCCGGTAGCCACGGGATCGACGCCGGAAGGGTATTTCAGGCCAAGATCGTAAAGGAAGAAGTCCCGGTGGTCGGCCGTCTCGATTTCGAAAGGCCGCTCATCGAGAACTTCGAGGCCGAGATTGTGGAAGTAGGGCAGGATCTGGCTCAGGCTCTTGGGTTCCAAGAGGTAGAGCTTGACGCGGGCATCCTCTTCGAGGAGTTCGCCGGCGCCGTTGGGCAAGTAGACGTGCACTCCGGGGGCCGCCTGGACAGCACCGCCGTCGCGATCGGTTGTGGCGGCGTACTTCTCGAAACGCTCAATGTCCTCGAGGGCGTCCTCGACTTCGTAGTCGACACGGTAGCCGGCAGGGAACGCATCCGCCCATAGCGCGGACAGCCGTTCGGCGTCCAAGCCGCTGGTGTTCTCACGGAGCACCTCCGCAATTCCTTCGGCCCATGACCTCGAAGCCCGGACAAGCCGCTTTTCGAGTTCACCGGCGTCGACGTCGCGAAGCTCAGCATCCCGTGGCAGGCGGATACGGAAGAACACCCTTGAGAGTGCGGACTCCGTGATCCGGGCCTCGTAGTCAATGCTTTCGGCTTCGAAAGTTTCGCGGAGTTCCTGCTCGATTCGTTGCCGGACATTGGTGGTGTAGCGGTCACGGGGCAGGTAGACCAGTGCCGACATGAACCGTCCGTAAATATCCGGGCGCAGGAAAAGCTTCGTGCGGCGCCGTTCCTGCAGACGCTGGATACCCAAAGCCGTTGCTGCCAGGTCCTCGGTCTCGATCTGGAAGAGTTCATCACGAGGGTAGGTCTCGAGAATACCGACGAGGTCCTTGCCGGAGTGGGAGTCCGGCGGGAAACCGGCCGAGCGGAGCACGGCGTCGACCTTTTCCCGAACGATGGGGATGTTCCTTACGGAACCGGTATACGCGCTCGTGGCGAAGAGGCCGATGAAGCGGCGCTCACCGTTGACGTTGCCCGCGACATCGAAGCTCTTGACACCGATGTAGTCCAGGTACGCGGGGCGGTGCACAGTGGACCGCGAGTTGGCTTTGGTGATGACCAAGGCCCGCTTCTCGCGCGCCTTCCGGCGTCCGGCGTCGGTAAGGTGCTGGATTTGGTGCGGGTGGTCCCCGGCCCTCAAGAGTCCCAAGCCGCTTCCTTCGCGCAACTCAAGGACGTCTTCACCGTTCTCGGTGATGAGGTCGTATTCCCTGTAACCCAGGAACGTGAAGTTGCCGTTGTCCAACCAACGCAGGAGGTCCTGAGCTTGCCTGAGCTCCGCGATGTCTTCCGGGTGCGCCACCTTGTCCAGGGACGATGCGAGCTCAAGCGCCTTGGTGCGCATTTTGGGCCAGTCTTCGACGGCGGCGCGTACATCGTTCAGGACGCGATGGATTCCGTCGACGAGTTCCTTCTGGAAGTCGTCGGCCACTCTGTCGACCTCGACGGCGATCCACGACTCCATATGGGAGACGTTGTCACCGTGCGAGATCAGATGGGCGATGTTCGGCATCGCCGCGGTGTCACCGCTTGAGATGCCGATGTTCGACGGCACCCGGGCGATGTCGGACAGATCGCCAGTGAGGTGATCACGCGAGACCACGAAGAGCGGGTGCATGACAAGACGGATAGCGCAGTTCTGGCGAACGAGTTCGGCGTTCACCGAGTCCACCAGGAACGGCATGTCGTCCGTGACGATGTACAGAATGCTGCGATCACCCTCGTTGGCAATCCTGACGTTGGCAGTGCCCGGCTTGCGGGTCTGCCCGGTTTCCCGGTGTGCAGCTGCCCTGGAGGTCAATTGCTCGACAGCGTATCCGCGGGCGTCCTCCTCTGCGAGATGCTCGTAGTAGTCCCCGAAGAACCCTTCCCGGATTACTGCAGGTTTCGAACGATCCTCCACGCTGGATCCTGACGACATCGACAAACGCCTCCATCACATCTCAATTGCTGCGTCCTTGCAGCCCACATGGCGAGCCTAACGCTTTACACGACGCCTTGCTCTGGAATAAATGACAGAGGATTTTCCATTCTGCTGGACAGGTGCACAGACCATTTTGGCGATCGCGAGCCGCAAAGGAGATTCGGGCGCAGCTTCGAAGAGCACGGCACCGGACAACAAGGCTGCGTCGCAAGCGTCAGGATCGGACGGAAGGAATACCTCGATGCCATGACCGGGGCCGTACCGCTCCCATGCTTCGCGGAGTTCACGTTCGGGTGAGCGGCCGGCTGATGCTGCCCGGACCTTGTTCAAGACCACCCGGGGAGCTGCATGCGGGACTGCCCGTTCAAGTTCCGCGAGGCCACGCACGAGCCGCGGAACCCCGACGGCATCGGCCGCGCCGACGGCGTAAACGGTGTCCGCCAGTTCGATACTTCGCAGCGTTGCTGCATTGCGACGAGGGGCCATGGTGTCGAAGCTGAGTTCCTCGTCCGCTTCGAGGCAAAATCCTGCATCGACCACGACGACGTCCGCGATCTCCTTGGAGAGTTCAAGTACTGAGGAGAGCGCGGCGGCCCGGAGCTCCGTCCACCGGTCCGCGCGGGTAATGCCGGTAAGTACCCGGAAACTGGAGGCTTTGGCGAAGACCGGGGCGGCAATCCGCCTGAGGGATTCGGCATCCAACAGCCCTTGATCCGCCAGTCGACAAGACTGCGCCAGGCCGGCGGACTCGTCCAGCAAGCCCAGCGACGCCGCGACACTGGCCCCGTAGCTGTCTGCATCAAGAAGGATCACTGAATTGCCTTCAGCCGCCAGCTCTGCGGCAATGTTGACAGCCACAAGAGTCCTGCCGGGCGCCCCGGCGGGCCCCCAGACGGCGATGATCCGGCCGGCTCCTGCCGGCACGCGCTCCGGTTCGTCCTGCGCATCGGCGGGCCGGAGTTCTGCGGCGGTGTCCGCGAGCCCGGAAACCGGCGGCTCCGCGCGTCGCTTACCTGGTCCGGGCAGCTGGCCCACGGCATCGGAGATCCTGGAAGCCAGCGTTGCCGAATCTACGTCCAGGGGCGCTGTCACGACGCCGATGGTGCGCAGGCGGGCCTCCTCCTCCGAGTCATCGCTCAGGGCAATGATGGAGACGCCGACAGCCGCCAGCCGGTCGACCAGCGAGGCGGTCAATTCCTCGGCCCCCTCGGCGATGACCGCTGCGCGCGCGAGACCGCTTTGGCAAGCGGCCAGAAGTTCCGCGAGTTCGCCGCACCGACGCACCACCGTCACCGGCCCGTGGAGCCGCTCGAGTCCCCCGACCAGATCTTCCCGGGACTGCCCGACTGTGACGACGGGGATACTCACTTCCCGGCACCGCCCGGATTCCAAACCACGGCAATCTTTGCTTTGTTCGCCTGCGCTCCAAGAAGTTTAGGCATCTGCTCATCGGTCACAAGGACGAGAACCACTTTCTCCCTGGAGGTTCCGAGGGTGGAGGCCCCCTCCGTGACCTGGGCGATCTCCGCACCAGGCAATAGCAGCTGCGGCGTGCCGAAGCCGTTTCGCGCGTCGGGGAGGGCTACCCAGACGTCAACGCGGGATCCCGCCACAGCCTGGGAAGGCAGTGATTCCTGGATCGTGATGGCCACCGGCTTGCGGTCCAGGGTGTCTGCGGCCCCGAGGCTCTCCTGCGGGACGAGCTGGTTCTTGGCAATTCTCTGAACGGCAACTCTGCCTTCGGGCAGACCGTCAGCCAGAGTCACATAACTGGACTCAACGTCGTCGAGCCTGACTTTGACGATCGCAAGATCGTCCTTGCTGATTTTCTGGCCCACGGCAATCGACTCGCGCGCGGCATACACCTGAATGGTGCGGTCCGCGGTGCCGACGATGGCGATGACTCCGGCCAGCGATGCCAGGACCAGAAGAATCCCCACCAAAAGTCGCGGATCCCTCCATGAGGGTTTCCTGAGCCGCGCCGCAGCGGCCGCGGTAGTTACGCCCATCATGCTCCCCCGTTTGCATTGGTTGTCGGCGTCGACCTTCAGTGGCCTTTATTCTGACCGCAAGTGGGTCCCTTCCGGAAGCCAAATGCCTCAAATTACGTCAACCTGTGGATAACTCCGGCACCGGGGTCGAACAGTGGCAAAATGGATGCATGCCCCGATTCCTCACCCTCGCCGATGTCGCCGAACAGCTTCAGATCAATTCGCCGCAGGCATACGCCTTGGTGCGAAGCGGAGAGCTCAAGGCCATCCAAGTCGGTGGCAGGGGTCAGTGGCGCGTCGAAGAGAAGATGCTGGAGCAGTACATCGAGGAACGCTATGCCGAGGCGAGCAGGATAATCCAAGAGGCCAAATCCAAGTCCTCCTGATGTCCCTCCAGCCCCAACCCGGGCGGGGACGCCGGCCCGGGCTACAAGTCTTCGCCGCGCAATGAACGCAACGCGGCCAGCGCCCGGAACGGAATAGTCGCGACAGACACGATGTTTCCGGACCGGCGGACTTCACCTGGCAACATGACAGCGAGATCAAAGTGGTCCTTGCCCACGCGATCAATGACGCCCCGCATCATCCGCTCCTCCCGCGCCGATTCAAGCAGGTGAACAACCAGTTCCGCCCGGTCGCGGGCGAGCATTCGGAGTGCGCTGGCCAGGCCCAGCCGCTGTGAGGCAGTCGATTGGCCTGCCTGCGCCTGCCGGCCAAGACCTTGATAGCTCAATGCCGACGTGACGGGCACCAGCCATTGGTGGCGACCTTCGTCCAGGACCAACGATTCGCTTCCGACATGACTAAGCGTCCCGGACAACTGCGTCCCTGACCGCAGCGTCACGTCGATCTTCCGGCCGATTGCTCCACGCAGCCTGTCGGAGACGTCGATTCCGGCCATCTCCACGCGGGCCCGCTCTGAAATTTCGGACTCAAGTCCCAGCAATCGTTCGGAGGCCAGTTGTGCCTCCATGTCACCAAACAGGGCATCCCAACGCATTGCGTCAGCGTAAACGGGCACTCCTCGATGGTCAATCTTTCTGCATCGGCAACCAACTCCTAGACAAATGGCCTTTGTTGTGACCAAAATTAGTCAATCGTCATCAAACAACATCAAAAGTCATCAAATAGAATTAAATACCATTAACTGGGTAGGGGGACCCGTGGAACAGACGAACAGGCTCATTCGAAACGATGTTGCGATGGCGGCGACCATTCTGGTGCTCGCTCTTTTGCTCGCCGTCACCGGACTGATCCTCGTTGACCGATGGCACTCCGCAGCAGGACGACTCCAGGCACCCACGTTTGAAGACCTCCTGGGATTTGTCGCAACAGCCGCCGGTTTGGGGATCGGGGTCTGGTGGATCGCCACGTTCCTTCTGGCAATCGCCGCCGCGCTCCTCGAGCTATCGGGAAAGGAGCGCTGCGCGAGCGCCACCGGCAAGCTCAGCCCTGCCTTCATGCGCAGACTGGCGGTTGTAATTCTGGGCCTGAATCTGGCGGGAATTCCCCTGGCGAATGCGTCTCAGACACAGCTTGAACCAGCGTGGAGCCCGGCAAACGGCTCAGCACCGTCCAGCGGCATCTCCGCCCAATGGACACCCGCCTCGGGTCCTTCTCCCCATCTCCCCGTTGTGCCCTCGCTTGAGTCCGGCCCATCAGAGATCGACCCCCGGTGGCAACCCCGCGCACCTGTCGCCGAGCCGGGACTTCTGGGAGCCCGGCCACAGCGGGCCGCGGAACAGTCTGCCTCGCCGAATCAGGGCGAAGTGGTGGTGAGGGAAGGCGATTCACTGTGGTCGATTGCCGCCCGGCAGCTCGGCCCCATGGCCAGCGACGTCGACGTTGCCCTTCACTGGCCAAAGTGGTACGCCACAAACCGTCATGTCATCGGAGACGACCCGGGTTTCCTTGTCCCGGGTCAGATCCTGCAGCCACCGCCTAGGTAGCTCCTCCCAGCCGGACCGCCACCAACCGCCACCAACCGCAGATCCGTAACCGAGGAAGTCCATGAGCGCATCACCAGCCGGCCACAGCTTGCCCAATGCAGTCCTCCAGGCGACTTCGCCACCTATTGCCTCCCGGTCAATCGCGGCTGTGCCTCGCGCTAAAGCGGGAATGGACGGCCCGTCAGGCACGGGGCCGTCTCCTCCCCGCAAAGCGGCCCAAATCCTCAGCCTCGACGGGGAAATCCGCGCACTGGCCCGCAGCATCGCCCAAGCCGCGATCGAAGTCCTTGCCGGGACCCGGCCCGCCCAACAGCTCTCACGGACACTGGACCCCGGATGCCTCAACGCGCTGCAACACCGGGCCGCACTGACGCGGGCCCATGCTGCCAATGGCCAGGGCGGGCAGGCCCGCCTTCACCGAAGTCCGATGGTCCGCTCCGTGCGTGTCTGCGCGGTGAACGACGGAGTGTACGAGGCAAGCTTGGTCGTCTCGGAAGAACTGCGCTCCCGCGCGGTAGCCATGAGGCTTGAATGGAGCAACGGTGCGTGGAAGGTCACCGTCCTCGAAATCGGCTGACGGCGGATTTCACCAATCGCAGTGTCAGCGCCGCTTCTTCTTGTTGGATCCGCGCTGCCTGTTGTCGGCGGCAGCCTTGGCGGGGTTGCCTGAGCGTCCCGAGGCCCGCCCTTCCACGCGGGTCTGGCTCGCGCCGTCTTCACCAGGTGCCGTGTACTGCAGCTGAACAGGCTTTTCCGGGGCTTCGAGCCCGGCCGCGCGGATCTGTGGATCGTGATGTTCCACGTGACCGCCTTCAGGGCTGCCATCCACCACCACCACGTCTTCAGCGGGCGTTACTTCCACTTCCAGGTTGTAGAGGAAGCCAACGCTCTCCTCGCGGATGGCCTCCATCATGCTCTGGAACATCGTGAATCCTTCACGCTGGTACTCGACCAGGGGATCCCTTTGGGCCATGGCACGCAGGCCGATGCCCTCCTTGAGGTAGTCCATCTCATAGAGGTGTTCCTGCCACTTGCGCCCAAGAACCGAGAGCACAACCCGGCGCTCAAGCTCGCGCATGTTCTCGGCGCCAATGGCTTCTTCCCGCTCCTTGTAAACGAGCTGCGCGTCCGAAAGGATCTCGCGTTTGAGGAATTCAACGGACACGCGGGCCTTGCCGCCGGCTTCGTCAATGATGTCCTGGGCCGTAACAGTTACCGGGTACAGCGTCTTGAGGTTGGTCCACAGCTGGTGGAAGTCCCAATCATCGCCGGTTCCGTCCGCTGTCGCGGCATCGATCAGGGCGTTGATGGTGTCTTCGAGGAAGAACTGGACCTTTTCGTGCAGATCGTCGCCTTCCAGGATCCTGCGACGGTCACCGTAGATGGCTTCACGTTGGCGGTTCAGGACGTCGTCGTACTTGAGGACGTTCTTGCGCTGCTCAGCGTTCCGCCCTTCAACCTGGCCTTGGGCCGAAGCGATTGCGCGGGACACGAGCTTGGACTCGAGGGCGACGTCATCCGGCACCGAGCTGTTCATAAGGCGCTCGGCGGCGCCGGAGTTGAAGAGCCTCATGAGGTCATCGGTCAGGGAGAGGTAGAAGCGGGACTCCCCCGGGTCACCCTGGCGGCCCGAGCGGCCACGGAGCTGGTTGTCGATGCGACGGGATTCGTGGCGTTCGGTGCCGAGGACATACAGCCCGCCAAGTTCGAGCACTTCCTCATGCTCGTCCTTGACCGCCTGCTTGGCTGCTTCGAGTGCTTCCGGCCACGCGGCCTCGTACTCCTCGGAGTTTTCTTCAGGGTCCAGGCCCCGCTTTGCCAATTCGGCGATGGCCGTGAATTCGGCGTTGCCGCCCAGCATGATGTCAGTTCCACGGCCGGCCATGTTGGTTGCGACCGTGACGGCGCCCTTGCGTCCCGCCTGCGCGACAATGGCTGCTTCGCGCGCGTGGTTCTTCGCGTTCAGGACCTCGTGCCGGATGCCTTCCTTGGCCAGCAGCTTGGCGAGATATTCGCTCTTCTCCACGCTGGTGGTGCCCACGAGCACGGGCTGGCCCTTTTCGTGCCGTTCAGCGATGTCCTTCACGACGGCTTCGAACTTTACGATTTCGTTCTTATACACGAGGTCCGGCTGGTCGATGCGCTGCATGTCCCGGTTGGTGGGAATGGGCACCACGCCAAGCTTGTACGTGCTCATGAACTCTGCGGCTTCCGTTTCAGCGGTACCTGTCATGCCCGAGAGCTTGGAGTACATGCGGAAGTAGTTCTGCAAGGTCACGGTGGCGAGGGTCTGGTTCTCAGCCTTGATCTCGACGTTTTCCTTGGCCTCGATCGCTTGGTGCATTCCTTCGTTGTAACGCCGTCCGGCCAGGATACGGCCGGTGTGTTCGTCAACAATGAGGACTTCGCCGTCCAGGATGACGTAATCCTTGTCCCGCTTGAAGAGCTCTTTGGCCTTGATGGCGTTGTTCAGGAAGCCGATGAGCGGGGTGTTGGCGGATTCGTAGAGGTTCTGGATGCCGAGGTAGTCCTCGACCTTCTCGATGCCGGCTTCGAGAACACCGACAGTGCGCTTCTTTTCGTCGACCTCGTAGTCGATTTCAGGCTGGAGACGCTGCACCACCTTGGCGAATTCGCTGTACCAGCGGTTGGTGTCACCCTGGGCCGGACCGGAAATAATGAGCGGGGTCCGGGCCTCGTCGATGAGGATGGAGTCCACTTCGTCGACGATGGCGTAATTGTGGCCGCGCTGCACAAGCTCGGATTTGTCCCACGCCATGTTGTCGCGCAAGTAGTCGAAGCCGAATTCGTTGTTGGTGCCATAGGTGATGTCTGCCGCGTACATCTGGCGGCGCACTTCGGGATCCTGGTTGGACAGGATGCAACCGCTGCTGAGGCCAAGGAAGCGGTAGACACGGCCCATCAGTTCGGACTGGTATTCGGCGAGGTAGTCGTTGACTGTAACGACGTGCACGCCCTTGCCGGTCAGGGCATTGAGGAAGGCCGGAGCGGTGGCCACCAGGGTCTTTCCTTCACCGGTCTTCATTTCGGCGATATTGCCGAGGTGCAGAGCGGCCCCGCCCATGAGCTGGACATCGAAGTGGCGCATCCCCAGAGTGCGGGATGAGGCTTCACGCACGGCTGCGAAAGCCTCGGGCAAGAGATCGTCCAGCTTCTCGCCGCCCTCGTGACGGGCGCGCAGCCTGTCCGTCTCCTCGCGCAACTCGGCGTCGGAGAAGGTCTTGAAGGAGTCTTCGAGGGCGTTGATGGAATCGGCATAGGTCCGCAGTTGCCTCAGGGTTTTTTTGTCACCCGTGCGGAGAAGTTTTTCGATAAGTGATGCCACGTAAAGTTGCTCCCAGTCTCAAGCTGCCGAATTCTGGCGGTTTCAGTCTACGGGAGAGACCAACGCTGCGCGGCCTCGTTTCCCTGAGAGCGGAGCGCGAGGGCCGCAGGCCACCACAGGAGACTTCCGGATCTCAGCCGCGGGCCACTGCCGAGGCAAGCGCCGGCGAGAGATCGCCCATCGGTGACACGACGACGTCGTCGAGCCCCAGCCACTCGGCCATCAGCCGCAGCTCTGCGGAAAGCTCGACGGCGGTGTCCGCAGGGGCGTCCGGCTCGGCATGGGCGGCGCGCACCAGAAGCTGCTTGGCCGAACGGTCGGCCTTAAGGTCCACGCGCGCGACCACGGCGTCCCGGAGGAGGAACGGCAGCACGTAATAGCCGAACTTTCGCTTCTGCGCTGGTGTGTAGATTTCGATCCGGTAGTGGAAGCCGAACAACTCCTCAAGCCTTCTACGCTCAAAGATCAGTGAGTCAAAGGGGCTGAGCAGCGCGCGGCCCACGGCGGTCCGGGGAAGCCGGGCGTCCACATGCCGGTATACAGCCCGGTCCCAGCCACGCACCGTGACCGGCTCCAGGCGCCCGGCGGCAACGAGCCTGTCGACCGAAGCTGTAGCGGCCTTCGCGGGGGTCCGGAAGTAATCGGCGAAGCAGCGGATTGTTCCGATCCCATGGGCCTGGGCTGCGGCGTCGATCAGCCGGTCCATGGCCGCGGTCGCCATGTCGGAGCCACCGTCCGGGAGCGCTCCCGAGCGAGCGATGACGGCAGCCGATCCGGGCGGAAGAACCCGCGATGTCAGCGTGTACCGGCGCTCGAACTGCTCTGTCCTTGAGGCCGCCGTCACGAGCCCTTCTTCAAACAAGTGCTCCAAAACCCTTTTGACCAGGTTCCAGTTCCAGCCCCAGTTATCGTGCTGACGGTCTTCCTGGTGCCCTAGGTGCGCGGTCAGCTGAGCGGCAGTCATGGGGCGCCCGGTTGCGAGCGAGTCAAGGATCCGCTTGGCCATGTCCTCCCGGATTCCGCGTTCCAAGTGGGCCGCGCCTACCCACGCACGGTTCTGCCAAAGCAACAGATCCTGGAAGTGTTCCGGGCGGATGAAGCTCGCCTCGTGCGCCCAATATTCCATCATGCGCCGCGGACTTCGCCCGGCCATCGCATGGAGGATGCTTCGGTCGTAGTTGCCAAGCCGTGAGAAGAAAGGAAGGTAGTGGCTGCGTGTGAGGACGTTGACGGAGTCGATCTGCACCACCTGGAGGCGGGCAAAGGTGCGGCCCACCGTCCGTGAAGTCACGGGGCCGGTGGGCCGTTCCTTGTCCAGTCCTTGGGCTGCCAATGCAATCCGCCGTGCCTGCAACAGGCTCAGCGAAGCGGCCATGCCAGTCCTTTCATGGGAAATACGAATGCGGCCTAGGCTGTCGCGGCCTGGTCCTTCGAACGGTAAGCGTGGATCTTTTCCTCCACGGGTTCATCTCCTGGTTCGCATGTGGAGTCCAGAGTGATTACTCCATATGTCCAGCCACGGCGGCGGTAGACGACCGACGGCGTGTTGGTTTCCTTGTCAACGAACAGGTAGAAATTGTGGCCCACCAATTCCATGTTGTCCACCGCGTCATCAAGGGTGAGCGAAGCGGCGGGGAAAACCTTGCGACGAATCAGAACCGGGGAATCACCGGCCGGAATGTCGTTGTCAACATCGTAGGGCGAGGTCTCCGCCGGTGGCGTCGTTGGCTCCTGGTGGTTGCTGGCCTCTACGTAAATGGGTTCGCTCGCGCTGGCCGGCTCAAGCGTCGCAGTAGCCTCACGAACGGCTTTGGGGGTGTGGCGGCCGTGGTGGACCTTCTTGCGGTCCTTGGCCCTGCGGAGTCTTTCCAGCAGCTTGCTATAGGCGAGATCAAAGGCGGCAAATTTGTCAGCGGCGCTTGCTTCGGCCCGGATCACAGGGCCTCGGCCCAGGACTGTCACTTCCACCGTGAGCTGGCCCGGTGTCTGGCGCGGGTTGGTTTCCTTTGAAACCTTCGCGTCCACCCTCTGGACCTTGTCCCCAAGCGATTCAATCTTTGAAATCTTCTCGCCGGCATACTCGCGGAAGCGATCTGAAACGGTCAGATTACGGCCGCTGATCATGAACTCCATGGTGCCCTCCAAACAACTCAGGTGACACGATAAGGGCGCTTCTCGGGGCTGATCTGACGGACAGTCGAGCCCCTTTCCGAGCCGCTATCGACAGGTACATCTGTTCTTGGTACCCATAACCGACGTTAGTTCATCGCCACTGGTAATTCATCCTTTCGTAACTTATTTTTTGTTTGAGTCGGTGTGGGCTGCGTGTCCGGACCGTCCGCGGGCGACTCGCTACCGGCCGGCGGCCGGGTGGCTGCGAGGACCACGGCGCCACACACCAGCCCTCCCGCCGCCGAGACTGCCCGGGCGGCTTCGGCGAGGGTGGCACCCGTGGTGAGGACGTCGTCGACGATGACGCACGCCCTGCCCTCCAAGGAACCTTTGCGGAACAGGCGAACGGTCATGGAGCCGCGGACACGGCGTGCGCGCTCTCCGCGGCCCAGGCCCTTTTGCCCGTTTCCCCGTCCGGGCGCTTTCTTCAACGCATCCCTCATGTGCAGACCCGGTAGAGCGTCCATGCGCTGCAGGCGGCCGAGCAGGAGATGGACCGGACTGAATCCGCGGCGCCGGTAGGCCGCGTTGCTGCTGGGAACCGGGACAAGGCAGATGCCTACCCCATCTCCGACGGCGGCCCGGATGGCCTTGCCCAGTGCAGGTGCGAGCACCGAGGCCAGCCGTCCCTGGCCTAGGTGCTTGAAAGAAAGGAGGGCCTGGGCCAGTTCGTCCCGGTAGTGTCCGCCCGCGACAACGGGCAGGATCACGGTCCCGTCCACCGTGATCAAGGCCGGCGCCTGTCCTTCAGCACGGAATGGATGGGCGCACAGACGGCGCAACTGCCGTGCACAGGCGCCGCAGAGCGCCGCGTCCTCGGAACCACAACACACACATTCCACCGGGGCCAGAACGGCCAGCAACTCGACGAAGGCCTCGCCAACGCCCTGCGCCAGCCTCGCCAACCGGGCAGGATGGACTCCCCGATGGCGCGCGCCGTCATCCCTGGCGACGGTGAGGTCAGGGTCACGCACCCGGCAACGGCTGTCAGTACGCATGTCCCAAGCATCCGGCTCCCCGCCTACGGCCGACACTCCGGAAACGCCCTATGTGGAAAACCGCGCTTCACGGAAAAGCCTAGCCCGGGAAGGAGGGGTCAACCGGGCCCTTGAGTTGCAGTTCCCAGCCGTTGCCCACTCGTTGGAACACGCCGGCGGCCGACTGCCCGAAAATCTGCTCGGGTCCGTTGCCGGCGCTGATAGTCGTCAGGTTCGGCCATGCCGGCAACAGCTGCGGCTGGCTCGATGTCAGGGACAACAGTTCGGGAACCACGTTCTCGGTTGACGAGGCTTTCATCACCGCGACTGTCGTGGAATTAACCCAAACCCCTTGATCAACCGGAGCGGAAGCGAACAAGGTTATGGGTGCGGTCAGATCCTTGGGGGTGCCGTCGGAATTGCGGACAATACCGGTCACCTGCACCGATGACTTGCCGTTCGCTTCCGAGATGACCAGTGCGCGCGTCCCTTCACGGGATATCCGCAAGTCCCTCACCACGCGCCCTGCCAGCCATGCCGGCGTAATCGTCACCGTGGGGACGGGCTGGCCTGAAGGAACGTTGGACGGTTTGAACGCCACGACCTCGGCGGCACCGTTGGCTCCCGGACCTGCCGTCCAGACCCAGTCCTGCGGGCTGAAGGAGGGATGGCTCAGGGTGCTCCTGGTTGTCAGTTGGCGGGCTGGTTGGCCGGGAATCATCGAATACAGGGTGGTTCCGGCACCGTTGAGGAAAGCCACGGCCTGGGACGTCGGCGACTCGGCGGGAGCGCTCGGGTTCAGTGCGGCCACCGACTGCATGTCCGGAAGGGCCGAGACCCTGTTGTTTTCGTAGCGCACGAGTTCGCCGTTGTTGACGGCGATTTGGCGCGCAGGAGCATTCTTCTCAAGCACCGGCGGCAGGACCGAGCCGTTGTCCTCCACCCGGACAAGATCCTGGTCAGCCCGCAACTGAACGTTCACCACATCCGGCTGGCTACGGAAGGTCAGGGTCAGTTGGTTTTGCATTCTCTGCCGGTCCTCTGCCGAAGCACCCACGAGTTCCTTCGCCGAAAGGTCCACTTGGGCTGCTCCCGACACTACCGGCACCGACTCCCGGGCCAGCTTCATGCCCGAAGGAAAAGCACTGACGACCGCACCTTGGAGGTAGGGCGCAGGACCGTCGAGCAGGGCGCTGGTCATCGCCTTGACAGTGTTCTTCTTGATGAACCACCGGACGTCCGGAACCGCATACGTGAACGTCGGGTCGTAGAAATAGATCGGCTGGGCCGCGTAGATGACCTTGAACGTCTCTTCCGGGATCGCGGTGCCGTCCGGGACCGCCGAGATCCGCCATTCGCCGTCGACCTGTTCCAGGGTCACTGGAATTGTCTCGGTGGTTCCTTCCGGGAACTGCGTGGCAACGCCGTCGGCGTCGACCGCGTAGGCAAGGTCCAACTGGTACTTGAACTCGTTTTCCACACCGGTCTTCACGACGGTCGCCTTCCTGAAAACGAGCGTGCGTTTGTCGGACTTCCAGCTGACCGACAGCGCTTGCGTGAGGTACTGCCGGGCTACGGCGTAGTCCCCTTCATAACCGCTGCCTGCACCGTAGAAGTCTTCGATGATGGACTCGGGGGTGGCGCCGGCGTGTGGCGGCGGGGGGAAGAAGACCGGGGCGTTCGGGTTGCCCGCGCTTTGGTCCTTGCTCTTTCCCACCGGACCGGACCGCGGGATCTGCGCGCAGGAACTCAGGACCACCATGAGGACAGCAAGAACGGCGATCACGGCCCGTAAGAGGTACGGGCGCCGGGACAGGTACGGGCGTCGGGAACTCAAGGTGCGGTCCCCCCTTGGGCTGTGTCGGCGTCGTCGTTTCCCGCCGAAGGCAGTACAGAAGGCAGTGCCGGACCGTTCTCCGGCCCCGGGTCCACAGCGGAATCCTGCTCGAGGGGCGGGTCGCCCGCATCCAAAACAAGCATCTGGCGCTCAGGAGCGGCTCCCGGCAAATGGATATCTGCAGGTTCCAGCTGCAACGGTGATTTCACGATGGTGCCTCCCTTCTTGAGAGGCAGCGTCAACCGGAAGTTGGAACCGGATCCCTTGCGCCCCCATGCCTGCAACCAACCGTTGTGGAGCTTGGTGTCCTCCGCGGCGATGGAGAGTCCCAGTCCGCTGCCGCCCGTGGTCCGCGCGCGTGCGGGATCTGCGCGCCAGAAACGATCAAACACCCGCGCTGTTTCCGCCGCGGTCATCCCGATGCCGAAGTCACGCACAGAGATCGCGACTGCCTCCTGGTTGGCCGCAACGGAGACGTGGACAGGCTTCCCCTCGCCGTGTTCGACGGCGTTGAGCAGCAGGTTCCGCAGGATGCGGTCGATCCTGCGGGCATCCATCTCCACGATGATGCGCTTGTGGCGCGAGGTGAGGCGCACCTCGGAGCCGTACTCCGCGGCAACGGGCGACGCGCCGTCGATCACATGCGCAACGACCTGGAAGATGTCCGTCGGCTCGGAGTCCAATACCGCGGCCCCGGCGTCGAAGCGTGAAATCTCCAGCAGGTCCGAGAGCAACGACTGGAAACGCTCCACCTGGTTGTAAAGCAGCTCCGCGGAGCGCTTGTTGATGGGGTCGAAGTCATCGCGGGCATCGAACAACACTTCCGCTGCCATTCGAACGGTCGTGAGCGGTGTCCGCAGTTCATGGGACACGTCGGAGACGAACCGCTGCTGCATCTGGGACAACGTGGCCAGCTGCGTAATCTGTTCCTGCAGGCTCGCGGCCATGTGGTTGAAGGAGGCGCCCAGCCTGGCCACCTCGTCCTCGCCCTTGACCACCATCCGCTCCTGCAACTGGCCGGCGGCCAGCTTCTCGGAGACGACGGCGGCGTGGCTCACCGGACTCACGACGTTCCTGGTCACGTACCAGGCGATACCGCCGATCATCAGGATGAGCGCGGCGCCGCCCGCCCACAGCACATTCTGGATTTCGTCCAAGGTTTGTTGGGCGGTATCCAGGTCATAGAGCAGGTAGAGCTCGTAGACCGTGCCGTTGAAGGTGACCTTGTTGCCGACGGCGATGCCGGGGTGGTCCTGGTTGCCGACGGGGAACTCAGTGGAAGCCCAGTACTGGTCCTTGCCCGATTCCTGCACCGCCTTGCGAAGTGCCGGAGGAATGACCCGGACCGTCAACTGATCCGAAGCGCGCGATTCCACCCAGCGGTTGCGCGGCTTGGTTTGTTCGGGCATCGCTTCGAAGACGTATCGCCGCTGGATGACCGAGCCGTTGCCCTCCACCGCTTTGAGCGTGTCGTAGACGAGGGTGATGACGCTTGATTGGTCGTTGGCCTGGGAACCGTCGAAAGTGTCCTGGACTTGCTTGACGTAGTAGCGGCTCTCGGACTCGGCTTGCTTCAAGCGTTCCTGGAACAGGTTGTTCGCTATTTGGTTTGAGAGGTACGCGCCGACCACAGCAAATGACACCATCGACAACACGATCGTCACCGCGACGGTCCTGAATTCGAGGGAGCGGCGCCACCGTCGCAGCAGCGCTCGCCACAAATAGCGGATTCCTGGCCGGATATGGCGAAGTCCGGTCATCACAAGGCGGGAGACACGCAGTGCCAGGATCAGGGCGCGGCGCGTCCATATGCGGGTGCGCTCCAGGATCCACGGGAGATTCAGTGCCCGGGCGTCCGTGTGTTCCGGGACAGGATGTCCTGAAACGGGATGTTTGACCTTGGCCGCGGCCTCTTGGTCCGTGCCGGGTTCGCCGGTGGAAGACTCAGGCGCCTGCTTTATATCCGACACCACGAACCGTCAATACAACTTCGGGAGCTTCCGGGTCACGCTCGATCTTGGACCGCAGTCGCTGGACATGGACATTGACCAGCCGGGTGTCGGCAGCGTGGCGGTAGCCCCAGACCTGCTCAAGGAGCAGTTCACGGGTAAAGACCTGCCAGGGCTTGCGTGCCAGCGCGACCAAGAGGTCGAATTCCAGGGGCGTCAGCGAAATCCGCTCTCCGCCGCGGGTCACCAAGTGGCCTGCCACGTCGATGGTGACGTCGGCGATCCGCAGGGTCTCGGGCGCCTTCTGGTCTCCCGGGCGCAGCCGGGCGCGGACCCGGGCCACGAGTTCGGCCGGCTTGAAAGGCTTGGGCACGTAGTCGTCAGCACCGGATTCAAGGCCGCGAACGACGTCGGACGTATCTGATTTGGCGGTCAGCATGACGATGGGGACGTCCGACTCCCCGCGGATCTGGCGGCACACTTCGATGCCATCCGATCCGGGCAGCATCAGGTCAAGCAGTACCAGATCTGGTTTGGAGGAACGGAAGACCTCCAGCGCTTGCCCGCCGTCCGCACAAAAAACCGGGTCGAAGCCGTCGTTCCGCAGCACGATGCCGATCATTTCGGCCAGCGCTTCGTCGTCGTCTACTACCAGGATGCGTGCCTTCATAGTTACATATTCCCTTATCACCTAGCCTTTGTCCCGTTGAGCCCGATCACGGCATGGCGCGCTGCAGCCCGCAAGCAAATGGGCTATGAGGCGCGACGGCGGAACTATAGGCTGGTGCGCACGGCCCCTTTCGGGGTCCGTGCATTGCTGCGGACGCATCTTTTGGGGAGGAAAACGTGTCACAGCCCGATTCAGGGAGCCAGGCTGAAGGGGGACCGCGGCCGCCGCGGGGCGCCCAGCAACCAGGCGCCCAGCAACCAGGCGCCCAGCCGCCGTGGGGCGCACCGCAACCAGGCGCGCAGCCGCAGTGGGGCGCGCAGCCACAGTGGGGCGCGCCACAGTATCCGGGGCAATCGTGGGGCGCGCCGATCGATCCGCGCTGGCCGGCGGGGGGTCCGCCGCCCTATGGCCAACCCCGCTATGTGGCGCCCCCGAAACCCGGAATCGTGCCCCTCCGGCCGCTCTTCTTCGGTGAGATCATGGACGGCGCCTTCCAGACCATCCGCCGGAACGCCAAAACCATGTTCGGTTCCGCCCTTATTGTCCAGGCAATCTCCGGCGCATTGAGCGAAGTGGCCGCGCTGGGCATGCTCGGGATGGTCCAACCTCCCGTAGGAGGATTCACTAGCCAAGACGAGGCGATGCGGTATCTTGGTCCGGTCTTTGGCGCCACTGTCGGGATTATGGGAGTCTCCTTGCTCACCATGGTGCTCGCAGCCATCCTTCAGGGCGTCATGGCCATCCCCGTCGCCAGGTCCGCATTGAACCGGCCCACGGGGTTCAAGCAAATGTGGTCCCTGGCCCGCTCGCGTCTCTGGCCCTTGGTAGGCTTTGCCTCCCTCCTCCTTGCTGGATCATTGCTTTTCTTCCTGGTCCTGTTCTTGCTGGCCGTCCTTATCGTGACCGGGTTGGGACCGCTCGGCGTGCTAGTGCTTCTCCCGTTGGGATTCGGCGCCGCCGTCGTATATGCCTGGATCTACACGAAGCTGTTGGTGGCCCCGGCCGCCATCACGATAGAAGAGCTCGGCGTCTTTGCCGGGCTCCGGCGCTCGTGGACGCTGACGAGCCGGAATTGGTGGCGGATCTTCGGAATCACGCTGCTTGTGGCCTTCATGGTGGGGATCATCGGTTCGGTCATCCAGATTCCCCTGGGCTTGGCTTCCGGTGGAATTAACTCCGTGTTCGCACCCCATGCCGGCGCCTCGCAAGTGACGACGACGGCGATTGTCCTGGCGGTGGTTTCGCTGGTCGTGGGGATTCTCGTCAGTGCGGTCGGCTTCGCCTTCCAAACCTCCGTGGCAGCCCTGATCTACATGGACCTGAGGATGCGGCGTGACGGACTGGACGTGGAGCTCCTGCGGCTTCTGGAGACCGGAGAAGATCCCGACGGCGTTCCGGGGCGGCGCGGGGCACGGCAAGCCGGCGCGCAACCATGGCCGCCGAACACCGCTCAAGGTTCTCCCAGAGGATGATCCCGGCATTGGCGCCCTTCGCCTTTCTTTTCGCCGCCTCCGAGCCTCCCGTCGATCCCGACCGCGGCGAGGCCCAGCGGTGGGCGGCCGAGGAACTGTCCAAGCCGCAATACGCATCGGCCAAACCCAGTTGGCTGGCTGAGATTTGGAATCAGTTCGTCGACTGGCTCCGCTCCTTGAACGGCGATTCCATCGGCGGAGCAAATATCGGCGTGCCGCTGATCGGTGCCCTGGCCGTCGTTCTCATTGTGGTTGCCGTGATAGTTGTCAGGCCGAGGCTCAACGCCCGGAAGAAGACGTCTGCGGAGGTTTTCGACGGTGAGCCGGCAATTGATGCCGACGCGTTCCGCGCCCGGGCATCTGCGGCGGCAAGCCGTGAGGACTGGGAAACGGCCGTCGTCGAACAGTTCCGCGCTGTGGTTCGCTCTGCGGAGGACCGGGCAGTTATTGATGTCCAGGCTGGCCGGACCGCGGACGAGGCGGCCGCTCAATTGGGGCGCGCGTTCGGCGCGGCCGGTTCGCGGCTTGAAGAAGCGGCCAGGATTTTCGATGGCGTGAAATACGGGAAGGCAACCGCTACCGCTTCCGACCATGCTGCCGTGCTGGCATTGGACACCCGGCTATCGGCCATGAAACCTGATTTCGCCGGGCAGTCCGCCAACGGTTTCGCGGTGCCGCGATGACAGCCGGCCCGAAGACAACCGGCCCCGGCAAAGCCACGCTCCGGGGGTCGGCGCAGTTGCGGGCTTGGTTGCGCCGCCATATGGCCTGGATCATCATCGGGGCCATTGTCGCGGTCCTGGGCTCTGCCACCGTGGCCCAATCGCCCGCGAACACGGAGACGGTACCCCTCTCTGCCCGCAATCCCGCCCCGGATGGTGCCATGGCCGCGGCCGAAATCCTTCGGCGGCACGGAGTCACGGTCACGGAATCCGATTCGCTCGCGACGACAACCTCGCTGCTGGCCGGGAAACCGCGCGCCACCGTCTTGTTGTATGACCGCAATGGCTATCTCGATTCCGCCCAATTGCACAGTTTGCTGCAATCAGCCGCCCGCGTGGTGGTCGTGGCGCCCGGCTTCCGAACCCTGACCGGGCTGAGCCGCGAGATCCATAACGCAGGGGTGGTTCCCAACGGGACGTCAACGTTGGAAGCGGGGTGCGGGCAGGCGGATCCACTTGCTGCGGGGCGTGTCTCAGGAAAGGGCGCATTGCTTTACACAGGAGCGGCCGTGACCTGCTACCGGCCTGGCAGCAACGACGGCGGAATGTACGCGGCCAGCGCGGACGGCCGGCTGGTGGTTCTCGGCAGCACAGCCCTGATCAGCAACGATCTCCTGCAAGTGGAGGGCAACGCCGCATTGACCCTCCGGACCCTAGGGCCAACACCGGATCTCGTCTGGTACATCCCGGGCCTCGGGGACGTCCCGAAAGACGACGGACCGCCCACGCTGAACGAATTGGCGCCACCGTGGGTTGGCTTCCTGGGATTGTGGTCGGCGGTGCTCGCGTTGCTCGCTGTGCTGTGGCGGGGCAGGCGGCTTGGTCCGCTCGTGTTCGAGCCGCTGCCAGTGGTGGTCAAAGCTGTAGAGACCGCCGAAGGCCGAGCCCGTCTCTACCAGGATTCCCGCGCTGTCAGCCAGGCAGCCGATAACCTCCGGGCCGGGACGTTGACCAGGCTTGCCAAGCACTTCCGGCTCGGCCCCGAGTCCGGCGCAAATGCCGTTCTCGATGCCGTGTCCCGAAAGATCAACCGGCCGGCACAGGAGCTGCGGATGCTGCTGCTGGACCACCGGCCGCGCACCGAATCAGAACTGGTCCAATGGGCACAAAGCATCGAAAAACTCGAGCAGGAGGCAACAGCCCCATGAACAATCCGCCACTGAGCAATCAAGCAACGAACAATCCGCCACTGAGCAATCAAGCAATGAACAATCAAGCAGTGGGCAATCAAGCTGACAGCTTCAGCGACGGCAACGATGACTACCCGGGAGGACCGGCGTCGCAGGGGCAGCCAGTGCAGGCACCTGCCCGGTCCGACCCTGCCCGCAAAGCCTTGCTGGACGTCCGTCACGAAGTAGGCAAGGCCGTCGTCGGACAGGATGCAACGGTGACGGGCATGCTTATCGCGCTGCTCTGCGGGGGCCACGTACTGCTTGAGGGGGTTCCGGGCGTTGCCAAAACCCTGCTTGTACGCGCCTTGTCCACGGCGCTGAGCCTGGATACGAAGCGCGTCCAATTCACTCCGGACCTTATGCCGGGTGACGTCACTGGCTCGCTCGTCTACGACACGCACTCCTCGGAATTCACCTTCCGTGAAGGACCGGTGTTCACCAACATCATGCTGGCGGACGAAATCAACCGGACGCCGCCCAAGACCCAGGCTTCGCTGCTGGAAGCCATGGAGGAGCGCCAGGTATCCGTGGACGGACTCTCCCGGCCCCTGCCGTCGCCGTTCATTGTTGCCGCCACCCAGAACCCCGTCGAGTACGAGGGCACCTATCCCCTGCCCGAGGCGCAACTGGACCGCTTCCTCCTCAAGCTCTCCATGCCGCTGCCCGGACGTGCCGAAGAGATCGAAGTGATCCGCAGGCACTCGGAGGGTTTTGATCCGCGCAATTTGCTGGCTGCGGGAGTCAGGCCGGTGGCAGGCACCGCCGAACTAAAGAATGCCCGCGACGCGGTGGCCGAAGTGACAGTGGCCCCCGAAATCCTCGGCTACATTGTGGACGTCGTGCGGGCGACGCGGGCGGCACCGTCGTTCCAGCTGGGAGTCTCCCCGCGTGGCGCCACAGCTCTGCTGAACACCTCGCGTGCCTGGGCATGGTTGTCCGGACGCAACTTCGTCACCCCGGACGACGTCAAAGCACTCTCCCTGCCGTGTTTGAGGCACCGTGTGGCGCTTCGACCCGAAGCTCAGATGGACGGTGTGCACGTGGATGATGTCCTCGGCAGCATCCTGGCTTCTGTTCCCGTGCCGCGCTGATTGGCCGCGCCTCATGACTCTCTACTTCGGGCGGCCCTGAATGGCGATCACAGGCCGCTTTGTGCTTCTGGTCTTCGCCGCATTGGCCCCGCTGCTGCTGTTTCCCGCCTGGAGTACGGTCCTCTTCGCCTCCGCCGTGCTGCTGGCCCTGGTGGTGTCCGACCTCCTGCTGGCCGCGTCGCCGGCCAAGATCGCCCTGGAGCGGAAAGAGCCCGGGATTGTCACCCTGCACGCCGAAACGGAATCCGTTCTGACGCTGGAAAACGGCAACCGGCGGACCTTCCGCGGAATGGTGCGTGATGCCTGGCAGCCCTCCGCGGGGACGGTCGCCCCGGTCCAGCGCGTCGAAATCCCGGCTGGTGAGCGGCGGCGAATGTCGGTAGCGCTGAGGCCGACACGGCGCGGCGACCTGACGGCACCGCATGTCACTCTGCGTTCCTTCGGCCCGCTTGGCCTGGCTGCCAGGCAACGTACCGTGGCCCTTCCCGGCCGCCTTCGCGTCCTGCCGCCGTTCCATTCCAAACGGCATTTGCCGTCCAAGCTGCGGAAACTCCGGGAGCTCGACGGCAAGGCGGCTGTGCAGATCCGCGGGGCCGGCACGGAATTCGATTCCCTCCGCGACTACGTCAGGGGCGACGACGCGCGTTCCATCGACTGGCGGGCAACCGCCCGGCGCACCGCCGTCGTCGTCCGGACCTGGCGACCCGAACGGGACCGCCGCGTCGTGATCATGCTCGACACCTCGCGCACGGCGGCAGCCCGAATCGACGACGAGCCCCGCCTGGACACCGGGATGGAGGCCGCCCTCCTGCTGGCTGTGCTGGCTGAGCGAGGCGGAGACCGCGTGGACTTCTTCGCCTTCGACAGGCGCGTCCGCGGGCGCGTCGATTCAGCGGCAAAAGGCAATCTCCTCGGCTCCTTGGTCCAGGCCATGGCTCCGCTTGAGGCGGAACTCATCGAGATGGACTGGGCCCAGGTCCCGGCCCAGGTACGGGCCGTTTCCGCGCACCGTTCCCTCGTGGTCCTGTTGACCTCCCTCGACAGCGGCGCCCCCGAAGAAGGACTCATTCCCTTGGTGGCGCAACTCGTGCGGCAGCACGTCGTGCTGATTGGATCGGTCCGGGACCCCTTGCTGGGGCGAATGAAGGAAGAACGCACGACGGCGAGCCAGGTCTTCCGTGCCTCGGCCGCCGAACGTGCCCTGCTGGACCGTGAGGCCGTCAGCGCCCAGTTGCGCCAGCTTGGCGCGGAGGTCGTCGACGCCGAGCCGTTGGAACTGCCGCCGCTCTTGGCGGACGCCTACATTCGGCTGAAGGCTGCCGGCCGCTTGTAGCCTTGCAACGCGCCGAGTCCAGATATCAACTACCGGGAATCCGAGGAAAGCACATGAGCACACCCATCTACGAGTTGGCGCTGGGCAGCAAGTTCCGCCAGTTGCAGCCTGAGCTCCAGGACTATTTTTCCCTTGCCCCGGGCTCGGGATCCTACGGAATCGGCGAGGGCGTCTTCGACGTGGTTGGTTGCCGGCAGAAGTGGCTCCGCCCCCTCCTTGCCGCGGTTGCAGGGGAACAGGCCTTCTTCCCCGAGTACGGCGAACAGGTCCCGTTCCGCATCGAAAACCACGCGCACCTCGATCCGTTCGGACGGTCCAGCCTCACGGCCCGGCGTGAAATTTTCTTTCCCGGGCACACCCGGTTGTTCCACGACACCACTGTCGCCGAGACTACCAGCGACGGCGGCACCCGCTTGATGGACTATGTGGGCCGGTACCGCAGGCTTGCCACGGCATTGGACCTGGATGTGACGCCGGAGGGGCGGCTTCGCGGCGTCTCGCGTGCCTCGCGTTTGTTCCTGGGTCCGCTGAGGCTCGCTTTGCCGGCTTCCCTTGACGCGAAAGCCTACGCGGAGCAGTGGTGGGATGAGGAAGCCGGCAAGCATCGGATCCAGGTGAAGGTGCTTCAGCCGCACATTGGACTGGTCCTGGTCTACGCCGGCTCCTTCGACTACCGTTTGGCGCCGTCCCTGCCCGCGACCGATGGTGCCGCGCCTGCGCGGACCGCCACTTCCGCCGTCGGGCTCCCCCGTTATGCCGAGCCGGACCGCTGGGAACGCCGCGTCTAGAAGGGGCCGGACGGCAGGTTAGCCGAGCGCGAGCTGGTTCAGGCCGTCCGCAATCTGGGTCAAGCGGTTCAGAACCTCTTTAGCCCCCGACGGCGAGAATCCGGCCAGCCCGTCCGACGGCGTGACACGCACAGCCCCGAGGCTCGACGCCGGCAGGCCGAGTTGGCGCCACGGCCGCCAGACGGTGTCCACAAGCTCGGCGGTACGTGGCAGGGTTGCCTGTGGATTCTCTACGTGCAGGGCGCCGGCCCACAAGCGTTTGCCCGCTTCCACCGCAGTGGCAATCTGTTCCCATTGGCGTGTGGTGAGCGCTTTGAGCGGAAGGGCGATGCCATCGGCTCCCGAGGAGAGGATCTGCTGGATCGGGGCTTCGATTTCCGGGACGGACACCACGGTTTCCGCCACTCCTGCGGCCCGCAGCGCGTCGATCACCAACCGCCACGCGGCCGTGACCTCCTCGCCCGGGATGGAGCGCAGGGTGCGGTAGCCGCTCGCCGTGGGAATGGTGCCGGCCAACACGGAAGAAATGTCCGGTTCGTCGAGCTGGACCACTATCGCGGCGCCCGGCACGGCGGCCCGGACCTGGGATACGTGCTCGGCGACGCCGGCGGCCAAGGACTCCGCAATGTCCCTGCGGGCGCCGTAGTCAAGGAGGGCGCGCTCCCCGTTATGCAAGTAAAGTCCCGCCGCGAGGCTCAGCGGGCCGCGCAACTGGATCTTCAGCGCCCCGGCGGAGGATTCTTCCAAACCCGCAACGTCGGCCAGGACGTTGATGTCCGTAGCGAGGGCGGATTTCGCACGCCGCAGGTCTTTCCCCGGACGGTCGACCAGGCGCCAACCGTGCGGCTGCACATCGATGGCCAACTCGACCAAGAGGGTTGCCGTCCTGCCGAGGGCGTCTGAGCCGACGCCGCGGTCCGGAAGTTCGGCCAGGAACGGCAAGTGCGGGCTGCCCAGCTCGCCGCGGATGATCCGGGCTGCCTCAGCAGGATCCGTTCCCGGCCACGGACCCAACGCCGTGGCGGTGACCTGGTTCTGCGCCGTTTCGACAGCCACGTGCTCAGGCCTGCGCGATGGAAGCCTGGTGGCCTTCGGCGATTGCCTCGTGGTGCCGGATGACCTCACTGATGATGAAATTCAGGAACTTCTCGGCGAAGGCAGGATCGAGGTTGGCCTCTTCGGCGAGCCGGCGGAGCCGCGCAATCTGGGCGGACTCGCGTCCCGGGTCACCGGCAGGAAGTTTGTGAGTCGCCTTCAGGACGCCCACTTTCTGGGTGGCCTTGAAGCGTTCCGCGAGGAGGAAGACCAGGGTGGCGTCGATGTTGTCGATGCTGGAGCGGATGGAGAGCAACTCGTCCATGACGGCCGGGTCCACGCGGCCGGCGAGGGAGCTGGCGGAAGGATCGAAGGAGTCGGCGTCGGGGAGGGCGTGGTTCTGCTCGGTCATTCCTCCAGTCTAGGGTGTGCCGGCCGGGCCTTGAGGGGCAGAATGGGCATGTCCGCGCCGATGATAAGGAGAGCACGCATGAAAATCGCAGTTCTTGGCACCGGAATGGTGGGGCATACTCTGGCCGGCAAGTTGGTGGCGGTCGGCCACGAGGTCATGATGGGTTCCCGGGAGGCAGGCAATCCCAAGGGGACTGAATGGGCGGCGCAGGCAGGTCCGGGAGCAAGCTCCGGTTCCTTCGCGCAGGCGGCAGCAATGGCCGAGATCGTGGTCAACGCGACCCCCGGCATGGTCTCGCTCGCTGCGTTGAGTGAAGCCGGGGCAGCGAACCTCGCGGGCAAGGTCCTGGTAGACGTGTCCAACCCGCTGGACTTTTCTGCCGGTTTCCCGCCCTCGCTCTCCGTCTGCAATACCGACAGCATTGCCGAAACCATCCAGCGTTCCTTCCCCGAGGCCCGTGTGGTCAAGGCCCTGAACACCTTGGAGGCGCCGCTGATGGTTGACCCGCTCAGGCTTGCCAACGGTGCCCATGACGTCTTCGTGGCGGGGAACGACGACGAGGCGAAGGCCACCGTCGTCGCGCTCCTGCGGGAGTTCGGCTGGCTCCCGGACCACGTCCACGACCTGGGCGGGCTCGACGTCGCCCGCGGCCTTGAAATGTGGATGCCGCTGTGGCTCCGGATCTTCATGCGCCAGCCGAAGGACAAGCTCTTCAACATCAGCATCGTGTCCGAATAGCCGCGCCGATCCACAGTGGCGCATGCCCGCCCTTCGCGGAGAAGGGCGGGCATGTCCGTTCTTGCAGATCGCGGCTTGGCTGGCGGGCTAGATGCCCAGCAGCGCGCGGTTCTCTTCCCGGCGTCGGGCCTGTTCTTCAGGGTCCGGCACCGGCAGCGAGGCGATGAGCTTGCGTGTGTAGTCGTGCTGGGGGTTGCCCATGATCTGGCTGCCGATCCCCTGCTCCACGAGCTGGCCTTTGTACAACACGCCCACCCAATGGGAGAGGATGTCCACGACGGCGAGGTCGTGGCTGATGAACAGCGCGGCAAAACCGAACTCTTCCTGGATGTCCTTGAACAGTTCCAACACCTTTGCCTGGACGGAAACGTCGAGGGCCGAGGTCGGCTCGTCGGCGATCAGGAGGCGCGGGTTGAGCGCGAGCGAACGCGCCAGCGAGGCGCGTTGGCGCTGCCCGCCGGAGAGCTCGTGCGGGAAGCGTTCAGCGTACGACGCCGGCAGCTGCACCGATTCGAGCAACTGCGCCACGCGCAGGCGTGCTTGAGCCGGGCTGGGGTGGGTATGGATCAGCAGCGGTTCCGCTACGCACTCACCGATGGTCAGGTGGGGGTTGAACGAGGCGGCCGGGTCCTGGAAGACAAAGCCGATGTCCTTGCGCAGCGGCTTGAACGTGTGTTCCTTGAAGCCGAGCATTTCGTAGCCGAGGACCTTGAGGCTGCCGCCGGTTGCCCTGTTGAGGCCTGCGATGGCCCGGCCGATGGTGGACTTGCCGGAACCTGACTCGCCAACCAGGCCAAACACCTCGTTTTCAGAGACCGTGAAGCTGACATTGTCCACGGCCTTGAACCCCGGCTTGCCGAGGCGGCCCGGATACTCGATGGTGAGGTTTTTTGCCTCAACCAGGATCTTCCCACTTTGGTGCAACCGTTCGGTGGCCCCCTCGGACGCTGAGTTGCGGCCGAGGTGCGGCACGGCGGCCAGCAGCTTCTTGGTGTAATCCTGCTTGGGCTCGGCGAAAAGGACCCTGGCGGTTGCCTCTTCGACGACGTCGCCTTGGTACATGACAACGACGCGGTCGGCCAGGTCGGCCACGACACCCATGTTGTGCGTGATGAGCACAATCGAGGTGCCGTACTTGTCCCGCAAGTCCCGGAGCAACTGAAGGATCTCGGCCTGGACAGTGACGTCCAGGGCCGTCGTCGGTTCGTCCGCCACGATCAACCCCGGGTTCAAGGCGAGCGCAGCCGCGATGACGACACGCTGCTTCTGGCCACCGGAGAGCTGGTGGGGATAGTAGTTGACGCGGGTTTCGGGATCGGGGATGCCCACCTTGCGCAGGGCTTCGGTAGCCCGCTTCTTGGCTTCCTTGGCCGAGATGCGGTGGCCGTCCGAGGCATGGGCCCTGATGCCTTCGGCGATCTGCCAGCCGACCGTGAACACCGGGTTCAGGGCCGTTGACGGTTCCTGGAAGACCATTGCCACGTCGCGGCCGCGGATTTTGCGCAGTTTGGACGCACTGACGCTGATGACGTTGTTGCCGTTGATCAGAACGGCTCCCGAGCTGATGGCCGTTTCAGGGAGCAGGCCGAGGATGGTCTTGGCCGTGACGGTCTTGCCGGATCCCGACTCCCCTACGATCGCCAGCACTTCGCCGGCTTTGACCTCGAGGCTGACGTCCTTGACCGCGTACACGTCGCCGCTGTCGGTGGCAAAGGTGACTTTGAGCCGTTCGATGTCCAGGACGGGCTGCCCGGATGGCAGCGGCTGGTCCGAAATGTTGCCGATGTTGGTGGTCATGCCATACCTGCTTCTGGGCTGCCTGATTCCGGTTTGGGAGCGGTGGTGGCCCTTGTGTTCGTGCCGTCGGTTCCTGCCGCGGCCTTGGAGCGGGAGGCCTTGCCTCCGGCACGCTTGCGGCCGCGTAGGCGGGGATCGTTGAGGTCGTTGATGCTTTCGCCGACCAAGGTCAGCCCCAGCACTGTGAGGACGATTGCGATACCGGGGAAGACTCCTGTCCACCAAATGCCGGAGGACGCGTCCGCCATGGCCTTGTTGAGGTCGAAGCCCCACTCTGCGGCCGAGGACGGTTCAATGCCGAAGCCCAGGAAGCCAAGGCCGGCGAGGGTCAGGATCGCCTCGGAGGCGTTCAGGGTGAACATCAGCGGAAGCGTCCTCGTGGCGTTCTTGAAGATATGCCGGGTGATGATCCGGACGCTGGACGCGCCCAGGACCATGGCCGACTCCACGAACGGCTCTGCCTTGAGCCTGATGGTTTCGGCCCGGATCACGCGGAAATACTGTGGAACGAACACGACGGTGATCGAGAAGGCGCAGGCGAAGATACCGCCCCAGAAGCTCGACTGGCCGCGGCTGATGACGATCGACATGACGATCGCCAGGAGCAGGGAAGGAAAGGCATAAATGGCATCGGCGATGACTACGAGCACCCGGTCCAGCCACCCGCCGAAGTAACCACTGAGCAGGCCCAGCGCCACGCCGAGGAAGATGGACATCACCACGGCGACGACAATCACGGTCACGGCGGTCTGTGAACCCCACAGGACGCGGGAGAGAACGTCATAGCCGCCGACTGTGGTGCCGAGCAGGTGCTTGCTGCTGGGGGCATCCTGGGTCGGGAACGATCCGGAAGCGTCACTCAGTTGGGAATAGCCGTACGGTGCGATGAGCGGCGCGAGCACCGTCGAGAGAAGGAAGATCCCGGTCAGCACAAGCCCGGTGATGAGCATTCCCCGCTGGAGGCCAACGCTCTTCTTGACGTGGGAAATGACAGGAAGTCCGGACAGGAAGGATTTCTTCCGTCCTGAAATTGTTGCAGTGCTCATGTCAGTACCTCACTCGCGGGTCGATCAGCGCGGCGACGACGTCCACGACGAAGTTGGTAAATGCGACGATGACGGCCAGCAGCACCACGATGCCCTGGACCGCCACGAAGTCCCTCGCGTTCAGGTATTGGACCAGCTGGTAGCCAAGTCCCTTCCATTCGAAGGTGGTCTCGGTGAGCACGGCTCCGCCGAGCATCAGGGCGATTTGCAAGCCCATGACGGTGATGATGGGGATGAGCGCCGGCTTGTAGGCGTGCTTCGTCACGAGCCGGAACTCGCTGACGCCGCGGGAACGGCCGGCCTCGACGTAATCCTTGCCCAGCGTTCCGATGACGTTGGTCCGCACGAGGCGCAGGAAGACACCGGCGGTCAGGAGACCCAGGGCAATAGCGGGAAGCACCGCGTGCGACACGACGTCGCCGAGAGCGGTGAAATTGCCGCTGCGCAGCGCGTCGAGCCAATAAATGCCGGTGGGAGCAGCCAGTTGGCCCATGGTCAGCTCAGTGCGGGTGGACACCCGCCCGGCCACCGGGAGCCATCCTAGCCACACCGAGAACGTCAGCTTGAGCAGGAGTCCGGAGAAGAAGACCGGAGTGGCGTAGCAGAGGATGGCAAAGCAGCGCAGGAAGGCGTCTGTCGCCTTGTCGCGCCGTTGCGCGGCGATCATGCCCAGCGGGATTCCGACCGCGAGAGCCACGATCAGTGCGTTGATGGACAGCTCGAGGGTGGCTGCGCCGAAGGTCGACAGCATTTCGACGACGGGGCGCCGGTCCGTGATCGTGGTGCCGAAGTTACCGGTGACCAACTGGCCCAGGTATTCGAAGTACTGGATGATGATCGGCCGGTCGTAACCGGCGTCGTGGATTCGCTGCGCCAGGACATCCGGGGGAAGCCGGCCGCCCTGCGCTGCGGTGATGGGGTCTCCGATGACCCGCATGAGGAAGAAAACCAGAGTCACGAGGATGAAGATCGTGGGAATGATCAGGAAGAACCTGACCACGATGTACCTGCCGAGACCCCCGCCCGCTGATTTACTCTTGGGAGCGACCGCGTCCGGTTCGACGTCGGGCACCTCTATAAGTGTTGTCATTGCTACCTAAAGTCCATTGCCCGCGGATCGCGCGGGGTTTTGCTCAAATGAGGGGCAATCAGCAATAAGGGGAGGCAAAGCACCTGTTGGCACCCGCCTCCCCCTACCGGCTGCTTACTTTGAAATAGTTCCCAATCGGAACTTGAAGGAAGCGTCAAGCGTCTTGTCGACGCCGTTCACGCCCTTCGCCGAGATGGCAACCTGGGCACCCTGGAGCAGCGGCAAAGTGGAAATGTCCTTTGCCAGAGCGTTCTGGGCGTCCTTGATCGTGGATTCGCGAGCCGACTTGTCCGTGGTGGTCAGCTGCTTGTTGATCAGGTCGGTCACGGCCTGGTCGTTGAAGTGGTTCTTCAAGAAGCCGCCGTTCGGGAAGAACGGGGTCAGGTAGTTGTCGGGGTCGCTGAAGTCAGGGAACCAACCGAACTGGAACAGCGGGTACTCGTCCGCACGGCTGGCCTTGCTGTAGGTTACCCATTCGGTGGACTGCAGGTTCACCTTGAAGAGGCCCGACTTCTCAAGCTGGTCCTTGATCATGGCGTACTCGTCGCCCGAGGACTTGCCGTAGTGGTCCGGGTTGTACTGGAGGTTCAACGTCACGACGTCCTTGACACCGGCATCGGACAGAACCTTCTTGGCTTTGTCCAGGCTCGGCTTTCCGTTGTCGCCGTAGGCATCCTTGAACGACTCGTTGGCGCCCAGGAAGCCGCTGGGGACGTTGGAGTACAACGGCAGGTATGTGCCCTTGTAGACCTGGTCCGCGATTGCCTGGCGGTCAACGAGGTTGGCGATCGCCTGGCGCACGGCAAGTGCCTTGGCCGGGTCGGCACCGGCTGCCTTGGCGCCGAACGGCATGGTGTTGAAGTTGAACGTGATGTAGCGGATCTCGCCGCCGGGACCAACGTTGACCTTGACCTTCGAGTCCTTCTTGAGGTCGTCGACGTCGGTGGCGCTGAGGCTTCGGTTCGCAACGTCGATGTTGCCCTGCTGGATGTCCAGCTTCATGTTGGTCGGCTCAGCGTAGTACTTGATCGTGGCGGCGTCGTTGGCCGGCTTGCCCAGGACACCCTGGTAGTCAGGGTAGGCCTTGAGGCTGATGAGCTCGTTCTTCTTGTAGCTGTCGATCGTGTACTGGCCATAGAACGCCTTGGCCTTGATGATGTCGTCATCCGAAAGCAGTTTGTCGGCTGGGAAGACCTGGTGGTCCACGATCGGCGCAGCCGGGCTGCTGAGGATCTGCGGGAACGTCTGGTCGTTGGCGAGCTTCAGCTTGAAAACGGCCGTGTTGGCGTCCGGAGTGGTGACGCTGTCCAGGTTTTCGAGCAGGCTTGCAGGACCAGCGGGGTCGTTGATCTTGAGCTGCCGGTCGAACGAAAACTTGACGTCGGTGGAGTCCAGCGTGTGGCCATTGGCCCACTTGAGTCCGGGCTTCAGCTTGACGGTGTACTCGGTGGGCGACGTGAACGACGCCGACGCTGCCAGGTCCGGAACGGGGTCGGCGCTTCCCGGCTTCGAGTTGAGGAGGAAGGAATAGACCTGGTTCATCACCATGAAGGAACCGTTGTCGTACGAACCGGCGGGATCGAGCGCAGTCACCTTATCGGTGGTGCCGTAAGCGATCGGACCGCTGGCAGCTGAGGAAGCTGAACCGCCGCCGCCCGCCGGGCCCGTGCAGGCCGTCAAAGCGAATACGGAGATGCCCGCGAACGCGATAGCGCTTCGCAAGGCGTTTTTGTTCAATGCCATCAGTGAACTTTCTGTTCGATGGATACGGCGAACCGCCGTGGGTAATTTGATCGGAGCACATACTCCTGACTCCACGATTCAACCAGAAGCTTTTTTGGTGAAACGTTTGATTTTGTGAGTTGAGACACAAAATTTACTTTTCTTTTGACGCGAAGTCGGCTAGGAGGTCCGCCGCAGGCTGCTCGGAACGTTACTGGGAGGAGGCTGTTAGCGCTAACAGTATTTAGCGCTAACAGTTCACGGGCGGCCTTCGCCGCTGCGGCGTTGGCCGGGTCTAGAGTTCTGCGCGCTGGCGGGACCGGGCGGCGTCGATGGTTGCCTGGCCCAGGACGCGGGTGCCTTGGTACAGCACGATGGTCTGCCCGGGGGCCACGCCGCGGAGCGGATCGACAAGGGTCACCACGAGGCCTTCGCGCGCGATGCCGGCGTCATCGACGTACCGCTCGACAAATGCCTTGGCAGGAACGGGATCGCCATGGGCGCGGACCTGGGCATAGCAGTCGAATTCGGCGCCGGTAGCCACCTCGGCGATAGGCAGGCCGGCCCAGGACACCTTGATTCCGCGGATCTCGTCGATGGCCAGCAGTGCTTCGGGGCCGACGACCACCTTGTTTTCCTTGGGCCGGATCTCCAGCACGAAGCGCGGCTTGCCGTCCGCAGCAGGGGTGCCCAGCTTGAGGCCGCGGCGCTGGCCGACCGTGAAGGCGTTGGCTCCCGGGTGCTCCCCTACCTTGGTTCCGGCCTCGTCCACGATGTCGCCGGTGGTCATGTCGATCTTCTCGGCGAGCCAGCCGGCGGTATCGCCGTCCGGGATGAAGCAGATGTCGTGGCTGTCCGGCTTGTTCGCGACGGACAGGCCGCGGCGCTCCGCCTCTGCGCGCACCTCGGCCTTGGAGGGAGTCTCTGCCAGCGGGAACATGGAGTGCTTGAGCTGTTCGTGGGTCAGCACACCGAGCACGTAGCTTTGGTCCTTGGCCCAATCGGCCGCGCGGTGGAGTTCAGGATTGCCGTCGGCGTCCTGGATGACCTTGGCGTAGTGGCCGGTGCAGACCGCGTCGAACCCCAGGGCGATGGCCTTCTCCAACAAAGCGGCGAACTTGATCCGCTCGTTGCAGCGCATGCACGGATTGGGAGTGCGGCCCGCGGCATACTCGTCGATGAAGTCCTGGACAACGTCTTCCTTGAAGCGCTCCGAGAAGTCCCAGACATAGTAGGGAATCCCCAGCACGTCGCAGGCGCGCCAGGCATCGCGGGAATCCTCGATGGTGCAGCAGCCGCGGCTCCCCGTGCGCAGCGTTCCGGGCATGCGGGACAGCGCCAAGTGGACGCCAACGACGTCGTGCCCTGCCTCGACGGCGCGGGCGGCGGCAACGGCGGAGTCGACTCCGCCGCTCATGGCTGCAAGAACTCGCATGCTGGCTTTCTGTTGGTGTTGGGGAGAAGAATTGCGGCTGAAGAGACTAAGCGCGCCCAACTATTCTAGCGCCCGCGGGAATCCGCCCCAAAAATGCCTTGACCACCGTCCCGGACGATTCTAAAGTCAAAACAAACAGTTTTAGATTGCGGCTGCGCTTACGCACACGCAGGCTGCCCACGCGAACCGCCCACGCCCCGCGAATCGAGTCACCATGGACACCGAACACATCCTTATCGCAGGCGGCGGGCTGGCCGGCGCCACGGCAGCCAAGACCCTGCGCTCCGAAGGCTTCCAGGGCCGCATCACCGTGGCCTGCGCGGAGAATGAACAGCCCTACTTGCGCCCTCCGCTCTCCAAGGAGTTCCTCCTGGGCAAAGCCGGCGAGGATGCCGTCCCGGTGCTGGCGGCCGGCTGGTACCCGGAGAACGACGTCGAACTCCTCCTTGGCGACGCGGTCGCAACCGCCGATCCTGCCGCCCACACGGCACAACTGGGATCAGGAGCCGAGCTGCAGTTCACCAAGCTCCTGATCGCCACGGGGGCGCAGCCGCGCCGGATTCCGCTCCCCGGTTCCGATCTTGCCGGTGTCACGACGTTCCGGACATTCGATGATTCGCGCAGGCTCAAGGAAGAGCTGTCCGGCGGAGGCCGGAATGTGGTGATGATCGGCTCGGGTTGGATCGGCATGGAGCTTGCCGCGGCCGCGAGCAGCTACGGCAACAACGTGACCTTGCTGGGACTGGAAGACGTGCCGCTGAGCATGGCCATCGGCCCCGAACTGGGCGGCTTCTTCCGCAAGCTGCACGAAAAGCACGGCGTGAAGTTCAGGCTCCCGGCGAGCGCCGCGGAAATCAGCGGCACTGGCGGAAAAGCGGGCGCTGTTGTCACCGATTCCGCCGAGGTCCTTCCTGCCGACCTTGTAGTGGTGGCCGTCGGAGTCGTTCCGGACACGGCCCTGGCCGAAGCCGCCGGACTGGATATCCGCAACGGAATCGTGGTGGACTCTTCGCTCCGGACCAGCAGTCCGGACGTGTTCGCGGCCGGCGATGTCGCCAACGCCCTGCACCCCTTCACCGGCGATCACCACCGCAGCGAACACTGGTCCAACGCCCTCAACGGCGGGAAAGTCGCGGCCAAGGCGATGTTGGGACAGGACGCGATGCTGGACGTGGTCCCCTATTTCTATACGGACCAGTTCGACGTCTCGATGGAGTACTGGGGATACCCCACGCTCGCGGCGGTTTCCGCACCCGTGATCCGTGGCACGTTGGAGGACAACAGCTTCCTGGCTTTCTGGTTACGGGACGGCGCCGTCGTCGCGGGCATGAGCGTCAACCAGCAACGGGTCCAGAAGCCGGTCAAGGCACTCATTTCGGGGCGCATCCAAGTAGACCTGGACCGCCTGGCTGATCCTGCCGTTCCACTGGATCAGTTGTTGCCCGGGACCTGATCGCCTGCCGGGCCGCCGGCAGAGCCGCCGTGGCTCCGGGCCACTGTGGCGGCGGTCTGGATGCTGGACTCGTGACCGGCCATGCCGGCAAGCTTCGCCCGGGCATACGCGTCCGGGAGAGCCTTGAGCAGGGCGTCGACGTCGGCGTCGTTTGAGGAGTGCCCTAGGCTGAACCGCTGTGCCCCGCGGGCGGTGGCCTCATCCAGCCCCATGGCAAGCAAGACGTGCGAGGGCCTGGGGACTCCCGCTGTGCAGGCGGATCCGGTGGATGATTCGATGCCCGCGAGATCCAGGAGGAAGAGCAAGGAATCGCCTTCACAGCCGGGGAAGGTGAAATGCGCGTTGCCGGGGAGCCGGGCGTCGCCGGTTGCTCCGCGCAGTACTGCCTCCGGAATGGCAGCCTTGACGCCGTCGATGATCCGGTCCCGTAAGGCGCTGATCCGCTCGCGCTCTGCCGGCAGGTTTTGAGCAACTGACTCCGCTGCGGCAGCGAATGCCGCGATCGACGCCGCGTCCAGGGTTCCCGAGCGCACATCACGCTCCTGCCCTCCCCCGTGCTGGACCGGAGTGACCTTGGTGGAGCGCCCGAGGAAGAGCGCGCCCACGCCCACTGGTCCGCCGAGTTTGTGGCCCGAGACCGACATCGCGGCGAGTCCTGAGTCGCGGAAGCTCAGGGGAACCGAGCCGAACGCCTGGACTGCGTCCGAGTGCACGGGGATGCCGTGGGCAGCGGCGATTTCCACGATCTCCTTGACGGGCTGGATACTGCCGACCTCGTTGTTCGCCCACATGACGGTGACCAGGGCCACCGATCCCGGATCACGCTCGATCTCCGCCCGCACGGCGTCCAGCAGCACAATGCCCCGGGAATCGACGGGGAGCCACACCGCTTCGGCCCCTTCGTGCCGTTCCAGCCATTCGACGGTGTCCTGCACAGCATGGTGTTCGACGGCGGAGCAAAGGATCCGCTTGCGCCTGCCGTCTTCGTCGTGGCGGGCCCAGTACATACCCTTGACGGCAAGATTGTCCGCTTCGGTGCCTCCGGACGTGAAGATGAGCTCGGAAGGATGCGCCCCGGCTGCTGCCGCAATCGCCTCCCGCGCCTCTTCCACGGATCGCCGGGCACGCCGTCCGGAAGCATGCAACGATGACGGATTGCCGGTCCGTCCCAGCTCGCGGGTCATGGCGGCGAGGGCGACGGCGGCAAGGGGCGTGGTGGCGGCATGGTCCAGGTAAACAGGCACTACCCAAGTCTATCGAGGCAGGCGGATCACGATGTAGGACGGATCTTGGCGCAGCAATGGCCTTCGCGGTTGTCCTCGGCGATCCGGTCCCCGGCAATTCCGCACGCGGCCGCCGCCCCGCTCAGGAACGCGCCGTTCATGGCGCAGACGACGTCCGTGTGGCTTTCGGCCAGCCGGTGGAAGGGGCAATTGACCAGGGAGTACCCGCCGTCGTCGTCGACTTCGGGCCTGTAACCATAGCTCGCGAGGACATCCTCGAAATGCTGCTCCGTACTGCCGGCCTCGCGGCCCCGGGCATAGGCGGTATCGAGGAGCGTTTCGCGGGCGGAACCACCCTTCGCCATCAGGTCATGGATGGCAGTGGCCATCACTTCCCCGGCGAGGTCGTAGTGGCGCTCCGGAACCGAGGCGCCGATCTCTTCAATGACAGGCGCATACAGCTTCGCAGGACGCCCGGACCCCGGACCGACCTTGCCGCCGAGCTTGCGGAACTCAACGCTCAGGAGTCCGTCACGGACCAACCGGTCCAGGTGGAAGGAAGCCGTGCTGCGGGGAAGCCCGAGGGCCACCGCGGCGTCGTCGCGGCTGACCGCACCGCTTGCGCTGCAGACGTGCTCGTAGAGGCGGCGGCGGTTGCCGTCGTCGAGGGATGCCAAGGCGGAGAGCCGACGCAGCCAGGGAAGTCCGGTCATGGATCCAGCCTAACTCTAAAATCAACACTCATTGCTTAATCCTGCCGCGCTTTCCAAGATCACCGTGGCTCAACTTCCCGGGGGAACTAAAGCCCGGGCCGCCGTCGTTCTCATGGTGGGCTGGCTAGACTTGCCAGGATGGCCGCTCCGCACGGGACGGCGGGAATCTTCAGAATCCAGAGAAAGGCCCGTGGTTGGCTCAGGGCAGCAGTTCCCACTACCAGATCCTCCGGGTCTCCGTCACTGCGACGGACAAGGAGATCAAAGTGGCCTACCGGAAGGCCGCGAGGAACGCCCACCCGGACCACGGCGGAGATCCTGAGGTCTTTCGACAGGTCACGCTCGCGTACGAGACCCTGATTGATCCCAAGCGACGCGCGGAGTACGACCGCCGCTATGCGAGCGGCGCCCCGGGCGGTGCGAACCCCTTCGCAACGCAAAGACCGGACTACGGCCGGTCCGGCACTCCCGGAGCGGAAACCCGCACCACCGCCGGGGTCCATCGGCCGAATGCCCCGCGCAACACCGCCGGCGACGCTCCCGTCTATGTGCCGCCCTTCGATGATCCGCACGAGGTCCCCCTGCTCTCCAAAGGCGAAGCCGCGCTGCAGATCCACGGGATTCCCCGGAAGCGTGGAATCTTCGGCGCCGAAGCCCGCATTCAGCGCGAAATGCGGACAGTCCAGCTCATCAGCCGCCAGATCCTGCCTGCCATCCCCTCGGCGCGGCTCGTCAACGGGCTCCGCTCCCCTTCGGACGATAGCCACATCGATCACGCCCTGCTTGCCGGCTACCGCCTGGCGCTCATCGGTTCCATGCTGCTGCCCAAGGGCGCCTACGCCTGGAACGGGGTGGCGCTCAAGCACGGCGGACGTTCGGTGCCGCCGCCGCAGCTCGAGCTGATCGTTCGCCACATGCAGGAGATCTTTCCGGAGCTGAATGTGACAGGTTGGGTGGTTGTCCACAGCCCGGACGGCAACCCGCACGAGCCGGTCATCGACCACTACCGGCGCACTGACGGAGACTTCGGTTCGGTGCAAATCGTCAACGCCTCCGGGCTGGCCCGCGGCCTCAAGCAGTTCCTGAGTTCGGGGCCCGTGCCCAACACCGTGGTTGTCCCGGTCCTGGCCCGGCTGCTTCGGGGCATGCACTGAGCCTGCAGGAACAACCCGGTATTTTCGCTGGCTAGGATTGATACGTGTTCCGCATCCTCTTCCACACCCCTGAAATCCCGGGCAACACGGGTAACGCCATCCGGCTCGCCGCCATCACCGGCGCTGAGCTCCACCTCGTGGAGCCGTTGGGCTTCGACTTCTCCGACGCGAAGCTGCGCCGCGCGGGACTCGACTACCACGACCTCGCGGTGGTCACGGTGCACCAGGACATCGAGGCCGCGTGGGCGGCCTTGCAGCCCGAGCGTGTCTTCGCCTTCACGTCCGACGGCGAAACCTCCTACACGGACATTGCCTACGAAGAGGGCGATGTCTTGCTGTTCGGTCCCGAGTCCGTCGGGCTTCCGGACTGGCTGAAACAGGACCCTCACGTCACGGCGCGCGTCCGGCTCCCCATGCTGCCCTCGCTCCGCTCGCTGAACCTTGCCAATGCCGCCTCCATTGCGGTGTACGAGGCCTGGCGCCAACACGGTTTTGCCGGGGCGAAACTCTAGCGGGCCCGGGCCGCCGGATCTCCGCAAGGTCACCTCTTCGGATCACCCATCCAAAATGCCCCCTGCGCCGAATACCCTTTGTAGGCACCAACAGCATGGGCGGGCGGTTGGCCTGCGAAGCAAGGGGCCGGTGAAGCGACGGGCCTGTGGAGCGACGGCCGCGGAAGGGGCGCAGGTGACTACTCTCAAGACCCGCAATACTTCCGGTACTGCCGGGGTCGCCGACAACCTATGCTGGACGGTGATGGATACACCGAATGTGCGAGGCCCCGAGGCCCCAGGCCTGATAGCCGGCTCGGATGCGCAGCTTGCGGAATTGCTGGGATTGATGGCCGACGGCGACCGGGCCGCCTTCAGCGAGTTCTACCGGCTCACCGCCCGCCGGGTCTACGGCATGGCCAAGCGCGTCTTGGTGGATGCGGGCCTGAGCGAAGATACAACCCAGGAAGTCTTCATCCAGGTCTGGCAGAACGCCGCAAAATTCAATCCCGAGGCAGGCAGCCCGCTCGCGTGGCTCATGACCATCACCCACCGGCGCGCGATCGACCGTGTCCGCTCGGCCCAGTCCGCGACGGACCGCGAAGCGAAGTATGGCGCGGCGAGCCAACTCCTTGACCACGATTCAGTGGAAGAAGAAGCCAACAGCCGGCTTGAGGCCGAGGCCGTCACCCGTTGCCTCGGCACCCTGACGGAAACGCAATTGGAGTCAGTGCGCCTCGCCTACTATGGCGGGCTCACCTACCGGGAGGTCGCCGAACAACTCGGTGCAGCGATTCCGACCATCAAGTCCCGCATCCGCGATGGACTTCTCCGACTCAAGACTTGCCTGGGGGTGAGCTGACATGACCGAACACGATGACAACAAGCAGAATGCCGGGCAGGAAGGCCTCCGCAGGATGTTCGCCGGCGATATAGCCACTGACCTTGCTGAAGGCCGTGTCCTGGAGCTTGCCGAGATCTATGCCCTCGACGCGTTGAGCGACGCCGAGCGGGCGGAAATCGACCACTACATTGCCGCCGCGCCCGAACGCTCGGCGTTCCTTGAGCGGGTCAGGCAGTCACGCGAAACTCTCGCCGCCTCTTTCGCCGACGAGGCCGAACCGCGGCCCGGACTGTTGGAGGACATTCTGCGGCAGCTCCCGCAACAACCACGCATCGCACAAACCGGCACAGCGTCCGCACCTTCTTCCGTTCCCGAAGTGCCGGCCGGTTCCGCAACGCACGCAACCGCCGACCTCGTTGACCTCGCCGCGGCCCGGAACCGGCGGGATCGCCGACGCTTCGGCGGCGTCCGTGGGTGGGTGGCAGCCGTTGCGGCGGCAGCGGTAATAGCGCTTGGCGGTGTCGGCGTGGGCGCCTACGTGGCCGGCCAGAACGATCCCGTGAACCAGGTACTGCAGGCCGGCGATGTCCGGCAAGCCACCGTCAACGTCAACGGCGGCGGCACTGCCACCGTGTCGGTCTCCAGCTCGAAGAACGCCGTGGTGGTCCGTATGAACGGAGTTCCCGCTCCCCCGGCCGGCAAGGTCTATCAGATGTGGCTCATTCCCAAGGACGGCTCCGACCCTGTTTCCCAGGGACTCATGGACGCCCAGGCCTTGAGCCACCCGGCGGTGGTCTCCGGCATTTCCAGCGCGGCGGCGATCGGGATCACGGTTGAACCCGTGGGCGGCTCCAAGAAGCCGACACTCCCGACGGTCGCTGCGGCGCCCCTCACGTAGAACGATGGGCGCTGCCCGGACATAGGCTCTTGGCGGCGACGCTTGACCTTGACGTAACGTCAACTTCTACGCTGGATGCATGAAGCAGGACAAAGCGGATAGCTGGACCATTTCCGAACTGGCCAAGGCCAGCAAGGTTTCCTCGCGAACCTTGCGCCACTATGACCAGCTCGGACTATTGGAACCAGCCCGCACCGGACACAACGGCTACCGGTACTACGGCCAGCCTGAGCTGCTGCGCCTGCAGCGGATCCTTCTGCTTCGTGAACTTGGCCTTGGGCTCGAGACCATCGGCGAAGTTCTGGATGGCCAGGCCGATCCTGTGGAGGCACTTGCCGTGCACAGGGACTGGCTGCTGGCCGAGCGCGACCGGCTGGACCGGATGTCCCGGACGGTCGACGCCACGATCGCAGCACTACGTCAAGGAGAAACCATGACCGCGGAGAACATCTTCAGGGATTTCGACAACAACCCGTACGAGGCCGAGGCGCGCGAGCGCTGGGGCGATCGGGCCGTCGACGAGAGCAAAGCACGGCACTCGGCGATGACAACGGCCCAGAAACAGGCCTTCATGGAGGAGTACGCGGCGCTGAACGAGGACCTCGCCCGTTGCTTCGACGCCGCCCTTCCGGCAGACCACCCGGACGTCCAGGCAGCCGTCGGCCGGCACTACCAGTGGATCTGCGCCAGTTGGACGCCCAACGCCGAATCCTATGTAGGCCTGGGCCAGATGTATGTGGACGACCCCCGGTTCACGGCCAATTACGACAAGGTCCGGGTCGGCCTGGCGTCCTACCTGCTCGAAGGCATCAAGGTCTACGCGGCACAAGAGCTCCGTTAGGGCCTACCTCAACAAAAGCACGACGGCGGCCCGGCCCCTTGGGAAACAAAGGGGACGGGCCGCCGTCGTACTGACTGCCAAGCAGCTCCGCTAGATGATCAGCGAGAGCACCATGATGAAGCCGAAGCCGACCACCGAGATGAGCGTCTCCATCACCGACCACGTCTTGAACGTCTGCCCCACTGTGAGGCCGAAGAGTTCCTTCACGAGCCAGAATCCGGCGTCGTTGACGTGGGACAGGAAGAGCGAGCCGGCACCGATGGCCAAGGCAAGGAGTGCGGCGTGTGTCGGGCTGAGGCTGCTCGCCAACGGAGCCACAATGCCCGCAGCCGTCACGGTGGCAACTGTCGCCGAGCCCGTGGCCAGGCGAAGTGCCACAGCCACGATGAAGCCCAGGACCAGCACGGACATATTGGCGCCTTCGGCCCATTTCTTGACCGCGTCACCGACGCCGGCGCCAATAAGGGTCTGCTTGAAGCCGCCGCCTGCGCCCACGATCAGCAGGATCGCGGCGATCGGTCCGAGGCTGTCGCCGAGCTTGGCCGTGATCTTGCTGCCCGTGAAGCCGACGGCGTAGCCGAAGGTCACCATGGCGGCGAGCACGGCCAAGGTCATTGCCACGAGGGGCTGGCCCACGAAGTCCAGGACCGTGCGGATCATGGGGGCATGGGCCGCGTCGGGCCAGACAATGTCCGCCACGGCCTTCAGGAGCATGAGCACCACCGGGAAAATGATGGTCAACAACGTGACGAGGAAGCTGGGCTGACGCTTTACTTCGCTGAGGTCGACGGCGTGCTTGGTGTCGACGCCACCGGCCACCGCAGGAGCGTCAACTGGAACCCAGCGCGCGGCCAAACGGGAAAACAGCGGCCCGCAAATGATGACCGTGGGGACGGCTACCAGGAGCCCCAATGCCAGGGTGGTGCCCAGTTCGGCCTTCACCGCGCTGATGGCGATGAGTGGCCCGGGGTGCGGCGGGACCAGGCCGTGCAGCACGGACAAACCCGCGAGCGCAGGAATGGCAATGCGCATGAGCTTCATCTGCGAGCGCTGGGTGACCAGGACGATCACCGGAAGCAGCAGGACGAGGCCGATCTCAAAGAACATCGGGAGGCCGATGATGACCGCAACCAAGGTGATCATCCAGACCACTTTGTTGCCGCTGGCCTTCTCCAGCAAGGTGTCCACCACGCGGTTTGCGCCGCCGGAATCCGCCAGGAGCTTGCCCAGCATGGCGCCGAGCGCAATCAGGATGCCGACCTCTTTAAGGACGCCTCCCACGCCGTCCTCGAAGTTGCTGACGACCTTGGCCAGCTCCACTCCGGAGGCCAGGCCAACGAAGGCCGATCCGAGTACCAGGGAAAGGAAGGGGTGGACTTTGAATTTGGCGATCAGCAGGACGATCAGCGCAATGCCGATAGCCGCGACCACAAGGAGTTGGGTATCGTGCCCGGTCCAGTTCACGCTGCACCACCGACCGCATGGGCGGTCTGTGCCTCAAGGCCGAGCCGTTCGATGATTTCCTCTGCTTCTTCTGCCGGAGAAGCTGAGACGCACAGCGAGATGTGGTTCTCGTCCTCGGTGGGCGCCTCCAGTGCATCGAACTGGGATTCCAGCAGCGAGGCGGGCATGAAGTGTCCGTGACGCGAAGCCAGCCGGTCGGAAATCTTGTCCTTGCTCCCCTGGAGGAAGATGAATACGACGCCCTCGCCGCGCAGGACATCCCGGTAGCGCTTCTTCAAGGCCGAGCACGTGATGATGCCCGGCTTTCCTGCTGCGGTACGCTCCTTGATCCAGTCGGCAATGATGTCCAGCCACGGCCAACGGTCCTCATCGCTGAGTGCGTGCCCCGCCTGCATCTTTGCAACGTTTGCTTCCGGGTGCAGGTCGTCGCCTTCGGCGAGGTCCCACCCCAGCCGGCCCGCCAATACGCCGGCCACTGTCGATTTACCGGAACCGGAGACACCCATGATCACCAATACCGGTTGTTGTGCAGTCTTCGCCATCAAAGTCTGCCTCTCTCAATTAAATATGATTTAAACGAGAGTAAGCATATGACAGAGATTACACATCAGCAATTTCAGAAACCGGCGATGGTTTGGGAACCGTTGACTTCCACCACATGGAACGCCTCGGCGCTGCGCCCTTCCGGCATGCCCGCGCGCAGGGCATTATGCCGGAGCATGCCTCGGACAGCCCGTTCCATGCCCTCCAGATCGGGGTGCTGGCTGGCGTGGATCCGGATGGCGGCCAGCTTCGCGTCGATGTGCTCGGTGACATCCACGAAATAGTTCTCACGGGTTTCGGGACCGGCGAAGAGCCACAGCCAGGGGAGTTTGAAGGCCTCCAGGCCGGCTTCCGCAAGTTCCGGGTAGGCGAAGGGGTTCTCCACCGCCGGGTACACCGCCCGGGTCACGATCTCCCCCACTGCGAGGTGGTCGGGATGGCTCTTCTGGATCCTGTCCCAGGTGCGTTCCGGATGCATGGCAAGGACGATGTCGGGGCGGATTTCGCGGATGAGTCTCACCACTTGCTTGATGACCCCATGTGTCGGTTCCAGGTAGCCATCGCGCTCATGGAGGTAGTGCACATCCGTGACGCCGACGAGGGCAGCGGCTTGTCTCTGCTCCTCGGCGCGCATGGAAATGATCTCTTCGCGGTGGGCAGGATCGAAACCTCCGGCGTCGCCGTCGGTCATGACGCAGTAGCTGACCTCGACGCCGGCAGCGGTCCACGCGGCGATGGTGCCGGCCGCGCCGAAGTCGATGTCGTCCGGATGGGCGGTAAAACAAAGCACCCGCTCAACGCGCTCCCTGGAGGCGTTGAACGGGCTCTTTGCCGACGTGTCGTCAGAAGACAAAGGGATCAGCCTTTCCGCTTTTTGATCTCTTCGGTGGCCTGCGGAACAACCTTGAAGAGGTCGCCGATGATGCCGAAGTCCGCGATTTCGAAGATCGGCGATTCAGCATCCTTGTTGATCGCCACGATGACCTTGGAGGTCTGCATGCCGGCCTTCTGCTGGATCGCTCCGGAGATGCCCGCCGAAATGTAGAGCTGCGGGGACACGGTCTTGCCCGTCTGGCCGACCTGGTAGTCATGGCCGATCCAGCCTGCATCCGTGGCGGCACGGGAAGCTCCGAGTGCACCGCCGAGCGCGTCGGCCAGTTCTTCCAAAGGACCGAAGTCGCCGTCGACGCCGCGTCCGCCGGCAACCACGATCCGGGCTTCGGTGAGCTCCGGACGGCCGCTGGCCGGCTTTTCCGCACGCCCGGTGACCCGTGCGGCATGCGCGGTGGCATCGGCCGGGACATCGATACTCACGGTTTCGGGCGTACTTGCCGCGGCCGGGGCCTCGACGTCGACGCTGTTCGGCTTGACCGTGAGCACGGAGACGGCGGTGCGCGCTTTGGCCGTTGTGGTGTATGAGCCCGCCAGGACCGACTTGTGGGCCGTGCCGTCGGCGTCGACGCCCACAACATCGGTGATGACGCCGGCGTTGAGCTTCACGCCAAGACGGGCCGCGATTTCCTTGCCGTCGGCCGTGTTTTCCAGCAGGACGGTCTGGGCTCCGGAGGTTGCAACTGCCGCGGCAAGATATGCCGCTTTCGGCGCAACCAGGAAGTCGTCCAGGTCCGTGGCGGACGGGCGGTAAAGGACCGAGGCTCCTTGCGCACCCAGGGCGGCCGCGACGTCGTCGTGCAGTTCGCCGTTGAAGGCGACCACCGCTTCCCCGAGGGAACGTGCGATCGTCAGGAGTTCCAGGCTGCTCTTCTTGAGCGCCGCGCCCGGGTTGTCAATGAATACAAGTGCTTTTGCCATGTGTCGGAATCCTCTTAGAGCAGCTTCTGGGCGGCCAGGAACTCAACCAGCTTGATGCCGGCGTCGCCTTCGTCGGTGATGATGGTGCCGGCAGTGCGCGGTGGCCGCGCTTCAGCGGTCTCGACGGCGGTCAGCGAACCCGCGGCGCCCACCTGCGCGGCATCGACGCCGATGTCGGCCAGTGTAAGAGCCGTGATTTTCTTCTTCTTGGCTGCAAGGATGCCCTTGAAGTTGGGGTATCGCGGCTCGTTGATCTGGTCCGTCACGGAGACCAGCGCCGGCAAGGTTGCCTCGACAGTGTCCGCGTGGGCGTCACCGTCACGGCGCGCGACGACGCGTTCGCCGTTGACCTCCAGGGAGGAAGCAAAAGTGACTTGCGGGAGTCCGAGCCGCTCTGCGAGCTGGGCCGGGACCAAGGACGTTTCGCCGTCCGTCGAGGCCATGCCCGTCAGGACGAGGTCCACGGGCGAGTCGGCGCCGAGATACCGGATCGCAGCGGCAAGGGCCAGCGAGGTGGCGGCGGCGTCGGAACCGGCCAAGGCGTCGTCGCTCAAATGCGCTCCCGAGGAGGCACCGATCTGCAAGGACTTCTTGACGGCGTTCACGGCACCGGCGGGACCCATGCTCAAGGCGATGACCTCGTTGCCGGCCTTGGCACCCCCGCGGGCTTCGGTGAGCTGCAGCGCGGCTTCGAGCGCGTACTCGTCCAGTTCGGACAGAATGCTCTCGTCGCGGTCCATGGTGTTGCCTGGGCCGGTGAGGTGTCGGTCGAACTGCGCGTCCGGGACGTGCTTGATCAGAACAACAATCTTCAATGTATCTCCCACTGTGTTCGAGGCAGCCTTCCATACTCGGGGATGGCCAGCAACTAGGCGCGTGGCCAAGAGTGCCCTGCGTACGGGCTCGTCCTAGCTAAGCATATTGCGGGACAAGTCGGACAACGCCGCGTATGTGCATTAACTCCTGTTTCGTGGATCGCTCCCGCTTACGGCAGCAAGGGCACACGACGACGGCGGCCACACCGCTTGAGGTGCCGCCCGCCGTCGTCGAGTGCTGGTCCCGCCGGAATCCGCCGCTACGGTGCAGCTGTCACGGAGCTGCGTCCAAGGTCACATCGAGCTCCTGCGACTGGCCGCCGCGCTGGATGGTCACCTTGACCGTTGCACCTGCCGGCTGCTCACGGACCGCCGCGGTAAGCTGCTCGGGATCGGTGATGTCCTTGCCGGCGAACTTCGTCACGACGTCGCCCACCTTGACTCCGGCCTTTTCAGCGGCGGAGCCCGCGGTCACGGCCGCAACCTGCGCGCCCACCGAGAACCCGGAATTGCTTCCCGTGGCCGACTTGGGCTGGACGCTGACGCCGAACTGCCCGTGCGTGGCCTTGCCGTTCTTGATGAGTTCCTGCGCGATACGCTTCGCGTTGTTGATGGGGATGCTGAAGCCCACACCAATGTTGCCGCTCGACGAAGACGAGGAATTGCTGCTGCCGGCGGAAGCGATCGCCACGTTGACGCCGATGATCTCGCCCTTGGTGTTGACAAGCGCTCCACCGGAGTTGCCCGGGTTGATCGGTGCGTCGGTCTGGATCACGTTGAGCGAAACAGTGCCCTGGCCGGCACTGCTCTGGCTCTGGCCACCGCCTGGAGGAGCGAACTGGAATCCGCCCTGGCCGCCGTTTTGCGAATTGTCGGAGCCGCCGTTGGGAACGGCCGAGGACGCCACGCTGATAGTGCGGTTGAGCGTGGACACGATGCCGTCGGTGACCGTGCCGGGCAGGCCGAGCGGAGCGCCGATGGCGATTGCGTTGTCCCCGACGTTGATCTTGCTGGAGTCGCCCAAGGTGGCCGGCACGAGGCCGGAGGCGTTGTCCACCTTGATGATGGCGAGGTCCGAAAGCGGGTCCGTACCCACTACCGTCGCCTTCAGGACGCGTCCGTCGCTCAGCCGCACTTCAATCGCGGCGTTGGCGCTGGCACCGTCCAGGGTCACCACGTGGGTGTTGGTCAGGATATGGCCCTGGTCGTCGAGGATGATGCCCGAACCGGTCCCGCCCTGGCTTCCGCTCGAGGCCATGATGGTCACGACGCTCGGCGACGCCTTGGCCGCCGCTGCGGTGATGGCGTTGACGTTGTCCGTGTTGTTGACAATCACGGTTCCCGTCTGGCTGCTGCCGGCCGCCGCCGGCGTCCGGGTGTTCAACAATTGATCACTGGCGGCCACCACGCCTCCGCCGACGAGACCGGCTGCCAGGATGCAGGCCACCAGGGTCCCGACGCCGAAGACCGGCTTGCGCTTCGGGCTCGCCGCCGGGCCGCCCGGGTGGGCCGGGAATTGCTGCGTGGGATAGTGCTGCGCAGGGTTCGGTCCGCCATAGAAAGGCTGGTGCTGCGGGTACGGGTGCTGCGGTCCCGCGCTGTGCTGGGGCGCGCCGTGCTGGGGAGCGTTGTGCTGGCCCTGGATCTGCTCGGTGGCGTTCTCAGCCCGGCCATGGGCCCAGGGCGCCGGAGCCTGTGCTGCGTGGTCCGGCTGCGCGGGGTATTCAGGCTTCGCAGGGTATTCGGGCTTCGCTGTGTGTTCGGGTTGCGCAGTGTGTTCGGGCTGCGCAGTGAAATCCTGACCCGGCTGGTATGCCGGCAGCGGGGTCGTAGGCTGGGAATTGGCTTGCTTGTCCGCCTCCGCCCGGCCGGTGCCCTCAGGACCATGGTTCTCAGGGCCATTGTTCTCAGGCGCGGCGCCCTGTGCTGGGTTCTCCGTCATGGGACTTCCTTTCTTCCTCGTCCCCTTAACTATCGTCGCTCTTGCTGGATCAAGGGTCGACGTTCGCTGGGAGCTTGCTGAACGCGTCGGCGGGAACGGTCCTGCGCCCTCGAACTACCCTCGAACGGCACCGGCTAGACCCCTCAACGCTGGAGAAGGACGGATTTCTCCCCGTTTCGCTGGCGGCATATTTACCGCTGTGAACGCCCCAAAAGGTGCACCATAGTATCAAGTGGAATTGCCACAGCGACCCTCCGCTTGACAACCAGGCGTGGGGGCGCTGATGCATTCTGTTTCGATTGTTCCGGCCTGGACCAGTCGCAGACGTGCTGAAGGGTTGCACATGCGGTCAATGTTGAAACGTGTACTCGCCGTCATCGGCCTGGCCGGAATGCTGGTCCTCCCGGCCACCGCAGCCTGGGCCGCCGACCCGGTGACCATCCCGTCCGGCCAGAACATCGTGGACAACGCGAATCTTCTGGGCAACCGCAAGGGCGAAGTCCAGGACGCCATCCAGAAGCTCCTGAAAGACCACAAATACAACTTGTACGTGGTCACGGTGAATTCCTTCGAAAACCCATCATCGCCCGAAGCCTGGGCCACGGCAGTCGCCACCAAGAAGGGCATGGGCCGGTCGGACGTCATTCTGGCCTTCTCCGCGGCCGGTCAGTACTATTTCGCACCCAACTCTGCCAGTGCGATCTACCCCAAAAAGTCGACCATTTCGTCCAATGCCATCGTGGCCAACCTCGGTGCAGGCAAGCGGGACGTTGCCCAGGCAGCCATTGACACAGCGGCCGCCATCGGCGATGCCGCCAGCGGAGGCAGCGGCACGGTTCCGAGCGGCAACTCGGGTGCAGTCGTTTTGATCGGGGCGGGCGTGGTTGCGGCCGGTGGGGTCGGCACATACCTGTACTTCCGCAACCGACGCAAGAAGAGCCAGGCCTCCAGCGCCAGCTACGGCCCGCAAGGGGAACAGCTCGATCCCCTGGCGTCGCTGAGTGTCGCGGACTTGCGGCGCAAAGCCGGCTCCCTGCTCATCGAAGCGGATGACACCATCAAGTCCAGCGAGCAGGAGCTCGGCTTCGCCCAGGCGCAATACGGCGATGCCGCCGTCGGGAACTTCACCAAGGCTCTGCTGGAAGCCAAGAACCACATGACCGAATCCTTCAAACTGCAGCAACAGCTCGATGACCACATCCCGGACACCGAAGAGCAGCAGCGCAGTTGGCTTGGCGAAATCATCCGACGCTCGGAGGCCGCCCTTCAGTCGCTGCGCGAACAGAAGGCCGATTTCGATTCCCTCCGCGAGCTTGAGAAGAACGCGCCGCAGGCTCTGGCCACTGTTGCCGCCGGCGCCAACGAAGCCGAGGCAAGGATCAGCAGCGCGGAGCAATCGCTCAACGCCCTGCGCGAGAAGTACGCAGACAGCGCACTTGGCCACGTGAGCGACAACATCACCCAGGCCAAGGACCGGCTCGCCTTCGTTCAAAACGCAACAACGACGGCACAGGAAAAACTCGCCGCGGGTGAGAGCAGCCTTGCCGCAGTGGCAGTCCGCGCCGCGGAAGAGGGCCTGCACCAGACCAACGTGTTGATAGACGCAATCTCCAAGGTAGCGGGCAGCCTCGACGAAGCCCGGAATTCGCTGGAGGGTGCCGTGGTGGACACCAGCCAGGACCTCGCACAGGCCAAGGCGATGATCCAGTCCGGCGCGCACCCGGAGCTGGCTGGCCCGGTGGCCGGAGTCGAAGCCGCACTCGCGCAAGTCAAGGTTGAAATCCAGGGCGGGAAGATCGATCCCCTTGCCACTTTGGACCGGGTGGAGAAAGCCCACCAGGCCTTGGACCAGTCCCTCTCGGGAATCCGTGACCAGCAGGAACAAGCAAGGCGTGCACAGGCCGCGCTCCAGCAGACCATCATGGCCGCCCAGTCCCAGATCAGCGCCACCTCGGACTACATCGCGGCCCGACGCGGCGGCGTGGGCACTGAGGCGCGTACCCGACTGGCCGAAGCCCAACGGAATCTCGACTACGCCCTCTCCATTTCCCGCAATGACCCGGTCACCGCACTGACGTACGCCCAGCAGGCCCAGGCACTCGCTGCACAAGCCGCGCAACTGGCACAGTCCGACGTCGACCAGTTCGGCGGCTTCGCCAACCAAGGCTACGGCCGTGGCGGCATGTTCGGTGGTGGCGGGAACGGCGGCGGCCTCGGCGGAGCGATCCTCGGAGGCATCCTCATCAACTCCATCCTGCACGGCGGAGGCGGCGGCTGGGGCGGTGGAGACAACGACGGCGGAGGCGGCGGCTTCTTCGGCGGCGACGGCGGCGGGGGCGGAGGCTTCTTCGGCGGCGACGGCGGAGGCGGCGGTGACTTCGGCGGCGGCGACTCCGGCAGCTTCTAGCTCCAAAGACTAGGCGGGGGCCGGTCCCCCGCGTAGGGCGATACAAAAACTGATCACTGGATTCAGTGGGCACCACTGAGCAGGACGAAAGGCAACACCATGGTTAAGCAGTCCATTTTCGGGCGGATCGCACAGCTCGCCAAGGCGAATATCAATGCCTTGCTCGACCAGGCTGAGGACCCGCAGAAGATGCTGGACCAGATGGTCCGCGACTACTCGAACAACATCGCCGAGGCCGAGTCCGCCGTGGCGCAGACCATCGGAAACCTCCGCATGCTGCAGGCCGACTACAACGAAGACCTTAAAAACGCCCAGGATTGGGGCAACAAGGCCCTCGCAGCCTCCCGCAAGGCCGACGAGTACCGCGCGGCCGGCAACGCGGCCGACGCCGTGAAGTTCGACAACCTTGCCAAGGTGGCCATCCAGCGCCAGATGTCCGCCGAGAACGAAGCCAAGGCCGCCGAGCCTAACATCGCGTCCCAGTCGGAGGTCGTGGACAAGCTCAAGAGCGGTCTCGACCAGATGAAGGGCAAGCTCAACGAGCTCACGAGCAAGCGCAATGAGCTGGTTGCCCGCTCCAAGACGGTTGCCGCCCAGACCCAGGTGCACGACGCCCTCAAGAGCATCGACATCATGGACCCCACCAGCGAGGTGGGCCGCTTCGAAGAGAAGATCCGCCGCGAAGAGGCCAAAGTGCTCGGCCAGCAGGAACTTGCAGCGTCCAGCCTGGACGCACAGTTCAACCAGCTTGAGGATCTCGGAGAGCAGACGGAAATCGAGGCCCGACTGGCGGCCTTGAAGTCGGGCGGCTCGAAGGCTGCGATCGGAGCCGGCGCCACCGCACCGGCCGATGACACTGTGGACGAAGCCGACTTCGACAAGCTCTAATCCCTGCGGCGAAGGGCCGGACCTCCCGTGAGTTCCGGCCCTTCGTGCTTCCTGCGTGCTTTATGCCCCTACAGCGAGCCGTCCAACGATGAGTCTCATGATTTCGTTGCTGCCTTCCAGGATCTGGTGGACGCGCAGGTCCCTGGCAATCTTCTCGAGGCCGTATTCCGACAAGTATCCGTAACCGCCATGCAGTTGGATGGCTTTGTTTGCCACGTTGAAACCAGCGTCCGTAGCGACGCGTTTCGCCATTGCGCACAACCTCACGGTGTCCGGGGCGCCACGATCCAAAGCGTCAGCGGCCCGAAGGATCAAAGTCCTGGCAGTTTCGAGTTCCGTATCCATGTCGGCAATATCGAACAGCAGGGACTGCTGGTTGATGAGCGGGCCACCAAAGGCCGAGCGAGACTTGAGGTACGCGATGGACTTCTCCAGGGCCGCCTGACCCCCTCCCAGGGAACAAGCGCCCATATTGACCCGGCCCCCGTTGAGGCCCTTCATGGCGATGCCGAATCCGCTGCCTTCCTCGCCAAGCCGGTTCGCCACAGGGACCCGCACGTCCTCGAAGATGACCTGACGGGTGGGCTGGGCATTCCATCCCATCTTCTTCTCATTCGGGCCGAACGACAGGCCCGGCGCGTCCGCGGGCACAACGATTGCGGTGATGCCCTGGCTGCCCGTGTCCGCAGTCCGCGCCATGACCACATAGATGCTGGAAACTCCCGCACCCGAAATGAACTGTTTGGTGCCGTTAAGAACGTAACTGTCGCCGTCGAGCACTGCTTTGGTACTCAAAGCGGCGGCGTCCGAGCCGGCTCCCGGCTCCGTGAGGCAATAGCTGCCCAGTCCCTCCATGGAGGCAAGCTGCGGAACCCATTTGGCCCGCTGCTCATCGTTTCCGAAAGCGTCGATCATCCACACCACCATGTTGTGGATCGAGATGTACGCCGCGATGGTGGGGTCTGCCTTGGACAGCTCTTCAAAGATCAGCGCTGCATCCGTGCGGGAAAGCCCCGAGCCGCCGAACTCTTCCCGGACATAGATGCCTCCCATGCCAAGGGTGCCTGCTTCGCGCAGGACATCCACTGGGAAATGCTTGGTCTCGTCCCATTCGGCGGCGTGCGGCGCAATAGCCGTGGTGGCGAAGTCGCGCACCATTTCCACCACCGCTTGCTGGTCCTCTGTGAGCTCAAACATTGGCACTCCTTTGCAGTTCTTCCCAGTCTCCGGGTTGTCCGGTATTTCTGGCTATTCAGTGCGTTTACTTGCTGACTTTGCCCATCAGCGAAGCGACAGGGCGAAGGAACAGCGGCCTCGCGAGGAACCAGGCGCCCACAATCACCAGGAGGGACAGGGCGAAAATGCCGAAACCAACCCAGTTGATGTCGTCGCTGCCGCCATACATGTGGTTCAGGTTGCGCAGCGCCCCGGTGGCGAGGACCAAGGTGACGTGCACGATCGTGAAGAGCACGAAGTACACCATCACCGGGAAATGCACTGCCCGGGCCACTTCGATGGGATAGAGCTTGTTCACCGTGCCGGCCTTCTTCGGCCATGCAGAGGACGTGCGCAGCCCGCTGATGATGGCAAGCGGAGCGGCGATGAAGACCGTGACGAAGTACGTCAGCAATTGCAGGGCGTTGTAGTTCACCCAGCCGTCCTCAGTGGGCCAGTTCAACGATGCGTACTGGAGGGCAGCGGAAATGGCGTTCGGGAAGACGTCCCAGCTGGTGGGGATGATCCGCATCCATTGCCCGGTGGCAAAGATCACGATGATGAAGACGATGCCGTTCAACACCCATAGGGCATCCAGGGTCAGATGGAACCACAGGTCCAGGCTGATCTTGGTCGGCGCATTCTTGGTCCGGATGAATCCTTGGTTGTTGCGGGTCCATTGGGCTGGCGGCCTTTTGGCCGTGCGGACCTGCCAGCCCGAGCGGACGATGAGCACCATGAAGAAGACGTTCAGGAAGTGCTGCCATCCGAGCCATGCCGGGAAACCTACGGGAGCGTTCTCCGGGAGGCGGGACGCGCCTGGGAAGTCGTGCAAGAACGACTGCACGCCCGACAGGCCCGTCAACCATTTGGCCAACAAGACGATGAGCAAAAGTACGAGCAGCACCCCTGGAACCACCCAGAGGGGTTGGGACCATTTGCTCTTGGCTGCTGTCGACTTTTTGGCGGGGGTGGACATCTTCTCAGACACCTCTCGGAAGAACTTGCAATCGTCGGACGCATCAAGCTAACAGGCTTTGGACCGAAGCGGCTAAAGCCTGTTACGCCGTCAGTTGGAACGGGCTTTGACGGCCTCGATGAGTTTCGGAACCACCGTGAAGATATCGCCCACGATTCCGAAGTCGGCTACCTCAAAAATGGGCGCGTCCTCGTCTTTGTTGATGGCCACAATGGTCTTGGCGGTCTGCATGCCGGCGCGGTGCTGGATGGCTCCGGATATTCCCAAAGCGATGTACAGCTGCGGGGATACGCTCACACCCGTCTGGCCTACCTGGGCCGTCTGGGCAATGTATCCGGCGTCGACGGCGGCGCGTGACGCACCGACCGCAGCGCCCAGGGTGTCGGCGAGCTGTTCGACCAGCACGAAGTTCTCGGACGAGCCCAAACCCCGTCCGCCTGAAACCACCGTCGCTGCAGTCCGAAGCTCGGGCCGGACCGAGACGTCGGCGTCGTCGTTGAAGCGGTCAATGACTGCCGCACCGTCTGTTGCGGCTTCCAGGGACAACGTCTGCAGCTCTGCAGTGGCTGCCGGAGCGTGGCCTTCGATCGCCCCCTGCCGGATGGTGAGGATGGGCAGCCCGCCTTCCACTACGGACTCGACGGTGTAGGCCCCGCCAAACACAGAATGCTGTGCAACAACGGTTCCGTTGTCGCTGCGCACCTGCACGACGTCGGCGAGCACGCTCCCGCCGACCCGCACAGCTAGCCGGGCGGCGGCTTCGCGGCCGTCCACCGAGTTCGCGGTGAGCACGGCAGCCGGCCCATATGCGTCGACGGCCCCGCTCAGGGCATCCACGGCAGGGGCCACCAAAACAGTGCCGGCGGCAGCTGTCACGGCCGAGTAGATCCTTGCCGCGCCCAACTCACCCAGGCGCGCGACGTCGTCGTCCGCCAGGGGTGCAGGCGAGACGACGACGGCGACCGGTGAGCCCAGCGTGGCTGCGGCAGCCAGCAGCCCGCGGGCGGAAGCGGCAATCTCGCCGCGGTGGGAAAGTTCAATGAGCACCAAGACGTTCGACATTTCTTTTCCTCCCTCAGACCAGGCGGTTCGCAACGAGGAACTCGGCGAGCTCGTCGGCCGCGGTCCCGTCATCGATGAGTTTCCGGCCAGCCGCGCGCGGCGGCCGTTCAACGGTGGAGACCACCACGGTGCGGCTGTGGCCCGCCGGGACGCCGAGTTCGGCGACGGACAATGTGGTGACGGGTTTGCGCTTGGCCGTCAGGATGCCCTTGAAGTTGGGAAAGCGGGCCTCGGGGAAACGTTCGGTCACGGTGAGGATGGCGGGCAGTCCGGCACGGACATTGAGGGTTCCGCCCTCGCCTTGGCGAACCCCGCGTACGCCGTCGTCGGCGATTTCCGCGGAGATCAATGAACCCAAAAGTGGCAGCTGGAGATGTTCGGCGACCATGGCGGGCACGACGCCGGCGCGGCCATCCGTCGATTCATTACCGGCTATCACCACGTCAAATCCGGTAGACCTCAAGGCCGCCGCCAGCGTTGTGGCCGTTCGGCCGGTGTCGGCGCCGTCGAGGGAATCATCCACAAGGTGAACCGCTGAATCGGCTCCCATGGAAAGGGCCTTGCGCAAGGACTGTGTGGCGTCATCAGGACCCATGGTCATTGCCACTACTTCGGTGCCCTTGTTGGCATCCTTGATGCGCAACGCGGCTTCGAGGGCGCGCTCGTTGATTTCATCGAGCACGGAGTCGGCGGCCTCACGGTCAAGCTGGCCCGTTGCCAGGTCAAGCTTCCGTTCCTCGGCCGTATCCGGCACTTGTTTGACGAGCACGACGATCTTCATTCAACAGCTCCCTCGATGCAAATGGCTGACGCTTGGAATCGAGAATACTAGGAACTCCTAGTATTTACCATGGAGGGAGGGAAGGAATGCTTGGAACTCCTAGTGATTCTTGCGGGAGGCGGGACTTCCGCGCAGGGCATGGCGATCCGGCCCGGCGGCAGGTATCAGGCTTTCGAAGCGATCGATCTAGCCTTGGCGGATGCCGAGGGTGTTCCCGTCGGGATCACGGAACCAAGCGCCGCGGGCGGGGCCGAGCTGGGCGATGTGCCCTGTTGTGGCGAGGGGACCCTCCGTGTAGTCGAGGAACTCCACGCCCTTGGCGGCCAAGTCCTGGACGACCACCTCGATGTCGTCCACTTCGAAGTGGGCAAGGGTGTGCTCGGTGGCAGTAGGCGGACGCTTGAAGACCGAGATCTCACTGACCGGTCCGCACCGGTACCGGACGCCTACCGGAGTTTCCCAGAGGAAGGTTAGCCCCAAGACGCCGCCGTAGAATTCCTTCGCCCGCTCCAGATCCGTGACCGGAATTGTCGCCACGACCATCGTTGCATTGATCATCTCGGGCCTCCTCAGGCCGGCCCATTCCGTCAGGATGAACGGGCCATTCGGCCCAAGTGTCGTCCTCCACGAGCTGGACTGTCAACGCTTGGGACTGTCAACGCTTGGAGCGTTCGGATAGGTACGGGTCATGTGGCGGGACCTTGCCTCAGAGCCGCGCGGAGCGTACGCCCATCGCCGTCATCGCGAAGCAGGGCCCACTAGTTATGTACTGAGGGTCCCGGGGATGCGTTGCTGCTTCGCACGGCCATCACCACGCTGACAAGCACCGACAACGCTATGACCACGACGATTCCTGCGAAGTTCGGCTGAAATTCCAAGGCCAGTGCCCCGTTTTCGGTTCCGGCAGTCGCAGTGAAAAGTCCCGGCAGGGTCGCCGGGGAGCCCGTTGAAATGGCGATCACGCTAGTGGCCACGAACAGAATGAACGCCAGGGCCAATCCAACGGCCACGCCGCCCAGGGCCGCACCAACAATTTTCGATGTCTTGTTCATCGAAGCTCCTCCTCAAGTCGGTCCACGCCGAGCGCAGCAGTGCCAGTCAATGGCAAAGACAACATCAAGTCACCAGGCGCGAACCCGATCCATTGCCGCCCGGCCGCCACGCTGCTGGCAGTACCCAAGAAACTAGCGCGATATTTCGCCTGTCAGGGGTCGGAGTGGCTAAGATCCGTACAGATTTGCCAAAAATCAGTGTGTTTTCCGGCAATCTCAGTGTGGATCTCGGCACTTCTACGTGTGGAAAAACGTTTCACCCGGATTGGCGCGCATTGCCGTCTAGAACGGTGTACAAGACATTCCGCCGCCGCACGGCCTGGTGCTGGAACAGTGCCCCGCGGATCCCGATGACCGGGGAGGTCCATGAGCAGATCCAGTTCGATCGTCACCGTCGGATTCTGCTGGATCACTCTCTTCGCCGACGTTGCCGGCGCCGTGATTCCGCGGGCCCGGAATTTGTCCATTCGAATGAATGAGCAGAATCCGGCATCCGAGCGAAGATGACCCGGTGGTGCACATAACGCGCCCGGGATTTACACACGTTATGTCCTGTAATCCGGAAATTGCGAAAACGGGGGTTAAACGAAAGAGTCCGCCCAGCTGGGCGGACTCTTTCGTTTCCTTGGTTGCGGGGACAGGATTTGAACCTGTGACCTCTGGGTTATGAGCCCAGCGAGCTACCGAACTGCTCCACCCCGCGTCGCAGAATCAACTCTACCGCACATTCAGGGACGCCTCTGACCACTTGGGTGTGCGCTGCGGCACGTTGCGATCTGAAGGAGCCTTCGGCAGAAGTAACAGCCCCTGGGAGGGGCGATTCTCGCGGGGACTTGACGCCGTCCCGACCTCGTTTGCTTTGGAAAAGCGCTTGCGACACGGCGAGTCGCGTCATTTTGGCTCCGAGGCGGCTCAAAGAAGGTCAGGACGGACGTGACACGGGCGTACCGGGCACACGCACCACACCCCCCACCCGCAAACCGGTGGAAAAATCGAGTAGGTGGTTCGGGTTTCCCGACCTACCTCTCACACCACCGCGCGTGCGGGCCTCGCATACGGCGGTTCACTAGGTCGTTTGAAAGCGATCCCATGCAGGGGGTAAGTGGATGATGCCTTGACCTTCCCAGTACTCAGTTGGGCCGGCCCTGTGGAGGATGGGTGTCGCGATCCGCCGGTAGGCTCGACTGCTGGTGCCCCATTGATGGGTCAGATCCGGTCTGGTCCCAAGGCTCAAGGCAGTTCTGGTTCGAGCGCTAAGTTTAGCCATCGCGCGGGGATGCCAGCACAGGCGACCTCTTCACGGGCTGCTTGAAGCGAATCAGGCAGTAACTACAATGACACACGATACCGGAATCGATCCGGAAACTTCGCCTAACTTGCCTAGGCGCACGACACCCACCTCATCGGCTAATCCGCGAGGACGCGTGCAGTAAAGCAGCCGCAGGGGCAACCCAAGTAACCGCCGCCGGATCTCCCGAGAATTCAACTGAATCGATCGGACGAAAGCGTACTTTCGCAGAGTGGCCTGCGGCATTTTCGAGGAAGAGAAAGCCAAGCCAAGAGCCGCGGGTTAGTGCGACCAGCGCTACAGCGATCAGAACCCCAACGCCCCCAATTGCCCAGCATGATTTAGGCGATCAGCTTCGGGCTATTTGACGGGAACCTTGCGGTCTACGTAGTAGGCGGAGAACACGAGGGCCACCAGTCCAAGGAGAGCTGCGCCGTAGTAGAACAGGAGGCCAGGAATGCCCAGGTGAACGCTAAACATGCCGCTAAGGAGCAGCTGAACGCCAATGCAAAGCACCAAAAACACGGCGGCGACGTAACCGATCCGTGTGCCCCTGGAGATGCTGGTCCCGCGTGGGGTACGAGACACAAAATCGGCAACGCTGAATCGATCACCTGCTGTCCGGCGTTGTTCCATCGCTTCGTCGAGGAGGCGCGGTATCTCGGTTTCTGCTACGCCCTTCTTCCTGAGGGCGTACACAATATCCTGCTTAAGGTTTAATTCCATTGTTTCACTCCGTTGTCAAGATCATGCGATTAAACTACATCCCGCGTTCGATTGCGCCTCATAATTTCTTGAACTGGCTGAGGGGAATCCAGTGATGAATATTTGTTCTCCCGCCCAAGAAACTATCGCGATATTTCTCCTCTCAGTGGTCGAAGTGGCCAAACTCCGTGCAGATTTGCCGAAAATCAGTGTGCTTTTCGGCAATCTCAGTGTGGATCTCGGCGCTTCTGCGTGTGAAAAAACGTTTCACCCGGATTGGCCCACAGTCGTCTAAGACCGTGTCCAAGACCTCCCTAGGGAAGTGGGGGCGGCCGTCTCCGCTGCGCCTACCTCAGGATCGAGAGCGCGGCGAAAATGGGGGTTAGACGAAGGCACCGTCGGATTCTGCTGGATCATTCTCTTCGCCCAAGTTGCCGGTCTCGGGATTCCGCGGGCCCGCAATTTGTCCATTCGAATCCGACATCCGAGCGAAGACGATCCCGGGCCGGACATGACGCGGTCCTGGAATTTTCACACGTTTTGTCCTGCAACCTCTGCTTCACGATCGACGAGGGGGTTATAGGACAAAACGTGTGTATGGGAGGGGCTTGCTTCCCAGTGTTGGCGGGCGAATTTCGGGATGGCTAAGCTTTGGAAGCTAAGGGTGGCTGGGGTGCTCGCAGCGGCACTGTCGGAGTGTTGGTCCGAAACCGCGGTGCAACGCTGCCTGGTCCATGGCCAGCGCAGCGTCGCACTTACCTGACCGGTCGGTCCAGGACTGGGGCGAGCAAGGTATTGCTGCGGCTGGGACGGGCCCTGACCAGGATTCACGCCCCGGCGGAAGCGGCGGCCTGGCTGGCAGGGCTCCATGACTGGCACCAACAGCACGGGGACGCGTCGAAGCCCGCACCTACCGGAGCACGACCGCGAGCGAGTGGTACCTCTACCTGCACAGGGAACAGCCCCTGCCGCCGGCCAAACTCATCTAAGCCCGCCACCACCGCCTGCCCAAGACCAAAGCCACTACCCCCCCACGGAACAGCACCCCGGCCCAGAGCTCTACAGCGCCGAGCTCAGCGCAGAGGAAGGCCTCTGGCACCGCGCAGGCTGGGCCGGAGGCAGATGACACGCCCGGGATTTACACACGTTTTGTCCTATAACCCGGATTTACGCACGTTTTGTCCTGTAGCCCTTAAACGAAAGAGTCCGCCCTTATAGGCGGACTCTTTCGTTTATTTGGTTGCGGGGACAGGATTTGAACCTGTGACCTCTGGGTTATGAGCCCAGCGAGCTACCGAACTGCTCCACCCCGCGTCGCAAGAACTACTTTACCTGCAGGTGAATGTCAGGCCAAATCCAGACGACGTGACCTCCGTCTCCCCGGCCCTATCGGCGGAGCAACCCTGTCAGACGGCCGGCCCAGGCACCTCGGGAAACCCGGCCAGGCTAGACAGATCAAAAGAAAGACCGGGCCAGCCCTTGTCAGGGCTGGCCCGGTCTTGCAAAACAACCAGCTAAGCCGAATTCAGCCGGCTGGAGTTACCTACTTGCTCCGCGAAGGTGAAGGCGACGGGCTCGCCGAGGGGGTGGCGCTTGCCGACGGAGCCGGGGTGACTCCAAGCCGGGACTCGGCGTCGAGCGCTTTCTGTATTGCAGCGGCCAGAATTTTCTGCTGGTCACCGTAGCCCCCGAAGTCGCCCTTGGCGAGAGCAGCCTGGCCATCCTGGATGGCCTTGTTGGCCTGGTCCAGTGCAGCCTTCAGCTGGGCCTGCGCGTCCGCTGCGGCGGGTGGCGTAGTGGTCCCCGGCGGAGTGGGGGTCTGGCCGTTATTGGCCGAGTCTCCCGCCGAGGCCCCTGAGTCGCCCCCGAAGAGGATCTTCAACGCAGCGTCAAGCGTGGGGGCAAAGCCGACCTTGTCGCCAAAGGCCACGAGCACCCGCTGAAGCGTTGGATAGGACGTCTCACCCGTGGACTTCAGATAGACCGGTTGGACATAGAGCAGGCCTCCGCCCACCGGTAATGTCAAAAGGTTGCCGTTGAGCACATCGGATGCTCCCTGCCTGAGCAGGTTCAGTTCCCGCGACACTTCAGGATCGGAGTTGAACTTGTTCTGGGCCTGGCCCGGGCCCGGAACCTGGGTATCCGTTGGCAATTGGAGTAACCGCAGCTGGCCATACGTGTCAGCCTTCACCCCCTTCTGGCTACCGGCGTCGGAATCGGCGGCGAGGAAGCCGTACAGGATGTTCCGGGCGGCGCCGTTGACCACCTGCGGGATGAAGGACGACGTCAGCTGGAAGGCCGGCTTGGTCTGGTCGGGCATCTGCAGGGACATGTAGAACGGGGGCTGCCGGACGGGATCCGTGACCGTGGGGTCGTTCGGAACGCTCCATGCGTCGTTGTTCTGATAGAAGCTGTCCGCATTGGTCACGTGGTAACGCCCAAGCAACTCACGCTGGACCTTGAACAGGTCCTCCGGGTAGCGGACGTGGCTCATCAGCTGACCGGACATCTCCGAGTACGGCTTGACGGTCGTCGGGAAAATCTTCTCCCACGATTTCAGGATCGGGTCCTGGTCATCCCAGGCGTACAGCGTGACCGAGCCGTCATAGGCGTCAACAGTGGCCTTGACCGAGTTCCTGATGTAGTTGACGGCGCTGTTCGGCAGGGCCACCGTGCGCCCGGAGGTCGTCTGCGAATCGGCCGTAGCATTTCCCAGTTGCTGCTGCTGGGAGTAGGGGAAGTACTGGCTGGTGGTGTAGCCGTCCACGATCCACTTCACACGGCCGTCGACCACTGCGGGATAGGCGCTGCCGTCCACCGTCAGGTAGGGAGCTACCTTTTGCACGCGCTCACGCGGAGTGCGGTCGTAGAGGATCTGGGACTTCTCGTTGACGCCGTCAGACAGCAGCAGGTCCGAGGACTGGAACTTGATGGAGTACAGCAGGCGGTTGAACCAGTTGCCCACGTTGGGGCCACCGTTGCCGGTGAAGGTGTACTGCGTTTCAGTAGAAGTATCCTTGCCGGCGGGTCGGTCCTGTTCGCGGTGCGGAGCGCCATCCGGGGCACCAACCACCGAGTAGTCCGGCGAATCTTCACCGAAGTAGATGCGGGGTTGGTAGCTCGCATCGCTGCCAAGGGTACCCATTGACGGGATTCCGGACAGCAGGAAATCCGGCTTGCCATCAACCGTGAAGGTATTGCCCTTGGCGGCCACGACACCATAACCGTGGGTGTAGACGATATGGCGGTTGACCCAGGTCTGCTGGCTGGCGTTCAGCCCGTCCTGGTTCAATTCGCGGACCGCGATCACTGTGTCCTGGGTCTTGCCGTCCACGGTGTAACGGTCGACGTTAAGGGCCTTGGGGAACTGGTAGTACGGACGGTACTGCTCCAGCTGGGAGAACGCCGAGGAAACCAGGTTCGGGTCCAACAGCCGGATGTTCGCGGCCGTCTGGGCGTCCTTGGCAAGAGCCCCGGTCTTGGCGTCCGTCGTGGCGTTGTAGGGAGAAACCTTGATCTTGTCCAAACCGTAGGCGGACCGGGTCATGGCAATGTTGCGGTCAATGTACTTGTTCTCCAGCGTCTGCTCCGAGGGCCGGACCTGAAACTGCTGGATGACCCAGGGATAGACGCCGCCCGCGAGGATGGACGTGATGATCAGCATGGCCGTGCCGATCACGGGCAAGCGCCAACGGCCGATCACGGCGGCCACAATGAAGAGGATAGCCACCAGACCCGCGGCAACGGCCAGGATGGTCTTCGTCGGGATCACGGCGTTGACGTCGGTGTAAAGGGCGCCTGCCCAGTGTCCGCCGTTGTTCTGGACGGTGCTGTAGACGTCAAGCCAGAAGTTGGCTCCGAGCAGGAGCAGGAAAATGGCCCCGGTCACGGCCAGGTGGATTTGGGCGGCACGGCTGGTGAAGATGCCGCGTTCCATGAGCCGGATACTGCCATAAAGGTAGTGGGTAAGGATTCCCGCGATTCCGGCAATCACCACAACGCTCATAAGGAAACCCGTGACAAAGCCAAGGAACGGCAAAGTCATGAGGTAGAAACTGATGTCCAGGCCAAACTGGGGATCGGCCTGGCCGAACGGTACCTGGTTGAAGAACAAAAGCACCGCTTGCCACTGGCTCGCGGCCGCGCTGCCGGCGAAGAGGCCGAACAACACGGGGATGCCGATCATGACCACGCGACGTACGGGTTCAAGTTGGGCCTGGTAACGGTTCAGGTTGTCCCTGGCCTCGGAGTCCGGAGCGTAGACGGGCCGTGCATGGTAGGCAACGCGGATTGCGTAGAAGACCGGCAGGAACATCAGGACGAAGCCCGCGAGGAAGATCAGGATCCGGGCAAGGTTTTCCTTGAAATAGACTTCGAAGAAGCCCAGCTGCTGATACCAGAGGACGTCTGTCCACACGTTGGCGAAGAATATAAATCCCACCACGGCGACGGCGACGATGATCAAAGTTGGAGTGAGTGCACCCCGTCTCCGCTGCGGTCTTCCGGGCGGGCTGGTGCTGGCTGGACGGGACAAACTCGATACCTCATCGCTGGTCGTCAGTTAACGGTCATCAGTGCGTGTGTTCGTCGGCCCCCGTGCCGGTGCTAATGGCGGAGGCCGTCATTAGTGCCACGAGTGGCAGTGGAGCTAAGTTCCATCATCAGTCTAGTTGTTGGAGCATGTCGGGAGGCGGGACATGTCCTGGCCCGAGGCGAGTCGCTCCACGGCTGATTTTGCGTCCGCCAGAGTGTCCACTTTGACTACCTGCAGCCCGTCCGGAACGTGCCCCACGACCTCATCGCAATTGGCGGCAGGCGCGAGGAAAAGCGTGGCGCCGCCGCTGCGGGCTCCGCGCATTTTCTGGGCGATTCCACCAATGGGCCCCACGGTGCCGTCCGGCGAAATGGTGCCGGTACCGGCCACATGCTTGCCGCCCGTGAGGTCGCCGGGGGTGATGCTGTCGATGATGCCCAGTGCGAACATCATGCCGGCGCTCGGTCCGCCCACCTGGTCCAGGGAGATCTTGACGTCGAACGGGAACGTGAACTTGTACTGCAGCAGTACGCCCAGGATGTACTTCCCGTTTGAGCCCTTGCCGGGGGTAATGCTCACCGTCACGGGCTGGCCGTTCCGATCGACGACGACGACGGCAGGCGCGCCCGCGCCGTCGGCCAGTGCGGTTTGGACGACGCTCAGGGACGTGACCGCCTTTCCGTTGATCGACGTGAAGACATCCCCTGCCTGGAGTTTGCCCGCGGATGCCGAGCCGTCGGACAACCCTGCGACCGCAAGCTTCTGGCCGTACGGAATGTTCTCTTCCTTGAGGGCCGAGGCAACTGCGTTCTCCTGGGAGGTAGTCATGGCAAGCGCGCTTTCCTGTTCGGATTGCTGCTTGGTGACGCCCTTGGGATAGAGCAGTTCTTCGGGGTATACGGCCTTGGAACCGTCCAGCCAGGCCTGGAAGGCCTCGAAAAGGTTGACTGGTCCGTTGGGGCCGCCGTTGATGTAGACGGTGGTCAGGTCCAGGTTCCCTTTGGCGGGATACGTCGCGTGCCCGGTGATGCTGATGACCGGTTTGTTGTGGTCCGTGCCCAGGGTGTTGAACGTTGGTCCGGGGGATTCCACTACGTAGGGAACAGGGAGCACGGCCGCGGCGATTCCCAACACAATGGTCAGGGCGCCGGAGACCAGCATCGCGACGTACCGTCCGTCGCGGCGCCGCGCCGCTTGGGGCGGGTTGGAGGGGCCGAGAGGCTGTCCGGGTTCCCCGGCAGCTCCGGGGCTCGGCAAACTAGTCAATGAAAGACCTCTCCGCGCCGGGAACCGTGTGCCCTACGCTACCGTTTCGACCCCCTCAGGGCGGAGGCCAGTAAACATACCAACGATCCACCCTACTTTGCTGTGCCCGCCCTACGTGCTTTGCCTAGAGCGAACGACGCGTTCTTGAGGCAGACAGCCCCCGGGCATCGCGGTACCTTGAAAGTGATCACCAGTCACACCGACGATCGGCGGCACCATGACCTCCAACCCCAATAACCCCTCCAATGGAGACGATTCACCCGTGGATCCCTTGGCGGAAATGCTGAAGAACCTGATGGGCGGGCAAGGCATGGGCAACATCGACCCCGCCGAATTGGCAAAGGCCGCAGGGCTGCCAAACGACCCCAACATGCTGCAGCAAATGTTCGCCCAGGTGCAGGCCATGATGAGCTCCACTTCCGAAGGCCCGGTCAATTGGCAGCTCGCCCACGAGAATGCCCGCCGCGTTGCTGCTGCCGGCACGGATCCCTCAGTGAGTGCTTTGCAGGCCCGCGAAGTCGACGAGGCGCTCCGGCTCGCGGAACTCTGGTTGGATCCGGTCACCGATCTGCAGGCGACGGGCCTCATCGGCCGCGCCTGGTCCCGCGCTGAATGGGTGGAAGCCACCCTCGCTACATGGAAACGACTCACGGAGCCGGTGGCCAACAGCATCGCCAATGCGCTGTCGGACGCCCTGACCCAGCAGATGCCGGAAGAAGTGAAGGCCATGATGGGCGGCACCTCGTCCATGTTGCAGAACATGGGCGGGGCAATCTTCGGCATGCAACTGGGACAGGCCATCGGGGCGCTGTCCGCCGAGGTGGTCAGCTCCACCGACATCGGCGTTCCACTCGCTGATCTCGAGATGGCCTTACTGCCGGCCAATGTGGCAAAGTTCGGCGAAGGCCTGAGCATCCCTGAGAATGACGTCCGGTTGTTCCTCGCGGTCCGCGAAGCCGCGCATGCCCGGCTCTTTGTGCAGGTTCCGTGGCTGCGGGGCCATCTCCTCGGGGCGATTGAAGCTTATGCCCGCGGCATCCACATCGACCTGTCCCGCGTCGAGGACCTCGCCCGGGACCTGGATCCGAGCAACCCCGAGGGCATTCAAGAAGCTCTCTCCCAAGGGGTGTTCACGCCCGAGCGCACTCCCGAACAATCGGCTGCCCTGGAGAAACTCGAAACAGCCCTGGCGCTGGTGGAGGGCTGGGTGGACGAACTCACGGCCGCAGCCACCGAGAACGTGCTGCCATCCGCCGTCGCACTCCGCGAGACGGTGCGCAGGCGCCGCGCCACGGGAGGACCCGCCGAACACGCGTTCTCCTCGCTCGTGGGCCTTGAGCTGCGCCCGCGGCGCCTTCGCGAAGCCGCCACGCTGTGGGCGGCGCTGAAGGACGAACGTGGAATCGCCGGCCGCGATGCCATCTGGCAGCATCCCGATTTGCTCCCCACGGCGCATGACCTCGACGACCCGGCGGGCTTCACCGAACGGCGCCGCCTGGCTGAAGCCAGCGACACCGAAGTGGACGATGCACTGCAGAAGCTCCTTGAAGGCGGCTACGACGCTCCGAAGGATGAGGGGAACACTGAGGGCAGCCCGGAGGCTCCGAAACCTGAAGACGGAGACTCCCCTGACACCACGGAACCCGGGGAGCCCACGGCCTAGCGCTTCCGAAACGCCTAGTCGGCGTCGGCGTCCCAGCCTCCGGCTGGCGCGTCGGCGCCTTTGTCATCCGGTCCAAGCCCCCGCGACGTCGCAAAAGCGACGCCCTCCAGGAACGCCTTGGCCCGCTGCGTTTCGGGGTACGCCTCCAGCAAGCGCCAAAACGCGGCGTTGTGCCCGGCCACCAGCAGATGCGCGAGTTCGTGGAGCAATACGTAGTCGATCACCCACGGCGGCATCGATTGGAGCTTGTCCGAAAGCCGGATGCTCCCGTCCGCCGGGGTGGCCGACCCCCACCGTGACTTCTGGTTGCTGACCCAGCGGACCGACGTCGGGCTGGCACGCCCGCCCAGATACCTTGCGGAAAGTTCCGCGGCATGTCCGGCAAGGGCCGCATCGCTCGCGGGTCTCCGCCTGCCGGCGCCCTGGGCACCCCTCTCCCCTTGGCGCTTGAGCTTGTCCAGCATCCGCCGGACCCATTCGCCCTCCTGCGCCTTCGTGAAGTGGGCAGGGATCGCCACAACGGCATTCCCGTCCTCCCAGAAGGCCGCCACAGTACGGCGGCGGCGGGCCGAGCGACGAACGACGACGGGCGCGCCGTCTTCGGTGGTCAGCGGCAAAGCGGGCTGTCCCGCGGTCCTCGGCACTAGGCAGACCCGTTCTCGACCAGGACTGTCAGCACGGCTTCGCCGTACTTTTCCAGTTTGGAAGGCCCGACACCAGCGAGTCGCGCCAGTTCCTCAAGCGACGCCGGCCGGGCCTCTGCGATGGCCGTCAACGTCGCGTCCGTGAAGACCACATAGGCAGGAACATCGTTGCTCAGCGCCTCTTCCTTGCGCCATTGCCGCAAAGCCTCAAAAGTCTGTTCCTCGTACGTGGGCGGGCACTGGCTGCAGCGGCCCACTTTGCGCTCGGCGCCAGTGGCGAGCATCGTGCCGCAGACCCTGCACGACGCCGGTGCTGCCGCCTTGCGCCGTGGCGTGGCGCGGCTGCGCGCGCTGGCCCCGAGCACGGAATCGGGGCGGAGCCCGTCGAGGAAGCGCGAAGGTTTGCGGTTGGCGCGGCCACCCGGCGTGCGGGCCGTGGACCAGGACAGGTTCAGGTGCTCCCGTGCCCGCGTGATCCCCACGTAGAGCAAGCGGCGTTCCTCGTCCACGCTTTCGGGAGTGTCGGCGAAGGAAATGGGCATAAGGCCCTCGCTCAAGCCCACCAGGAACACGGCGTCCCATTCCAGGCCCTTCGCTGCGTGCAGCGATGCGAGGGTAACGCCCTGGACTGTCGGGGCGTGCTGGGCCACCGAACGCTCCTGGAGTTCGTTGACGAATTCCATCAACGTGAATTCCGGCCCGCGGCTGATGGCGAGTTCGTCCGCGAGGGCCACGAGCGCGGCGAGGGACTCCCAGCGTTCGCGGAGTGCACCGCCACTATGCGGGGCGGCGTCCGTGTAGCCGAGCGAAGCCACGATGTCCCGGACCAGTTGGCCCAGTGGCTCCTTGGCGGAATCCTCGGCTACCGCACGCGTTGCGGCGCGCAGCTGCAGGATGGCGTCCCGGACTTCCTTGCGGGCGAAGAACCGCTCACCGCCCCGGAGCTGGTAGCCGATGCCCGCCGAGGCAAGGGCTTGTTCGTACGCTTCCGATTGGCCGTTGGTGCGGAAGAGCACGGCGATCTCGCTCGCCTTGGTGCCGGCGTCGATCAGTTCCCGGATCCGGCCCGCGACGACCGCCGCCTCTGCCTCGTCGTCCGGGCATTCCATGAAGCGCGGTTCCGGTCCGGCCGGGCGCTGGGCCACCAACTGCAGGGGTTTGGCCCAAGCGGCGTCGGCAACCGTTCCACCACTGCGGCGGGACCCGAGGAGATCGTTGGCGAGCTTCACCACTTGGGGCGTGGAACGGTAGTCACGAACCAGTTTGACGACCGTCGCCTCCGGGTAACGGCCCTTGAATCCGAGGAGATGTTTGGGGGACGCTCCCGTGAACGAGTAGATGGTCTGGCTGGAGTCGCCCACCACGCAGAGTTCGTCGCGGCCGCCAAGCCAAAGTTCAAGAAGCCGCTGTTGCAACGGAGAAACGTCCTGGTACTCGTCCACCACAAAGTGCCGGTACTGCTCGCGGACCGTGGCTGCCACTTTCGGGTCTTCCTGAAGGATGCCCACCGTGATCAACAAGACGTCCTCGAAGTCGATCACGTTGCGGTCCGTCTTCACGTCCTCGTAAGACTGGAAAACCCGCGCGACGGCGGTAAGGTCGAAGCCGCCCGGAGTGCCGCGGCCGTGCGCGTTCTCAAGATAGTTGGCCGGCGTCAGCATGGAAACCTTGGCCCACTCGATCTCCGCCGCAAGGTCACGGATGGAAGCCCGGTCGGTACTCAGCCGGAGCCGCCGTGCCGCTTCAGCAATCATGTTCGCCTTGTGGTCCAGCAAGTTCGGCAGGACGCCGCCGACCGCCTGCGGCCAGAAGAACTGCAGTTGCCTGAGCGCAGCGGCGTGAAAGGTGCGTGCCTGGACGTTCCCGACGCCGAGATCCCGCAGCCGGCTGCGCATCTCGGCGGCGGCCCGGGACGTGAAGGTGACGGCCAGGAGGCGCTGCGGGCTATAGACACCGGAGTGCACACCATAGGCAATACGGTGGGTAATGGCCCGGGTTTTTCCCGTACCCGCTCCTGCGAGGACGCACATGGGACCGCTAAGGGTGCTGGCGACTTCCCGCTGTTCGGCGTCAAGGCCGCCGAGTATCCGGTCCTCGAGCGAAACGGTGTCGCTGAAAATACCGCCTGTCACTGCTGGAGGTCCTCGATGACGCCGCCGTACCAGTGCTCGATCAGGGAACGCGCAATCGAGAGCCTCGTGGAGATCGTGATCTCGCCGCTGAGCACTGCCGCCTGGAGTTCCGCGCGGCTGAACCAGCGGGCCCGGGTGACTTCGACGCCGTCGGGCCGGGCCTCGACGTCGTCCGTTGTTGCGGTGAACCCGAGCATCAGCGAGGCCGGAAACGGCCACGACTGCGAGCCAAGGTACTGGCAAGCGGTGACCCGCACACCCACTTCTTCCCCGATTTCGCGAACCACGGCCTGTTCAAGCGATTCCCCGGGCTCAACGAAGCCGGCAAGCGTGGAATAGTTCTTGGCGTCAAGCGGCCCTCCTCCACCCAGGAGCAGCCTGCCGTCGGAACCGACCACGGTGACGATGATGGCCGGATCGGTCCTCGGATAGTGCTCCGATTTGTCCCGCGGGCACCGCCGAACCCAGCCGCCGGCTTCGATGTCCGTGGGAGTTCCACACTGCGGGCAGTGGGTATGGGTGGCATGCCAGTTGGAAATGGCGCTGGCCTCGACAAACAAGGCTGTGTCCATGGCACCGAGGCGGGCGGCGACCTCCCGGAATCCGGCCCAGGAGCCGTCGGCCGGAAGGCCCGCGGCTCCAGGCGGAACCGGCTCGGCGGGCACAAAGAGGACGATTGGTGTTTGCTCCGGTACAGAGGAAGCAGCAAGGGTCCGGCCGAGATAAATGGCTGTGAGCGGCCTACCGGCGGCCTGAAGGGTTTCGAAGAGCGGCGCGGCGTCGCCCAGCCACAACGTGTCCCCCACGACGAGGGCTTGGCGCTGCGACAACACCATGGCCTTGGCCGAACCTGAGGAGATCACTTCGCCAAGCATGCCCGGCTTCAGGCGTTCAGCAGATCCGCGGTCAACCATGGCAGGGCGCACCGGAAGTACGGTATCGATAAGGTGGTTTGCCGGCGCCTGGAACTCGGTGAAACTCATGTACCTACCGTACTGACTCGCACCGACAATTGACATTTGGATCTTTCAGCGATGCACGTCCCTGGATGCTGTTTTCCAGCGGATCTCAAGACTCGCCGCACTGCATCGCTGCCAGAGGCGCTTGTCAATCTACCGTGGAAGACGTGAGAAGAACACCGTTCGAACTGGCCGCTGTAGCTACTGCGGCGGTGCCCGGCCTGACGCCGATGGCTGCCGCCTCCGCCCCGGACGATGCCGCCGATTTCGATTCGGCGCTTCTGCTGGATTCGGAGGGCAAGCGATGGCGCGTCCGTTCGCCGCGTCATCCCGAAGCCAGCGCCCGGCTGGAGACCGAGTTCATGATTCTGCGGGCTTTCGCGCCGGCGATCCGGGCCGAGCTGCCTTTTCTCATGCCCACTGTGGCCGGAACGGTGCGCCAAGGCGCGCTGAGCACGTTTGTCTACGCCCACTTGGCCGGCGCCACACGGAGCATCGAAGAGTTGTCGAGCTGCAGTGATGCCTTGGCCAAGGAGATCGGTGCGGCTCTGGCTGCCGTCCACGACCTCCCCCAGTCCCTCGTCAATAATGCCGATCTTCCCAGCTACACGGCCAATGAATTCCGCCAGCGCAAGTTGAACGAGCTGGACCAGGCCGCTACCACGGGCAAGATTCCGCCGGCCCTGCTGCGTCGCTGGGAGCACGCACTGGAGGACGTCGCACTGTGGCGCTTCAACCCGTGCGTAGTCCACGGCGATCTCCATGAAGACAATTTGCTGATCGACGGCGACAGCGTGACGGCGGTGACGGGGTGGACCGATTTGCGCATCGGCGATCCCGCCGATGACTTCGCCTGGCTCGTGGCGTCAAACGAACAGCGCTTCGTGGAGTCCGTACTGCGGCACTACACGGAGGCTCGGCGGGATACGCCTGACGGCCACCTGCTGCGACGCTCGGCACTTCTTGCCGAGTTCGCCCTGGCCCAGTATCTCGTCAAGGCCTTGGCCGCCGGTCACAGTGACATGACGGAAGAAGCCGAGGCGATGCTCAAATCCCTCGCCGACGACATCGAGGAACAAAACGCTTTGGCAGCCGAGGAGGCCGCGGCCGCCGCGGCGGAGCTTGCCGCTTCAGAGCTCGCCGCTTCGGAGCTTGCCGCTTCGGAGCTTGCCGCTTCGGACGGGTTGGCAGCACCGGCAGTCGTCATTGCTTCGGAAGCCAAGGCCTCGGAGGGCGGCTCAGCAAAGCCCACTGTGAGTGTTACGGCCATCCCGGAGCCCGCGGGAGATCCGGCGAACGGGACCGCCTCCGCGCCGGAGGCACCGTCCGAAGCGGACGACACCTCGACGACGGCCCTCCAGATAGTGGAGCCGGCCCCGCTCCAGGACGCCAAGAAGCATTAGTCCTGCCCGGCCTAGCTGGGGCGGTTTCGGCTGCCTATCGGCTTCGACTGCCTAGCGCGGTTGCAATGATCTTTTCCAGTTCATCGGCCGAGCCGAGGTCGTGGGGCCTGGCGACGGCGTCATCGGCAACGTAATAGAACGCCGCACTGACCTGCTCCAACGGCACACCCTTGAGGCGCGCCCATGCCAGCCGGTAGACGGCCAGTTGCACCGCGCGGGTCTTGAGTTGCCTCCCGGCCGGGCGCTTGCCCGTTTTCCAGTCCACCAGTTCCCATGTGCCGTCGGCGCCGCGGAAGACTGCGTCAATCCGTCCGCGCACCACGACGTCCCCGATCCTTGTTTCCACGGGAACTTCGACGAAGGCCGGGGACCGGTGCGCCCATTCTGAATTGCTGAACGTCGCCACCATGTCGTCAAGTCCGTAGGCTTCGTCAATGTGGGAGTCAGAGCCGGGAGCTTCGTCGAGATCCAGCATGCCGGTGGTTCCGTAGTATTCCTCCACCCAGGAATGGAATGCGGTACCTTTGCGTGCTGAGATCCCGGGTTGGCGGGGCACCGGGCGCCGAAGCTGGGCAAGGACCGCCGTGGGGTCATCTCCCAGGTCCACGAACATCGATGCCGAGATGTGTCCGGGCAAATGGACGTCCTGGACGGGTTTCCGCCGCAGCTGCCGTTCCAACAACAGCTCCGCTTCGGCGGCCCAGCCGGCTGCCGCCCCGCGGAGGGGGGTCGGCGCACCATCGATGACGAGCGGCGAATCCGTCCGCAGTGCCTCGATGGCGTCCCTGACCCGGGTTGCTGCCGCCTCCATGGCGGCCCGCCGCCCCGGTACTAAGCGGAGCCGTTCCCCCGTGCGAGGGTCGGAGGGACCTTCGAGCGGATCATAGGGGAAGGTAGCCACCTCCGTGCCGACGGTCAGGGGGCTCTCCGTGGGCAGCGCGTCTTCGCTGAGGGACTGAGGATGAATGGTGGCGACCGATGCTCCGCCGGCACCGTTGCCTGCCTCGCCTGCAAGGCCTGCCAGCTCAGCAAGGAAAGGCGACGTCTCGGCAATGCCCGCCCGCGAACCATTCCACGCGGCGCTCGATGCCCACAGGACGAACTTTGCGCGGGTATAGGCAACGTAGGCTAGTCGGCGCTCTTCAGCCTCGCCGTGGTGCTGGACTTCGGATTTGAAGTCCTTTTCGGCATCCAGCCAGCCCTTTTGGTCCGGCTGGTCCAGATCCCATTGAGGGAGATCAGCGCGGTCGCCACGCAGGGGCCAGGGCAGGGCCGCGGTACCGCTGCTCCACCGAGAGTCCCGGTTGCTCGGGAAGGCCCCGGCATTGAGACCGGGAACAAAGACAACGTCCCATTCCAAGCCTTTGGAGGCGTGGACTGTCAGTAATTGCACGGCCTCGTGGTTCACCTCGGCGTCGGCCATGTCCAGTCCGTCCTCCTCCGATGCGGCTGCTTCGAGCCATCCCAGGAAAGCCAGTAGATCCACGCGCTGCGAAGTCTGCAGGAAACCCGCCGCGGCATCATGGAATGCGTCCAGGTTCCGGCGGGCCTGGTGGATGCTCGTCCCGGGCTTGGCAGCGACCTCGATGTCCAGCAGCATCGCACGTTCCACCTCGCCGATCAGCGTGGTCAGATCGTCTCCGATGAACCCCCGCAGGTTCCGAAGCTCGGCCGACAGCCGGCCGAGGCGGTCCAGGGCCGTCGTGCTGAGGGAGCGCCCATGGCCGGAAGTCCACCCCGGCCGTGGCAGGAAGTCCAGCGCTTCCACAAGGCTGGCCGCATCGGTGATGTCGCTCTCCACGACGGTGTCCATCGCGCTTTCGTCGGCACTTGACGGATCGTCTCCCGCGCCGCTATCTCCCGCACCGCCGTGGGATCGCCGCCGGGCAAGGAACTGGGACCAGTCGCGGAAGGCCATCAGATCTGCAGTTCCGATCCTCCACCGGGCACCTGCCAGCAAACGCATCAGGGCATCGGAACGGCCGGGATCGGCGAGGACCCGGAGCGCGGCCACGAGATCCACTACTTCAGGGGTGTCGAGGAGCCCGCCGAGGCCGACTATTTCGTAGGGGATCCCTTGGACCTCGAATTCACGCCGCAAGCACTCCATCTGTGCCCGCCGGCGGCAAAGCACGGCCATGGTGGGGGAATCCGGCGTACCGTCGGCCGCGGTTTCAAAGACTGTGCGCCGGTAGCGGCGGACGTCCCGGGCAATCGCTGCGGCTTCGTCTTCGTCGGTGGCAAATCGTCCGAGGACGACGTTGCCGTCCACGGCTGCCGGGCTCGGCTGCAGCGGAGGCACTGCCACGGAACTCTCTTCGGCCCTGGAGCCCGGGGCTCCACCACTAGCAGCGGCCTTGTTGAGCGGCGCGGAAATGACGTTGGCGGCGGCCAGGATGTTGCGCCCGTTCCGCCAGGCAGTGGTCAGGTACGAGGTGGGTGCGGTGGCAAGGGATGCCGTTCCGGAACTGTCTTCGACCCGGACGGGAAACTCCTGGACAAAGTGGAAGAGTTGGCCGGCCGAAGCACCCCTGAACCCATAGATGGATTGGTTGGGATCCCCCACCGCCGTCACTGCGTGTCCGCCCCCGAACAGGCGGGAGAACAGGACGAGTTGCGCGTGCGAGGTGTCCTGGAATTCATCCAACAGCACCACCTTGTAGCGGGCCCGCTCGGTGGCAGCCGCCAAGGGTATGTCCTGGGCAATCTTCGCGGCGAGCGCAACGAGATCGCCGAAGTCCAGGACGCCGCGATTCCTCTTGGCCTCTTGGTAACGCCCCACCATGTCCGCGACGCTGGCCCTGGTCCGCAACATGGCGCCGAGATCGCCGGCAGCTTGGCTAGGGTTCTTTTTCGCCGCGGACATATAGGGCAATTGCGCGAATTCGGACACCCGGTCCATCAGCCAGCGCCGAACCTCGGCAGGTTCGCGCAAGTGTTCGGCGCACTCGCCGGCCAACTGCATCACGGCGTTGACCAACGTGGACTTTGCAGTGGTGAAGTGTTCGTAGTCGCCGTCGTACGCTTCGACCACCTCGCTCGCAAGTTGCCAGGCCTGGGCGCCGCCGAGCAGCACCACATCGCGCTCGATACCCAGCCGCAGGCCGTAGTCGGAGACGATCCCGCTGGCGTAAGAGTGGTAGGTGGACACTTTGGGTTCAAGCTCATCGGAACCTGCAACCCCGTCCGGGAAGCCGTACTGCCCGTTGTCCGAGGACGCGATGCGCTGCAGGGTGGCCAATTTGGCGCGGATACGGCTGGCCAGCTCCCCTGCCGCTTTGCGGGTGAACGTGACGCCAAGGACCTCTTCGGGGCGAACCCATCCGTTCGCGACGAGCCACACCACCCGGTCTGCCATGGTTGCGGTTTTCCCGGATCCGGCGCCTGCGATGACCAGCCGAGGGGTCAACGGTGACGCAATAATTGCGGATTGCTCTTCGGTGGGACGGTTGCGTTCGCCGAGAATATCGGCCAATTCGCCGGGCGCGAATCGAGGTTCCGGCAATACCGCGGCATCTTCGGCGGCTTCTCCGCCGTCGATTCCGGCGAGTGTCTGGACGGTCATTCTGTGACCTGCTTTCCCCTGGCGCACAACGGGCAGATATCGGGCAGTCGGCAACCGTGGCCCCCATGGCTGCCTTTTGAGGGATCATGGCGCGCTTCGAAGCTTGCTCCGGCCATGAGCACGGCGGCTTCGCCGACAAGGTCCTGTGCCCAGTTATCTCCCGGGTCCAGGGGCTCCTGCACTTGGACCGCCGGCGTCTTTGTCTTGGTCCCCAGCTGTGCCAGGACGGCACCGCCGGGAACAAGCCCCGGAACAGGCAGATCCTGGAATGCCCCGTGCAACACGGCCGCCTGATAGGCACCGAGCTGGGGGTGCCTGGCGAGTTCGGCCTTGCCTGGCTGGCGTTTGCCCGTCTTGAGGTCGACAATCACCAGCCTGCCCTCTGCGTCTATTTCCAGACGATCCACTTGTCCCCGGAGCACGGCGTTCCGGACACCATCGGAATCCTCGCCGACGTGGCCCAGTCGCACCTCCGGAAGGGGAACCTCGAAGTCCACTTCGACCCCGGCCAGGCTTCGGCCTTCGCTCCGCATGACAAGCACGTATTGGGCGAGTTTCCGGACCATCTGCTCCGCCCGTTGGAAGTCCAGCCGGCCTTCCCAGTTGTCCTTCATGCCCAGTGTCGGCCAGCGACGCACGAGCTCGGCGACATACTCAGCGCCGGAGGCATCGGGCAACTCCTGGGCAATCGCATGGACCAAGGTGCCCAGGCTGCGTGCAAAGTCGGTAGCGGCTTCGCCCCCGGCCGCCTGGACAAACCAATCCAACGGCGATTTGTGCACGGTTTCCACCTTCGAAGGAGAAACGAACACGGTCCCTTGCGCCGGGACCACCGGTTCCTCGCTGCTCAGTTGTGCCAGTCCCCACCAGGAATCCGGATGTGCGCCCGGCACTGCGGGCTCGGCGGTGGCCAGATGTGCCAGCACGCGCGCGGCTTCGGCGGCATCCTCGGCCACACCCGGGCGGGCAAGCGCGGCGTCGTCCGGCTGAACACGCTGGCGTAACTCAGCCACCAAGGCACGCAGCGTCATGGGCCTGCCTACTGGTGTGTACTCACGTTGGTACTGTCCCGGTTCCAGGGGCGCCACGTAGTCGAGAAAAGCCGATTGCTGCTCGTCTTCGGAAGAAACCGCCGTGCAGATGAGGACTTCCCGGGCACGCGAAACGGCCGTGGAGAAGCTCCGCAGTTCGTCGTAGCGGATATCCCTCAGCCTGCTGAGGGGCCCGCGCTGCAAGGCGTGTTGAACTCCGTGCTCCACGGCATCGGCAAACAAGGTACTGCCGAGGAGTTCACCCCGGAGCCTGGTGTTGGGCCAGACGCCTTCCTGCAGGCCCGCGACGATGACCACGGCCCATTCCCGCCCGGCAGCGCTGGCCGGCGTCATGAGCTCCACCGCTTCCTCCAACTGGGCCCTGGCGGCAAGGGTGTCCATGGGGAGTTCCTGGCTGAGCAGATACTCCAGGAACTGTTCGGGACCGGAGCCCGGGAGCTGGTCGACATAGCGCTCGGCAGTGTGGAACAGGGCCATCATGGCGTCAAGGTCCCGGTCCGCGCGGGCGCCGGCCGCGCCGCCGTCGAGCGCCATTTCCGTCCAGCGCGAAGCCAGACCGGTGGCTTGCCACAACGCCCACAACACTGTTTCAGCGTTGGCTCCGGGCTCGGCGGCCGCCGAACGTCCCGCCGCGATCATGCGGGCCAAACGCCGTGCCGAGCTACCCTCGATACCCAAAGAACCCAGCGCCCCCGGCTCCAGCAACGCTTCAACCAGCAATACATCGCTGGACCGTCCGCCACCGCCCAACAGTTCCTCCCGGCGCAGGGATTGCCGCAGGCGGCGCAACTCGATGGCGGTAGCCCCGCCGATCCTCGACGTGAGAAGAGAGACGGCGGACTCGGGCGTCAGCTTGGCCGCATCGAGCACCACTCCGTACACCTCGAGCAGGGGACGGACTGCCACTTCGTCGCGGACAGCGGAATCCGCGACGGGAACGCGGACCGGGATTCCCTGACCGCTCAGGTAGCGCTGAAGTTGCGCCAATTGCCCGCCGTTGCGCACAATCACAGCAATGTCGCCGAACTCGTGGTTCTCGCGCAGCTGTGCTTCGAGGATGCGTTGTGCCACGTAGCGCAATTCGTGGACGGTGGAGGGAAGGACATGTGCTTCCACCCGGCCCGCGGCCTGGCTACCTCCGGAGCGAGCCTCCTCCGCCGACGCAGGCAGCGGGTCAAGCCGCCGGGCCAATTGGCCGCCCGCACGCTGCGAGATACGCGCGGCCACACCCGTCCATGCTTTTGCGACGCCGGGGAGGTGCCGGTGGGTGTGCCAAAGCGGAAGCTCCCGCACGGTGCCCGCAAGGCCTCCAAGAAGCCTCGGCAGTTCGGCGACGAGGTCGGGCCGGGCACCGCGGAACCCCTGGACCACGGTGTCCGGGGAGGACGCCACCAAAACGTCCTTTCCTTCTCCGATGTCTGCGAGCAGTTCAAACACGGCAGGGTTTGCCTCTTGGACGTCGTCCACCAGGATCAATTGCAGCCGCTCGCGCTCCGCCGCCAGGAACCCGGGCGAGTCCTGGAAGATCTGGCGCGCCGCGGTAATGATTCCGGCCGGGTCAAAGGCTTCCGGCATGCGCAGGTCCAGGACGTCGCGGTACTCCGAGTAGAGGTCCGCGGCAGCAATCCAGTCCGGCCTGCCGCATTCATAGGCAAGCGCCGTGAGGTCTTCCGCAGTGCGGCCGGATTCGATGATCCGGTCGAAGAGCTGCCGGATCTCCTGGCGGAAACCCCTGGTGGGCAATGCCGCGGACAAGTCCTGCGGCCACGGAAGTTCAAAACCCGGCCGGGCGTGACCCTCCAGCAGCTCCTTGATGATGAGGTCCTGTTCCGGCCCGGAGAGCAACTTGGGTGGCCGCTGCAGCGGCAGCACGCCCTCGGCTTTGGCCCGCCGGATCAGATCGAAAGCGTATGACGCCCAGGTGCGTGCCGGCGTCGTACTCAAGCTACGGTCCAACCGCCCCGTAAAGGTGTCCCGCAACGCCGACGCCGCATGCCGGCCGGGTGCGAGAATCAGGATCCGTTCCGGATCCACGCCGTCACGCTGGACCCGCCGGACGGCGGTTTCCACCAGCACGGTGGATTTTCCGGTGCCCGGTGCCCCAGGTACCAGGACCGGCCCGGATCCGTGCGGGAGGCCGACGACGGCGGCCTGGTCCGCGGACAACTCCGGGGCTGCGTAGTGGACCTCGCGCGGAGGAAGCAGGCGCAACCGGGCGGGCGCTTGCCGGGACTGGACCTGTGGCGGCTGTTCCTGTCGCGGTGCCGTTGTTGCTTCCTGCGTTGTTGCTTGAGGTGTCGGTGTTGGACTCACACGGTCATTTCATCATCGGGTACCGACAATTTATGGAGCTGACGCTCGAGTTGCTCCGAGATCGCGTCGATACTGTCGAAGTCGCGGTCCGTCGGAGCCCACCGGGCCAGGGCGAGGTCAACCCGCCAGCGGCCCTCGCCTGTCCGCAGGTATTCCGCGAAGGCGCCGTGCAGCGGCGTTCCCTCATCCAAGTAGTGGTGCAGCGCTTCCGATTCAAGTCCTGGGGGAGCTTCGCCGCTCGCACGAAGGACGCGCCACCAAGCCACCGTGCTCCCGTGGTGGCTCATGACCGATCCGATCTGCCGGGGACCGCCCGAACCAAGAAGCTCGGCAACATCTCCGTAGGACACGGCAACACCGGGCGGCATGAGATCCACGACGGCAAGCACAGCCGTCACAAACTCCATCCGCATGCCACCAGCCTATCGGCCCGTCCGCCGGATCCGCGCACAAGGAGTGTCGGTCCGGTTCTTGTCGTAGGGCGCCGGTAGCGTTGAAGCATGAGTTCCTGGAACACCCTCCCCCGCGCAGCGTTCGACCTTGAAACCACCGGACGGAACTCCCGTTCCGCGAGGATCGTCACGGCTTCCGTCACGGTAGTGGACGACGACGGCGGCATCATCAAGGAACTCGAATGGTTGGCGGATCCCGGGGTGGAGATTCCACTGGAGGCCAGCGAGATCCACGGCATCACCACGGAAAAGGCGAGGGCCGAGGGCCGTCCGGCAGCGGAAGTGACACGCGAAGTTGCGGCCGCACTCCAGGAACTGTTCGACGACGGCGTCCCGGTCATTGCGTTCAATGCCAGCTATGACTTCACCGTGCTGGCCGCCGAATCCGCCCGTTACGGCGTGCCGCAACTGAGCCGTTTTCCCGTGCTTGACCCCTACGTCATGAATAAGCAGGTCGACCGGTACCGCAAAGGCAAGCGCACCCTGACCGCGCTGTGCGAGGAGTACGGCGTGAACCTCGATAACGCCCACACCTCCGCCGCAGACGCCCTCGCCACCCTGCGCGTCCTGGATGCCATGGCCGGCAAATTCCCGAAGCTGCAGATGCCCGCTTCCAAGCTGCACCACCTCCAGGTTGATTGGGCGGCTGCACAGGCCGCCGATTTCCAGAGTTACCTGCGCAAGACCAAACCAACAGCCGTCATCGAAGGCAATTGGCCGGTTCTTCCCCCGGAAGATGCCAGCCGCGGAGACTTCTAAAGCGTCGGGACCCTTAAGGCGCCCGTCCACGGACCGGACGCTTTTCCAGGGTCCGGATGATGGGACGCACGTCACATGGCCCTCGTTGCCTGAAAGCAAGCTGGACGTCAGTCACGAATTCCACGTCAACGCCATAGGGTGCGGCACTTCAGGGACAAATCACATTCGATGCTGAATTTAATTCGGAGTTTCCGGAAAATGCGCGTCTTATCTCCGTCAATTTAGCGCTGAATGGGCGGATGACATAATTAAGTTTGGCGGGTCGAGTTCTGATATTGCGGCCCAAACCTGCTTTGGCTGCGTTCCCCGCCCGTCTCGATATGAACGCGTGTTCCCCGATGAAAGTGATTTGCTTGATGAAAATCAAAGCCCTGAAGTGGTTCTCTGCTGTCCCCGTGGCTGCAGTTCTCGCCGTGTCCCTGGCCGCCTGCGGTGGCGGAGCGGGCAGCACCGGCAGCGCCTCGCCGACCGACGCCCTCCAGGGCAGCGACCAGAAGACGCTCGACAAGTACACCACCAAGGACGTCACTCCGGTGGACAAGATCGACAAGTCCAAGCTGGGCCTCATCACCGACGGCACCCTGCGCGTCGGCACCCTCTCGGACGCCCCGCCGAACATCTTCATCGATCCCTCGGGCAAGTTCACCGGCTATGACAACGAGCTCCTGCGCGCCGTTGGAGCGAAGCTGGGCCTGAAGGTCGAGTTCGCCTCCACTGACTTCTCCGCGCTGCTCTCCCAGGTCAAGAACAAGCAGTTCGACGTCGGATCCTCCTCGATCTCCACCACGGACAAGCGCCGCGAGTCGGTCGGCTTCACCAATGGCTACGACTTCGGCTACATGGCTGTCGTGACGAAGACCGACTCCAAGGTCAAGGGCTTCGCGGACCTCAAGTCCGACGTCCGCATCGGCGTCGTCCAGGGCACCGTGCAGGACGACTACGTCACCAACACCCTCAAGCTTGAGCCCGTCCGCTTCCCGGACTACAACACGGTTTACGCCAACGTGAAGAGCGGCCAGGTTGACGCCTGGGTCGCCCCGTCGCAGCAGGCTACCGGCCAGGTCAAGGACGGCGACAACACCAAGATCGCCGAAAAGGTCGTCAACACCCAGAACTTCACTGCCTGGGCCGTGAACAAGGACAACCAGCCCCTGATCGACGCCCTCAACTCCGGCCTTGACGCCGTGATCGCTGACGGTACCTGGACCAAGCTGACAGCCGAATGGTACAAGGACCGCCCGACCACGGCGGAGCAGACCCCGCAGGGCTGGAAGCCGGGCAGCAAGGCCGTCCAGATCCCCGCTAAGTAACCAGGCGTTCCATGGATCTCCAGGAAATCCTTAAACAACTCGCCGAGACCTTCCTCGACTGGAAGTCGATGGGCGAAGTCATCCCCAAGATGTTCGCAGTCGGCTTGCCGAATACGCTCGTCCTGGCCGTCACGTCGGGCATCATCGGAACGCTGCTCGGCATGTTGCTCGCCCTGATGGGGATCTCCCGGAATCCTGTCGCCCGGTGGATTGCCAGGGTCTACACGGATGTCCTCCGCGGGCTCCCGGCCGTGCTCACGATCCTCGTGATCGGGCTCGGCTTCGGCCCCATCATCCGGCATTTGACGGGCTCAACAAGCCCGTACCCGATGGCCGTCGCGGCGCTGGCACTGATGTCGGCTGCCTATATCGGCGAGATCTTCCGTTCCGGCATCCAGAGCGTGGACAAAGGGCAGCTCGAGGCAACCCGCGCCCTGGGGTTCGGCTACGGCGCTTCCATGCGCCTCGTCGTCGTACCCCAGGGCATCCGGCGCGTCCTGCCCGCACTCGTGAACCAGTTCATTGCGCTGATCAAAGAGTCCTCCCTGGTCTTCGTCCTTGGCCTCCTCGCCTCCGAACGGGAAGTCTTCCAGATTGGCAAGGACTTGGCGTCGACGAGCGGCAACCTGTCCCCCTACGTGGCAGCGGGGCTGTTCTACCTGGTCATGACGATTCCGCTCACGCACTTCGTGAACTGGATGGACAACCGCCTGCGTTCGGGCCGGCCTGAAAAGAAAGAGCCGGACGAGGCAGCCGCCGTCGTCGGGAAGGGAGCCCAAGCATGAGCGAGTTCGCTTCAGGAACACTGACGGCCAAAAACATCCATTTGTCCTTCGGGTCGAACCATGTCCTGCGCGGCATCGACCTGCACGTCGAGAAGGGCACCACGGCTTCCGTGATCGGCCCTTCCGGCTCCGGGAAATCCACGCTGCTGCGGGTCATGAACCGGCTGATCGAACCCGAGCAGGGTGACATTCTGCTCGATGGCCGTTCTGTGCTGAAGGACAACCCGGATGAACTGCGCCGGCGGATCGGCATGGTCTTCCAGCAGTTCAACCTGTTCCCGCACAAGACCGTCGTGGAAAACGTCTCCCTCGCCCTGCGGAAGCTCCGTGGCATGTCCAAGGAGCAGGCACGGGAAGACGCCTTGGCCCAACTGGACCTCGTAGGACTCAAGCACAAGGCCGACGCCCGGCCAGCCAACCTCTCCGGCGGCCAACAACAGCGTGTGGCCATTGCCCGCGCGCTTGCCATGAAGCCCGAGGTCATGTTCTTCGACGAGGCAACATCGGCCCTGGACCCTGAACTGGTCAAGGGCGTGCTCGCGCTCATGACCGATTTGGCCAACGGCGGCATGACCATGGTGGTGGTAACCCACGAAATGGGCTTCTCAAGGAACGTGTCGGACACCGTGACCTTCATGGACGCAGGCGTCGTCGTCGAGACCGGATCGCCGGAACAACTCTTCACCGAGCCGCGGACCGATCGCCTGAAGGGCTTCCTTTCGGACGTGCTCTAAAGCCTTGGCAACGAGAATCCCCGGCTTCCGGACGAAACACCCACAGTGGTGAATCGTCCGGAAGCCGGGGATTTTTCGCGTCCGCCTTACTTCCCCGCCTTCACTTGAAGAACAGTCAAAGCCGCGCTATCGACTGATTTGCGGAATTCAGGGTCTGTCTGCGCACGCTGCAGGACCTGGGCGTACATCGCCGGAACTGAAGCGGTGTCTGCGCACAGGACCATGGTGCCGCCCGCTCCGACGAAATTCGCTGCCCTGTCACCCATGCTCCAAGGCGACAGCTGCACGGCGCTGCACAGGTCATCGGACACGATGATGCCGGTGAACCTTGCGTCCGCCCGCAACATGGTGCGCATGATCACCGATGAAAACGGCGCCACATGGTCGGGATCGATCTTGTCGTAGTAGGCATTCGAAATCATGACCCAACGGAGTCCCCCGTCGATCGCGGCTTTGAACGGCATCAGGTACGGATCCGTCCGGGTGGTTTCGGTGTCGTGGACGTTCGCGCTGACATCAGTGTTCAGGCTTACGCGCCCCATCCCCGGAAAGTGCTTGACGACCGGCGCCACCCCCGCGTCCCGCAGTCCGGCCGCCATCGCGTTCCCGTGCTCGGACACCGCAGCCGGGGTGAAGCCGTATTCACGCTTGAACGCCCCGATGGGCTTGTTCGAGGCCGCGAATTCGGGGCTGGGAACCGTATCAAGTACGGGCGCCAGGTCAACGTCCACTCCGGCCTGCAAGAGTTCGGACCCCCAGTTCCGGGCATCGGCGCGTAGTTGTCCGGGGCTCGAATTGCCCTGGTCCAAGGCTGCGGGAATAGGCAGGAATCCAGGCCCCCGGAGGACTTGAACGGAGCCGCCTTCCTGGTCCGTCGCGACGGACAGAGGCAACCCTCCGCTTGAGGCCGGTGAAATCGCCGCCCTCAGCTTTTCCACGACCGATGCCGTTGCCTCAACGCCTGCCTGGCTGCGTCCGGCCAGATAGATGTTGCCCACGTGATTGTTCAGAAGATCAGCCACTGCACCCGAATCGCTTCCGTCGGCCTTGGCCGCCACCATGAACAACTGCCCTACCCTTTGTTCCAGGGTCAGGCCCGCGAGTAGCTGTTCCGGCGTCGGGTGCGGAGGCGGCGGCGGATCAGCAGCCCGGGCTGGCGTTGCGGAAGCACTCGGCGATGGCCCGGACGGCGAGCGGGAAGGCCCAGGGGCCGGGGCGGCCTGCGGGGTGCTTGGCGCCGGGGGCGGGTCTCCGACCGCCGTGACCCCGCGGTCAGGGGCGTCGGCATGCGCAATACCGGCAAATGCCCCGGCCATCAGGGCGAAAACCACGAGCAGTGAAATTCTGGACGGCTTGAGCAGATAAATCATCGCCTTGTCGATTCGATCGTTGCGCACAGCCTGCTCCCGGCGCGGTGGTCCATGCAAGGAGCGGGCTGCAAAACATCGGAAAAGACGCGCTACAACGCGGTGGCCTCCGCTGCCGCCTTGGCTGCCGCGGGGAGCGCGTCGAAGATCCGGTTCATCGCTGCGTCGTCGTGGGCAGCAGAGAGGAACCATGCCTCAAAGACCGACGGCGGCAGGTAGACACCGGAGTCCAGCATGGAATGGAAGAACGGTGCGTAGCGGAAGGCCTGCTGGGCCTGGGCGTCCGCGTAGTTGTGGACTCCGTTGGCCGAAGTACCGAAGGCCACGGAGAAGAGGTTCCCTGCGCGCTGGATCGAGTGGTCCACGCCGGCGGTGTCCAGCGCCGAGGAGAGCGCTGCCGAGAGTTCCAGGGAGCGGGCATCCACGAAGCTGTAGACCTCCGGGGTCGCGAGCGTCAGGGTAGCGACGCCGGCGGCCATCGCCACCGGGTTCCCGGACAAGGTTCCGGCCTGGTACACCGGGCCAACGGGCGCAAGGTAATCCATGACGTCGGCACGGCCGCCGAGCGCCGCCGCCGGCATGCCGCCGCCGATGACTTTGCCGAAGGTCAGCAGGTCCGGCGTCCAGCCTTCCTGGCGGCCCGTGAGGCCCCAGTAGCCTGCGTAACCGGTGCGGAAGCCGGTGAGCACCTCGTCCAGGATCAACAGCGCGCCGTGTTCGCGGGTGATGCGTGACAGTCCTGCGTTGAAGCCTTCGTTCGGCGTGACGACGCCCATGTTGGCCGGAGCGGCTTCGGTGATGACGGCAGCGATGTTGTTGCCGTGCGCAGCGAAAGCGGCTTCCACCGCGCCGAGGTCGTTGTACGGCAGGACGAGGGTCTCAGCGGCGGCAGCCTCGGTGACACCTGCGGAACCGGGCAGAGCCATGGTGGCAAGGCCCGAGCCGGCCGCGGCGAGCAGTCCATCGAGGTGGCCGTGGTAGCAGCCGGCGAATTTCACGATCAGGTTGCGGCCAGTGAACCCGCGGGCCAGGCGTACGGCGGTCATGGTGGCCTCGGTGCCCGTGGAGACCATGCGGATGCGTTCGACGGCGGACACGCGTTCCTTGACGATCGCGGCGAGGTTTGCCTCATCGGGCGTGGAGGCGCCGAAGGACAAGCCGCGGTCGACGGCGGCGTGGACGGCGTCGAGGACGGCCGGGTGCGCGTGACCCAGCAGTGCCGGGCCCCATGAGCAGACGAGGTCGACGTATTCGCGGCCATCCGCGTCAGTCAGGTACGGACCCTGCGCCGAAACCATGAACTTCGGGGTGCCGCCGACGGAACCGAAGGCGCGTACCGGAGAGTTGACGCCGCCGGGCATCAGGGAACGGGCGCGGTCGAACAGCTGGTCGGAGACAGGGGTGTGTGAAGTCATGGTGTCCATTCTTTCAGGGAGTCGGGGAGGTTCAGGCGCCGGCAAGGACGGTCCAGGCACGTTCAGGCGCCGGCAAGCTGCTCGGCCACGAGCGGGGCCACCACCGTGCCGAAGAGTTCGATGCAGCGCATCATGGATTCGTGGGGCAGGGTTCCGTTGCTGTATTTGAGGTCGAAACGGTCAACGCCGAGGTTCTGCTTCAGCAGCACGATTTTCCGGGCGACCGTTTCCGGGGAGCCTACGTAGAGGGCGCCCTCGGGTCCGCACATGGCGTCGAACTCGCCCCTGCTCGCCGGTCCCCAGCCGCGCTCGGCGCCGATGCGGTTGCGCTGGGCAAGCCAATGCGGGAACAGTTCCTCCCGGGCCTGCTCGTCAGTGGGGGCGACATAGCCCGGCGAATGGGTGGCGATCTGCTGCATCGGGTGCCCGTATTTCCCCATGGCCTCGCGGTAGAGCTCCACGAGAGGAGCAAAGCGGCGAGGTTCCCCGCCGATGATGGCGAAAATGATCGGGTAGCCGTATTGGGCGCAGCGCAGCACCGACTCAGGAGTACCGCCCACACCGATCCACGTTGGCAACAAGTGGTGTTCCAGCGGCGGAAAGACGCTCATTCCGTTCACGTTCGGCCTGGTGCGGCCTTCCCAATACACGGGCTTCTGGGCCCGGACCTTGTCGAAGAGATCCAGCTTCTCCTCGAACAGGACTTCGTAGTCTGCCAGGTCCAGGCCGAACAGCGGGAACGATTCCACGAACGAGCCGCGGCCCAGCATCACTTCCGCCCGACCATTGGAGAGCGCGTCAACAGTGGAGAACCGTTGGAAGACCCGGATGGGGTCGTCGGAGCTGAGCACCGTCACTGCCGAGCCGAGCCTGATCCTTGATGTCCGGGCGGCCGCGGCGGCGAGGAACACTTCGGGCGCCGAGACAGCAAAGTCGCGGCGGTGGTGCTCCCCCACGCCGAAGGCATGGAGCCCGACGGCGTCCGCCAGTTCCGCTTCCGCCAGCAGCTCGCGCAATACCCGGGCATGGGGTTTCGGGTTGCCGTCGGCATCCACCCCCGCGTCGCCGAAAGTATTCAGTCCGAGGAGGATTTCCGTAGCGCCGACGGGGGACGTGGGTGTGGAAACGGTATCTGTCATCGGGACTCCTTAAGCCAGCCGGCAAGCTCGGAGGCCCAGTATGTCAGCACCATGTCGGCGCCGGCCCGCTTGATGCCGAGCACGGATTCTGTGATGGCGCCGCGGCGATCGATCCAGCCGTTCGCCGCAGCCGCTTCGATCATGGCGTATTCACCGGAGATTTGGTAGGCCGCCACGGGAACAGGGCTCATGGCGGCGACGTCGGCGAGGATGTCGAGGTAGCTCATGGCCGGCTTGACCATCACCATGTCAGCGCCCTCTTCGAGGTCGAGTTCCACCTCGATGATCGCTTCCCGGCGGTTGGCGGCATCCATCTGGTACGTCCGGCGGTCACCCTTGAGCTGCGAGTCCACGGCTTCGCGGAATGGGCCGTAGAAGGCAGAGGCGTACTTCGCCGCGTAGGCCAGGAGCGCCGTGTTCTGGTGTCCTGCTTGTTCAAGGGCCTGGCGGATCACGGCGATCTGGCCATCCATCATCCCGGACGGTCCCAGGACGTGGGCGCCGGCGTCTGCCTGTGCCACTGCCATCTGTGCGTAGATTTCGAGGGTGGCGTCGTTGTCCACGTAGCCGTTGGCGTCCAGGACACCGCAGTGGCCGTGGTCGGTGAATTCGTCGAGGCACACGTCGCCCATGACCACCAGGTCATCGCCCACTTCTGCGCGGACGTCGCGGATGGCCTTGTTCAGCACACCGTCCGGGTCCAGGGAGGCTGTGCCGCGGGCATCGCGGACGGCGGGCACACCGAACAGCATGATGCCGCTGACGCCCAGTTCCACGGCCTCGGCAGCAGCGCGCTTGAGCGAGTCCGTGGTGTGCTGGACAACACCGGGCATGGAGCTGATCGGGGCCGGTTCGCTGAGTCCTTCGCGGATGAAGGCCGGCAGGATAAGGTCCGCGGGCGCGAGCCGGTGTTCGGCCGTCATCCGGCGCATGGCGGGGGTGGTGCGGAGCCGGCGGGGCCGGTGGTTTGGAAAGCTCAACTTTCGTTCCCTTCGGTGGCGAATACGGTGCGTAGGGCGGCCACGATGCCGTCGGGTGTGGGTTCTTTGGCGGTTGCCGCGACCGGGATGCCGAGAGCGGCAGCTTCTGCCGCCGTCGAGCGCCCGATCGCAATGAAGCGGCAATCCCGCAGCGGCTGCAGCGAGGCGTGGATGCGGCGTGCCGCACTGGGTGAAGCGGCGACGACGGCGTGGAGCCGGCCGCTGGAAAGTTCGGCCTTGGCGGCTTCGGGGGTGAGCTCCGGCGCCCCGGATCCCGACCCCGTCTTCCAGCCGTTCGCCGCCGCCAAGGCAGCAGTCATCCTGCGTTCGGGGGCGGCCGGGTAGTCCACCGTGTGGTAGGCCGTGACTGCTTGGACCACGGCTCCCCTGGCTTCGATCCCCGTGGCCAGCACAGCGTCGGCGATGTCGGCTTGGGGCAACAGCACATTGGCCGGGCCTGTCGGCCAGACGGAGACGAGTCCTGCGGCGGACTGGACGTCATCCGGTGCGAGGTCCACGCGAATGCCCTCGGCTTCGAGGACCCGCCGGCTCGAAGGGCCAATCGTCGCGACCCTGACCGAGTCCGGAATCAAGTCCTTCAACTCCGAGCGACGCTCGGCCGCCTTTTCCTTCAGGGCCCGCACCGTGGTGATGCTGCTGACCACCAACCAGCCGTATGCCCCGGCGCGGAGGGCGTCCAAGGCGACCTCGAGGGAATGCTGGTCCCGGGCACGCTCGAAGTCGATCAAGGGCAGCAGGAGCGGCTCCGCGCCGGCTTCGCGCAGGGCGCTGACGAGCGGGGCGGCCCGGTCCGGGCTGCGCGTCACAAGAACCCGGGCGCCTTCAAGGACCCGGGCCTCCCCCGACTTCACTGCGCTGTGCCGTCCCATGGTCTCCTGTTGGCTCCGGTTATCGGGAAGCTGCAAGATCTGTGATGTCCGCAGCACCCGCGGCAAGCAGGAGCTCGGCGACTTCGATGCCGAGCAGCGTGGCGCCCACCTCAGTGAGCCCGTCCGTGGCCTTCTTCTCGCGTACTGACTTGCTCCCGTCCACGGCGCAGACAACGGCTTCGAGGTACAGCATGCTGCCCTTGCGGTAAGCGTAGGCGCCCACGGGCGCTGCACAGCCGGCTTCGAGCCGGGCCAGGACGGCGCGCTCCGCGGTGACGGCCAGCCGGGTGTCTTCATCATTGAGCGCGGCCAGGGCCTGGGCTAGGGCGCCCTGGGAACCTTCGGCCGAGCCGGACTGCCCGGGGGCGTCGGCGGTGCGGCACTCGATCGCAAGTGAGCCCTGTCCGGGGGCAGGAAGCATGACGTCGGTCTCGAAGAACTCCGTCACGACGTCGAGCCTGCTGATGCGTTCCAGTCCCGCCGCGGCGAGGACGACGGCGTCAAGGTCGCCGGGTGAATCCTCCGCGTTTCCGGCGAGCCCGGGAACGCGGCCCAGCCGGGTGTCCACGTTGCCGCGGATGTCCACGACGTCGAGATCCGGGCGGGCGGCGCGCAGCTGGGCGGCGCGGCGCGGCGATCCTGTGCCGACCTTTGCGCCTGCCGGAAGGTCCGCCAGCTTCAGACCGTCGCGGGCGCACAAGGCGTCCCGGACGTCGACCCGTTTGGGCGTTGCGGCAATGGTGAGTCCCGGTGCCGCACCCGTGGGGAGATCCTTCAGGGAGTGCACAGCGACGTCGCACGCGTTCTCCAGCAGCGCATCGCGAAGCGCGGCGACGAACACTCCGGTGCCGCCCATCTGGGACAAGGAGCCCGTCCGGACATCGCCTTCGGTCTTGATGCGCACTAGTTCAACGGGAAAGCCACCGACGGCGGCCAGCTGGTCCGCTGCCTGCTGGCTCTGGGTGAGCGCGAGTTTGCTCGCGCGGGTACCGATCCGAACGGTCATTTCGCGCCTTCTCCTACGGGGTAGGCATCGTGTCCGGTGCCGACCGTGGAGTCCGCACCCGCGATCGCGGGCTTCTCTCCGCGGAAGTTGGCGCAGCAGCCCGGACGGCAGATGTCATACCACGGCCCCAGCCCGGTCATGGCGGGGCGATCGGGGATGTTGTTGGCTACGGTCCGCTCGCAAATGAGGTCCACCAAGCCGGAAACGAACTTGCGGTGGGTTCCCGGGGTGGGGACGCGGGTCGCGGCGAGCCCGAGGTTCTTGCACGTTTCCAAGGCTTCGGTGTCCAGGTCCCAGGCCACTTCCATGTGGTCGGAGACGAAGCCGAGCGGTACGATCACGACGCCTTTGATTCCCTGGCCGGCCAGTTCCTCGATGGCATCGTTGATGTCCGGCTCAAGCCATGGAACACTCGGCGCGCCCGAACGGGACTGGTACACCAAGGACCATGGCGCGGTGAGCCCGGACTCGGCTTCAACCCGCCGGACCACCCCGGCGCCGGTTGCCAGGTGTTGGGCCACATAAGCCGAGTCCTGCTCGAACTCGCGGGGCTCGGCCGCCGAACGCCCGGCGGCCTCGGCGTCACGGGTCGGAATGGAGTGCGTTGCAAACAGGATGTGGACCGGAGCGTCCTGGAGACCGGCTGCGGCCAGCTTCTCCTTTACCTCCGCAAGTCCCGCGGCAGTTCCTTCGACGAAGGGTTCGACGAAGCCGGGGTGGTCGAAGTACTGGCGGACCTTGTCCACCTCGAGCTTGCCGTCAAGGCCGGTCTCCGTCAGCGCGATACCGATGTCCTCACGGTATTGGCGGCAGCTGGAGTAACAGGAGTAAGCGCTCGTGGTGACCATCAGCAGCTTGCGGTGGCCGGCGTCGTAGGCTTCCTGGAGCGTCTGCGGGATGTAGGGATCCCAGTTGCGGTTGCCCCACAGCACGGGCAGGCTGATGCCCCGCGATGCGAGCTCCGCTTCAAGGGCCGCCTTGAGGTTCCTGTTTTGCTGGTTGATAGGGCTGATCCCGCCAAAGGCGCGGTAGTGGTGGGACACCTCTTCGAGGCGCTCGTCCGGGATGCCGCGGCCACGGGTCACATTGCGCAGGAAGGGAATGACGTCGTCCTGGCCTTCGGGTCCGCCGAAAGAGGCGAGGAGGACGGCGTCGTACTCCTTGGGAGCCATGCGTCCGGCCTCGGTGACGTCGTTGACCTCGGTGAGGCTGGCCGGACCAGTGGAGTGGCGGCCGCTCACGCGAGGACCTCGGCGATCTCCGCTGCGGTGATGCGGCGGCCGGTGTAGAACGGGATTTCCTCGCGGACGTGGTTGCGGGCGTCGGTGGCCCGCAGGTGGCGCATGAGGTCGACGAGGTCAACAAGTTCGGGTGCTTCCAGGCCGAGGATCCACTCCCAGTCGCCCAAAGCGAAGGAGGACACGGTGTTGGAGATGACCTGGGGGAAGTCGCGGCCCAGCATGCCGTGATCGCGCAGCATCTTTCCACGCTCTTCGGCCGGCAGGATGTACCACTCGTAGGAGCGGACGAACGGGTAGACGCATAGCCAGATGCTGGGCTCGACGCCGCGGGCGTAGGCCGGAACGTGGTTCTTGGCGAATTCGGCTTCGCGGTGGACGCCCATGGCGGACCAGACGATCTCGGTGCCGGCGAACAGGGCACTGCGGCGGATGTCGCGGACTGCCTGTTGCAGGGCCTCGGGCTTGGCGCCGTGGAGCCACACCATGATGTCGGCGTCGGAACGCATCGCGGAGACGTCGTAGCTTCCGCGGAGGACCACGCCGTCCTCAGCGAGCTTGGCAGCCAGCTTCTCGAAATCCTGGACAGCATCGGCGCTGCGCAGGACATCGCCCGACCGCTTGAAGACGGTCCACAGCGTAAAGAACTGCTCTTCGGATTCGGCAGTTTTAGTGACAGATTCGGCAGAAGTGTGGCTCATGGTACAAGTCTGCCCCGTGGATGCCGCTAAGTCGAAATGCACCACTTCTACAAGGCGTAGAAGTGGTGCATTTCACAAAATTGCGTCGATCTGCGCGGACGTGTCCGCAACCACCGCGGCCAGGCCGTTTCCGGCGAGCCAGCCGCCCACGACGGTCAAGCCGTCGGCTTCGGAGCAGATGCGGCGCACCTGGGCAACGCGCTGTTTGTGACCGACGGCGGCGAACGGCAAGGCGCCCGCCCAGCGGACGACGTCCCAATCGAGCACGTCCTCTCGGACGATCGGCACCGTCAGCAAGGTCGAGGCGTCGCGGAGCGCAGCGTCGAACAGAGCATCGTCATTGAGTGAGGCGACGGATTGCACGGCCGCCGATTCACGGCCGTCCGCTCCCTCGCCCCGTCCATAGGACAGGCGCAGCACGTGCGTTCCCGGGCCGGCTTCTTCCGCCAGCCAGTCCCACTTTGCCGTGGCATGCGTGAGCGCCTTCGCCTCGATCCCGACGGTTTGCGGAGCGACGAGAATGCCCGTGCCGCGCGGACGGCGGTCCAGTTCGGGCACGTCCACCACGAGGGTCACCAGGGTCACCAAGGGCCCCGGGCCCGGACGCAGCGCGGACAATTCCGGAAGTGCCCCCTCCAGCAGCCCGACGGCGGCCGGACCGTCGAGCGCCACCACGAGCCGTCCGGCGTCGTACACTGTGCCCGCCGCGGTGGCCTGCCAACCGCTTTCAGTGCGGGTGATCGAATCCACCCGGGCACCCGAAACCAGGGTGACGCCTTGCGAACGCAACTCCTTCACGAGGGCGGAGACGAGCGTGTTCATCCCGCCTTTCAAGCCGCCGACGGCGGATCCGGCCTTCGCCGTCCCGCTTCCGTTTTCGTCCGCGGCGGCCAACCCGGGGGCGGCCGGCCCGGAGGCGGCCTTGCGCTGGCTGGCCACAGCCTCGGCCAAAGAACCGTGCTTGCGCAATGCTGCACGCAGTCCTGGGGCCACCATGTCGACGTCGAGCAGTCCAGGATCCGCGGAGTGGACTCCCCCGACGACGGGTGCTACAAGCCGTTCGAGGACCCGCTTGCCCATCCGCGCCCGGACCAGCGAGGAGACACTCGTGACCTCGGCGGAGGTGCCCACCGATGCGGGCAGGTAGCGGTCAAGCGAGGCCCGCAAGGAGCCCGCGAAGCCCAAGGAACGCCGGACCTCGGCGTCCCACGGATTCGCCGGAATTCCGAGCACTCCGGTCTTGGGTAGTTCCTGCGGACCGTCGGGCAACTGCACCCAGGCGCCGCCAGGATGGGGTGCCACGATGTTGCCGCCGAGCCCGAGATCGCGGGCGAGGTCGGCCACGGCGGTGGAGCGCGTGGCGAAGGACTCTGCGCCGCTGTCCAGTTCAAGGCCGCCAACAGTGTGGCTGCCCACGCAACCGCCCCACGCGTCGCCCGCTTCGAGCACGGTGACAGCGATCCCGGCCTTGGCCAGTGCGCGTGCGGCGAGCAGGCCGGAAATGCCGCCGCCCACGACGACTGCCGTCAACCTGGTTGATGAATCTCCGGGAAGTGCGTGTTCGGGCTTTGTTTGTGCCCCGCGCATGCCCGCTATCCTGCCGGGATCGAGTGGATGAGTTCCACTACCCGGGTCAGGACGGCGGGGTCCGTCTCCGGGGGCACGCCGTGGCCGAGGTTCAGGACGTGGCCCGGCGCTGCGGAACCGGCGGCGATCACCTCGCGCACATGGGCTTCAAGGACCTCCCACGGCGCGGAAAGCAGCGCAGGGTCAATGTTGCCCTGCAAGGGCACGGTGCCACCCAGTCGACGGTTTGCTTCGTCAAGCGGCAGCCGGTAGTCCACGCCTACGACATCCACGCCGACGTCGCGCATCGCGACGAGCAACTCTGACGTTCCCGTGCCGAAGTGGACCAGCGGCGCGCCGAGGTGGCGGACGTGGTCGAGGGCGCGGGTCGAGGCGGGAGCTACGTACTTGGCGTAGTCGGCCAACCCAAGGGAACCGGCCCAGGAGTCGAACAGTTGCCCTGCGGAGGCACCTGCTTCCAGCTGCGCCCGCAGGAACATGCCCGATGCGTCGGCTGCCCAGTTGGCCAGGGCGGTCCAGGTTTCCGGGTCGGCGTGCATCATGGTGCGCGGACCGAGGTGGTCGCGGGAGGGCTTGCCTTCCACCATGTATGCGGCGAGCGTGAACGGCGCACCGGCGAAGCCGATCAGGGGCGTGGTGCCGAGCTCCGCCACTGTCAGGCGTACGGCCTCGCGGATCGGCTCAAGCGCTTCCCAGGTCAGCTGCGGCAGGGCGGCCACGTCGGCCGCGGTACGGACGGGCTTGTCCAGGACGGGGCCGACCCCGGGAACGATATCCACGCCGACGCCTGCCAGCTTGAGGGGAATGACGATGTCCGAGAAGAAGATCGCTGCATCAACGTCGTGGCGGCGGACCGGCTGCAAAGTGATCTCGGAGGCGAGTTCGGGACGCAGGCAGGAGTCCAGCATCGCGACGCCTTCGCGGACTTTGAGGTATTCCGGCAACGAGCGGCCGGCCTGGCGCATGAACCACACCGGACGGCGGGACGGTTTGCCTCCGCGGTAAGCCTGGATCAGCGGGGAGTCTGCGGTGCGGCCATCCATGAGCGGGTGGCTTGCATCAAGGCTTGGGGCGGCGGTGCCGGAAACGCCGTTGGCCGACACAGAATGAGGCAGTGCGGAACTGGAAGTCATGCCTTCGATTGTGCCGAAGATCGGGTTCAAAAGATAACGACAGCCTGTCCCGCACGATCCAAGGTGACCGGCGTCACTCCGGGCAGTGCGGAGAACCACTGGCGTGCGTTGTTCTACATGGCGCCGAAAAAGCTATGATTGCTTTGCTGTGGTTCTTTTCTCATTGGTGGCTACACACGCCGACATCGATCTTGAAACCGTCGCTCAGTTGAGCAACGGTTCATCCGAGGTCGCCTCGTCCGCTTTGGCCGATTCCCAACTTGTGTCGGGCGCCGTGGTCCTGGCCACCTGCAACCGCTACGAAATCTACGGCGAAACGCCTCACGTCGAGAACCTTGAAGCCGCCCGCTCGGCGCTCGTCACGCAGATCAGTGGCTTGAGCGGACTCAACGAGCAACTCGTCTCGCGCGCCTTCAGCACCCATACCGGCCCCGAGGTCAGCAGGCACCTGTTCGCCGTCAGCGCCGGACTGGACTCCGCCGTCGTCGGCGAACGCGAAATCGCCGGCCAAGTGCGCCGCGCCCTCATCACTGCCCAACACGAAGGAACCGCGAGTTCCGGGCTGGTCCGCTTGTTCCAGGCCGCTTCCAAGACGGCCAAGGACGTCGGGGCCCAGACCGCCCTCGGTTCGCGGGGCCTCTCCATCGTTTCGGTTGCCCTGGACCTCGCCACCGACCTCTCCGAGAGTGCCGACTGGAGCACCAAGAAAGTAGTTGTCTTCGGGACCGGGGCCTACGCCGGGGCCACTATGTCCCTGCTTCGCGATCGCGGCTGCACCGACGTCTCGGTGTATTCGTCTTCCGGCCGGGCCGAAGCTTTCGTGGCGACCCGCGGCGGAACCGCACTCGACGCCGAAACCCTTCCTGCCGCCGTCGCTGCCGCCGATGTCATGATCGGTTGCAGCGGGTCGGACACCCGCGTTGAGGCTACAGAGCTTGCCAAGGTCCGCGCTTTGTCCACCCAGACACTCATCGCCATCGACCTCGCGCTCACCCACGACTTCGACCCCGCGGTGGGCGAGCTCGACGGCGTCGAGCTCCTGACGCTCGAATCCGTTCGGCTCGCGGCGCCCCAGGAACAAGCGGAGTCGCTGGCGCAAGCGAGCACTATTGTTTCCGGCGCGGCAGAGGCCTTCGAGCAAGAGCGCGAAGCCCGGTCCATGGATTCGGCCATCGTGGCACTGCGCCGCCACACCATGAACGTGCTCGACGCCGAGATGGAGAAAGTTCGGGCCCGGCACGGCTGCACCGCTGCGGCCGAAGAGGTCGAATTCGCGCTCCGCCGCATGGTCAAGCAATTGCTCCACATCCCCACGGTCCGGGCACGCGAACTCGCCGCCAACGGCCAGCAAGACGATTACGTGGCAGCCCTCGAGGCTTTGTACGGCATCCAGGTGGAGCAGCCGGCCGCGTCACCCGCAGCCGCATGCCCTGTCGACCACCAACAGGCATCCCAGCAGGCTGAAAGCGCCTAACCCACGCGGCACTGCCCGCCCCTCGTGGCCCGTGTGGCGTTGTCCATGCTCGGACTCACTCAGAGCATGCCCTCCCCTGATCACCATGACCGGACATAACAGGATCATGTCCAGCAGCAATCACCACCAATGAGCATGTCCCTCTGAGGCAGTGGCTCGCGAATCACCGCGCTGGTACGCCCCACGCAGAGCATGCCCTCCCCTGATCACGAGGACCGGACATAACAGGAATATGTCCAGCAGCAATC
>NZ_JBFBLA010000006.1:184037-217052 GCF_040702485.1 Arthrobacter sp. NPDC080031
CGGTGGCTCGCGAATCACCGCGCTGGTACGCCCCACGCAGAGCATGCCCTCCCCTGATCACGAGGACCGGACATAACAGGAATATGTCCAGCAGCAAGGACCAAGAATGAGCATGTCCCTCTGCGGCGGTGGTTCAAGAATGAGCATGTCCCTCTGAGGCCGTGGCTCGCGAATCACCGCACTCGTGCGCCCCACGCAGAGCATGCACTCCCCCGATCACCAGGACCGGACATAACAGGAATATGTCCAGCAGCAATCACCAAGAATGAGCATGTCCCTCTGAAGCGGTGGTTCAAGAATGGGCATGTCCCTCTGTGGTGCCTCGCGAACCCTAGGCGAAGGCGTTGACGCCCGTCATTTCGGCAGACACAGCCCACAGCCTTGTTGCGGCTTCCGGATCCACTGCGTGCGCATCCACTCCTTGGTACCGGGCGAGCGGCGAGGCCGGGTCCGTGGGCTTGGCGATGTCGCAGTCTTCGCAGTACACCCCGCCCATGCCGGCCAGGGCCGGGGACGTGGCTGCCCACACGGACGTGGCGGCTCCCTGCTCCGGAGTCTTGAAACCCTCCCGGACGTTGCCTGCGTCATCCATCCAGCCCGCGGCGACCATCTCTTCGCGGGGCAGGTAGCGCTGGAGCTCGGTCATGATCCCGCCGGGATGGACTGCGAAGGCCCGCACCCCTGAGGAGCGGCCGAGGCGGTCCAGCTCTACGGCGAACAATGCGTTGGCGGTCTTTGCCTGGCCGTAGGCCTTCCACTTGTCGTAGCCGGTCTCGAAATTGATGTCCTCGAAACGGATGGGCGAGAGTTTGTGTCCCGTGGAGGACAGGGAGACTACTCGGGCCGAACCGGCGGCTGCCAGCGCTGGCCACAAAGTGTTGAGAAGGGTGAAGTGGCCCAAGTGGTTGGTGGCGAACTGGGACTCCCAGCCCGGGCCCACGCGTTGTTCCGGGCTCGCCATGATGGCGGCGTTGTTGATCAGGATGTCCAGGGTTGGGTTCGACGCCAGGAAGCGGGCCGCGAAATCCTTCACTGCCTGTTGGTCGGCCAAATCCAAAGTTTCCACATTGACCTGCTCCGGGGCCACGCCGGCCGCGGCGAGGACTTCCCTGGCGTGTTCAGGACGCCGGGCGGGAACCGTGACCCGGGCGCCAGCGGAGGACAACGCCCGCACCGTTTCCAGGCCAAGCCCGGAATAGCCTCCCGTGACAATTGCCGTGTTGCCGTGCAGGTCCACTCCCGCCACAACGTCCGAAGCCGTGGAGCCGTGGCCGAAACCCGATCCGATGGGGTGTTGCGGTGTGGTCATGGATTCCTCGCTCATATCGGGATCTTCGGGTTCAACAGCACAGTGGGTTCAACGGCACTGGTTCAACGGAACAGTCATTCAGTAGACCGGTTTGCCCGGCTCGACGTCGCGCACCCACGCCAGGATCCCGCCGTCGAGGTGGCTGACCCGGGTATAACCGGCGCGCTGCGCAGCGGCGAGCACCGTGGCGGAACGGGTGCCGGCCTTGCAGTGGAACACGATCTCTTTGTCTTGCGGCAGTTCCGTCCAGGCCTCTCCCGCCAGGATGCGTCCCTGCGGGATGAGCACCGAACCGTCGATGTTCACAATCTCGTGCTCACCGGTCTCCCGGACGTCCACCAGTTCAAAGTCACGTTCCCCCGCCGCGCGGGCCTTGAGCATCCCAGAAAGTTCGGTGGCCGTGACGGTCGGAACCGAGTCGCGTGCGGGCTCCGGGGTGATGCCACAGAAAGCTTCGTAGTCGGTCAATTCGGTGATCGGCTCGGCCTCAGGGTCTTTCGAAACCTTGATTTCGCGCCAGCTCCCGCCGAGCGCGTCGAAGAGCGCCACGCGTCCCAGCATCGAACGCCCGACGCCGGTGATCAGCTTGACTGCCTCCGTCACCATGAGCGAGCCGACAGCGGCGCACAGCATGCCGAACACGCCGCCCTCGCCGCAAGACGGGACCGAGCCGGCAGGAGGGGCCTCGGGATAGAGATCACGGTAGCTGGGGCCATGCTTCTCCCAGAACACGCTGACCTGGCCGTCAAAGCGGAAAATGGATCCCCAGACGTATGGTTTGCCGAGAATCGCGGCAGCGTCGTTGACCAGGTATCGGGTGGCGAAATTGTCTGCGCCATCCAGGATGAGGTCGTAGCCGGAGAAAATCTCCAAAGCATTGGAGGAGTCCAGGCGGACGTTGTGCAGTTGCACGTTGACCAGCGGATTGAGTTCCTTGATGGCGTCACGTGCAGACTCGATCTTCGGCCGTCCGACATCGCCCACGCCGTGGATGATCTGGCGTTGCAGGTTGCTGAGGTCGACGACGTCGTCGTCCGCAATTCCGAGCGTCCCCACCCCGGCGGCAGCCAAGTACAGCAGGGCGGGAGAGCCTAGTCCGCCGGCCCCGATCACGAGGACTTTTGCGTTCTTGAGCCGGCGCTGACCGGCCGCCCCGATTTCAGGAATAATGAGGTGGCGCGAGTACCGTTCCACCTCTTCGGTGGTCAGCTCCGCGGCAGGTTCCACGAGTGGCGGCAGTGCGGAAGAAGGAGAAGACGGCAACGTTTGGGCAGCAAAAAGAGTGGCCATACTCCAAAGTATGCCTGCCGCTGCCGTCCGGTCATATTACTGCGCAGTATTGTGGTCATAACTGCAAAGGAAAGGCGGCAGACAAGTGACTGAGAGTGCACGTATCAAACAGGAGGCGCAGGTCAGGCAAGATCGGACCGGTTCCCCACGCTCGGCGAGGCTGCCCCGCGATGAGCGCCGGGCACAGCTCCTGAACGCTGCCTTGGAAGTCTTCGTTGCCAACGGGTTCCATGGTGCGGCGATGGACGAAATCGCCGAGACCGCCCATGTCAGCAAGCCGGTGCTGTACCAGCACTTCCCGTCCAAGCGGGAGCTTTACATGGCCCTGCTCGACAGCCACCTGGCCACCCTCACGGACCAGATGCTCACGGCGCTGAATTCGACGTCGGACAACAAGGAACGCGTCCAGGCCGTCATGCGTGCCTACTACCGTTTCATCGCTGGTGATGACCAGGCACACCGGCTCGTCTTCGAATCCGATCTCATCAATGACCCGGACGTCAGCTCCCGACTGGAGACTTTCAACCGCACCTTCGCCGACGCCGTCGCCAAGGTGATCGCCGAAGACACCAAGCTGCCCCCGCTGGAAGCCCAGCTCCTGGGCCGCGGCCTGGCCGGAATGGCGCAGGTCAGCGCCCGGTATTGGCTCGAAACCGACGGCGATTTGGACCTCGATGTTGCCAGCGACCTGATCTACCGTTTAGCTTGGCGCGGAATCAGTCGCTTCCCGAAAGAGTCCTAGACTACAAATAGAGGACTGAGTAATTTCTTGATTGGCTGGGAGGCCCCGCTGTGGAAGTAAAGATCGGCATTCAGAATGTTGGCCGTGAGATCGCGCTTGAGTCCGCTCTCGACGCCGAGGCTGTTGCCAAGATCGTGAGCGAGGCCATCGCGAATGGCACGGACCTGCGCCTGACCGACGAAAAGGGCCGCCAGGTCATCGTTCCCGGCAACGTCCTCGGATACGTGGAGATCGGCGCCGAGGAAGTACGCCGGGTCGGCTTCGGAGCCCTCTAAGCAAGACGCAAGAACACCAGCGAGCCAGGAGTCCGCATGCTCTCACTTGTCATCGTGGCGCTAGCCACCATCGCCTCAGGCTTCATCGTCTGGGGAACTGACAAACACCGTGGCACGTACGGAATTACCCTGCCCGCTGGCGTTTCGGTGGCCGTCGCCATGCTGAGTTGGATGATCTTCATCCAACTTGGCTTTGGCTACCAGCCTGGCCTGACGTGGATCCCATGGGTGCTGCCCATCATTCTGGGTACCGTGGCTGCCGCGGTGGCCTCCTACTTCCTGGGCCGCCATCGGACCCGGCACGACACCGCCAAGCTGACCGCGGCCCTGCGGCTCTAGCCGGCCCTGCGGCTCAAGCCGGCCCTACGGCTCTAGCCGGCCCTGCGGCTCTAGATACAAATCCGCCTCATGGCGTGGCTTCGGGTTCGGCCACTGCCCCGGCCTCCGCGGCTGCTTCGCTGGCGCTTGTGGCCGCCCGGATGTCCCGTTTGGTTACTTCGCTCCCGGAGTCATGGGAGGTGTAGCGGATGAACACGCGGTTGTACCGCCAGTCCAGGTCCGGGTGGTGGTTCTGCTGCTCGGCGATGCGCCCGACGGCGGCGATCAGCTCCAGCGCGGCAGCCGACGTCGGGCATTTGTAGACGGTGTCGAGGCCGCCCAGGCGGTACCGCCAGTCCGGTAGCTCCGCCAGTGCGTCGTCGATCGCAGACCTGGTGAGGATGTCGTCTTTGCCGGCCATGGAACGCTCCTTCGCTGATGTGGAATTCGCAGGAATCCCCGGAGCGGCCAGCGTTGGCCGTTAGAGGAACTCAGCCCGGCCTTCCATCGCCGAGGAGGCCAGCGCGTGTTCCCGGCGCGGGATGCGGCCCGCCTGCTTCGCCAGCCTACCGGCGATGACCGCATGTTTGAAGGCCTCGCCCATCTGCACCGGGTTCTGCGCACGGGTCACCGCGGTGGCCAGAAGCACGGCGTCGCAGCCGAGCTCCATGGCGAGTGCGGCGTCGGACGCGGTGCCGATGCCGGCGTCGAGCACAACCGGCACCGAAGCGCGGGACACAATCAGCTCGATGTTGTGCGGATTCAGGATGCCCAGGCCGGTGCCGATAGGCGCGCCCAAGGGCATCACCGCAGTCGCTCCGAGGTTTTCCAGGCGAAGCGCCAGCACGGGGTCGTCGTTGGTGTAGGCGAAGACCTTGAAGCCGCGGTCGACGAGTTTCTCCGTTGCATCCACGAGTTCCACGGCATCAGGCAGCAAGGTCTGTTCGTCGGCGATGACCTCGAGCTTCACCCAATCCGTTTCCAAGGCCTCCCGGGCAAGCTCGGCCGTCATGACAGCGTCCTTGGCAGTGAAACAGCCAGCGGTGTTGGGCAGGACACGGATGCCATGGTCAACGAGCAACTGGAACAGCGAACCTGTTTCCGTCGGGGAGTACCTCCGCATGGCAACGGTGGTGAGTTCGGTGCCGGAAGCCAGCAAGGCTGCCCCCAGCCCGTCCAGGCTCGGGGCTCCCCCGGTCCCCATGATGAGGCGCGAGCCGAACTCGACGCCGTCGATCATCAGGAGGTCGGTTCGGGTGCTTGCTGCTTGGGTGCTTGCTGTGGTCATCGTTCAGCCTCCTTGTACTGCGGTAACGATTTCGAGTTCGTCGCCCTCTGCGAGCGCGGTGGCAGCCCACTGGCTGCGCGGCACCACTTCGGAATTGCGTGCGACGGCGACGCCGATCTTGCGTCCGTCGGCCGCCTGGCCGCTGGGGTCCACGGCCCGTCCCGTGATGTGGCTGACGAGGGTGGTGACCGAAGCGTCGTCACTCAGTGTGTGGTCTTCGCCGTTCAATTTGATGTTCATGCGTGGTCCTTCGGGAGGGGATTTGAGGTACCGGCAGATGGGCCGGCTGTGGAGGCCCGTGCCGCTGCCAGCGGACGGGAGAAGCGGTCCGGGCGAAATTTGTTCCACCGGGGATCGACGGTGCCGTCCATGAGTCCGACGCAGATTTTCGCCGCTGCCGGGGTGAGGAGCACGCCATGGCGGAAGAAGCCGCTGGCTACGATGAGGCCGGGCACGGCCGTGTCCCCGCCACCCTCACTGCCGACCCGGCCCAGCAGCGGCGCATTGTCCGGAGTGCCCGGACGCGCACGGGCAGTTGCTTCCAGGAGTTCCAGTTCGGCCACGGCCGGGACAAGTACCTGGGCGTCGCGGAGCAATTGGTACACGCCGCCAGCTGAGACCGGGTTGGCCGTTCCCCCGGACTCCGACAAGCCGTCTTCGCGTTGAGTCGCGCCGATCACCACGGTCCCGTCGTCGCGGGGGACGATGTACACGGGCACTCCGCGCACGATCCCACGGACCGTGGCGGTGACAAGGGGTTGCAGCTGCTCCGGGACGCGCAGCCGCAGAATGTCGCCGTACACCGGACGCAGCGGGAGCGACAATCCATCCGGCAGGCCGTTCAAGCGCGCGGTATCAAGTCCGTTGGCTACCACTGTTTCGGTGGCGTGCACTTCGATGCCTGAGTCGAGCACAACCCCGACGACGCGCCCGCCCTCCCACAAGAGGCCAGCCGCGGTGTCCCGGACCGCAAAACCGCCCTCGGCCCCTGCGATCCAGCTGGAATCGCCGGGCAGGTGGTCTGCAAGCGCGCCGAGAATCGCAGCCGAAAGCCGGCGCGGATCCACTTGGTGGTCGCCTGGGATGTCGAAGGCACAGGAAATCTGCGGGCTCAACAGCGGCTCACGCTCCCGGGCTTCGCGCAGCGGCACGGATTCCACCACCAGGCCGTTGGCCAGCTGGACATCCCGGAGGTCGGCGAGCGCCCGGCGGTCCGCAGCGTCGGCACCGACGGCGAGGGTTGGCGTCGTACGGTAACCCGTGCCGCGTCCGCCGCGTGAGCCGGTCACATTGCGTTCGAAGTCCGGCCACAATGCCGACGATTCGAGCATGAGCTCCAGGAGGTCCTCTTCCTGGTAATGCAGTTCGCTGACGGGCGCCAACATGCCCGCCGCCGCGAAGGTGGCGCCGCTCGCCGGTGCGGGATCGATCAGGACCACCGAGCGGCCGACCCGGCGGGCTTCCCACGCGATGCCGAGGCCAATGACACCGCCCCCGATCACCGCCACGTCCGCGTGCAGGGGTCCGTGCTGGGTGTTTACTTCGTCCATGGAGTCCTTCCCTACGCCGGTACTAGCCGGATCAGGTCAAGCGGTCGGCGCTGAAGCCCTCTCAGCCGCGCGGCGATTGTGACTGCCGCCGCGGCTCCCGCGGTACCAGCCCAGTTTAGAGGAACTACTCTGTTTCCATGACCCCGCACGATGTCCACACCACCGCCCGCCTGTACCTCTGCACCGACGCCCGGAAGCAACAGGGTGATTTTGAGCAGTTTGTCGATGCCGCATTCGAGGGCGGCGTGGACATCATCCAACTGCGTGACAAGACGATTGAAGCGGCCGAGGAACTGGAACTCCTGGAGATACTGCAATCCGTTGCGCACCGTCATGGCCGTCTCTGGGCAGTCAACGACCGCGCGGACGTGGCGTCCCTCTCCAGCGCACCGGTGTTCCATATCGGCCAAAAGGACATTCCGCTGCGCTCGGCCCGCAAGCTGCTCCACGACCGCACCATCATCGGCCTCTCCACGCACACGCCGGATCAGATTGACGCAGCCATCGCGGCGTCGCCGGGCCGCAGCGGCCTGGACTACTTCTGCGTCGGGCCCGTGTGGGCCACGCCCACCAAGCCGGGACGTTCCGCCGTCGGGCTCGATCTGGTGAAGTACGCCGCCAACGCGGTGAAGCAGGCAGACGAAGAGACCGTCGGCGGGGTTGTGCTCCCCTGGTTTGCGATCGGCGGCATCGATCTCAGCAACGTGGAAGAGGTCGTGCGGGCCGGCGCGAGCCGCATCGTGGTGGTCCGCGCCATCACTGAGGCGGAGGATCCGACGGCGGCGGCCCGGGCACTCCTGGCTGCCTTGGACGCAGCGGCGGCCTAGCGAGACTCCGGAAGATTTTGGAGTTACCCTGACTTTCGTGTCACATCAGCGGTTAGCCCCGAATGTCAGTGAAACGTCGAACCGGCTCGCGGAAGCGCTGGCGGCGCTTCGGACTGAACTCGAGCTGCCCGCAGGTTATCCCGCTGAAGCGCTGCGGGACGCCGAAGCCGCGGTTTCCGGACACACCCTGCCGGAGCAGGACTGCACGGACGTTCCGTTCATCACGATCGACCCGGCCTCTTCCACGGATCTCGACCAGGCCCTCTTCATTGACCGGTCCGGTGATGGTTACAGGGTTCTCTACGCCATCTCCGATGTGCCCTCCTTTGTGCCCCCGGGAGGCGCGCTCGACGCCGAGACGCGCCGCCGCGGGCAAACGTACTATGCCCCGGACGGCCGCATACCGCTGCACCCCGAGATCATCAGCGAGCATGCCGGGAGCTTGCTGGCCGGCCAGACGTGCGGCGCGTTCGTGTGGGACTTCGAACTCGATGCCGAGGCGGAGTTCCGCACGGTCTCCGTGCGTCGGGCGAGCATACGAAGCCGCGCCAAGCTCGACTACAAGGGCGTGCAGCGGGCGATCGATTCCGGAACGGCTGATCCCGTCCTGCAACTGCTCAAGGAAGTCGGGCTCAAGCGGGTGGAACTCGAACGCCGCCGCGGCGGAGCCAGCCTGAACATGCCCGAGCAGGAAATCGTCCAACTGCCCGACGGCGAGGGGTACAGGATCGTCGCCGCTCCCTCGCTGCCGGTGGAGGATTGGAACGCCCAGATTTCGCTCATGACCGGGATGGCCGCCGCCCAGTTGATGCTCGACGGCAAAGTGGGAATCCTGCGTACCATGCCCGCCCCCGATGAGCGCTCGCTGCTCCATTTCAAACGGCAAACCGGGGCACTCGGGAAGCCCTGGACCGAGGGGACCAGCTATGGAGAGTACCTGCGGACCCTCGACGCAAAGGACCCGCGGCAACTCGCCATCCTCCATTCAGCGGGGCTGCTTTTCCGTGGTGCCGGCTACACGCCTTTCGACGGCGAGGTGCCCGGAAGCGTCATGCAGTCAGCCATCGGGGCTCCGTATGCCCACACCACCGCGCCGTTGCGCCGCCTTGTCGATCGTTTCGTGCTGGTCATCTGCGAAGCGTTGAGCAATGGAACAGAGATCCCTGCATGGGCCCGGCATGCTTTGCCGAGCCTGCCCGAGATCATGGCGTCATCCGACCAGCTTGCCGCCAAAATGGAGCGCCTCGCCCTGGACACCGTCGAGGCAGCGCTCCTTGTCAACCACATCGGACAGGAATTCGACGCGGTCGTGATTTCCGGATCGAAACCGGCCAGGAACAACGGAAACGGCAACGGGAACAGCACCAACGGCAACAACGGCAATGGCAATGGGAACGGAACCCCGCACGGCCCTTACGGCATCGTCCAGATCGCCGAGCCCGCGGTCACCGCCCGTTGCGACGGCGAAATGGAGTCGGGCACGAAGGTCCGCGTGAAACTGCTCGACGCGGACATTGCCACCCGCCAAATCACCTTCGAACTGCTCCCCTAGCGCATTCCGTCCGCAGGGCCGGAGCCGCGATCCGGGGATTATCGCCCCCAGACGCTAGACTGGGTGAGTAGTAATGGATGCCCGGTCGTTGATTCAGTTAATTTTTTGACATCAACAAGCCCGCCCCTACGCGATCTTGAGATACACCAGCTGGTCCCCAGTGCCAGTATTTAGATAGCCCGCGATCGGCTTCCACTGGATTTGCTTGCGCCCATCCGTGCTCCGGAACGGCCCTGCCACAACCGTTGAGCACGCAGCGCAGCCCAAATGAATAAGGAAAACTCCACTGTGAGTGAATTGCACACCCATGAAGTTCTGACAGACGGAACCGAAACGATCGAACCCGAGGAAACCATTTCCTCGGACGAGACACCCCACGAGATCGCAGAAAAGACCTTCGCCGACTACAACGTCCGCGCCGACATCGTTGAATCCCTCGCCGACGCCGGAATCACCCACCCGTTTCCCATCCAGGCCATGACCCTCCCGGTCGCGCTGGGCGGTCACGACATCATCGGCCAGGCCAAGACCGGTACCGGAAAGACCCTCGGTTTCGGCATTCCGGCGCTGCAGCGCGTCGTTGGACCCGGCGACGCCGGCCACGACAAGCTCGCTGTCCCGGGTGCACCCCAGGCCCTCGTGATTGTTCCTACCCGCGAACTCGCCGTTCAGGTTGCCAACGACCTGCAGACGGCATCCCGGAAGCGGAACGCCCGCATCGCCACCATCTATGGCGGCCGCGCCTACGAGCCCCAGATCGAAGCCCTGCAAAAGGGCGTCGAGGTTGTTGTGGGCACGCCCGGCCGTTTGATCGACCTCTACAAGCAGAAGCACCTGAACCTGAAGAACGTTCGCATGGTGATTCTCGACGAAGCGGACGAGATGCTCGACCTCGGCTTCCTTCCCGACGTCGAAACCCTGATTGCCGGCACACCCGCCGTCCGCCAGACCCTCCTCTTCTCGGCCACCATGCCCGGCCCGGTCATCGCCATGGCCCGCCGTTACATGACGCAGCCCACGCACATCCGTGCCGCCGACCCTGACGACGAAGGCCTGACCAAGCGGGACATCCGGCAGCTCATCTACCGTGCCCACAGCATGGACAAGGTCGAGGTCGTCGCCCGCATCCTCCAGGCCCGCGGCCGCGGCCGGACCATCATCTTCACCAAGACCAAGCGCACCGCGGCCAAGGTTGCCGAAGAACTCGTGGACCGCGGCTTCGCGGCCGCCGCCATCCACGGTGACCTTGGCCAGGGCGCCCGCGAGCAGGCACTCCGGGCCTTCCGCAACAACAAGGTGGACGTCCTCGTGGCCACTGACGTCGCGGCCCGCGGCATCGACGTCGATGACGTCACGCACGTGATCAACTACCAGTGCGTCGAAGACGAAAAGATCTACTTGCACCGCGTTGGCCGCACCGGCCGCGCAGGCAACAAGGGCACGGCCGTGACGTTCGTCGATTGGGACGACATGCCGCGCTGGGGCCTGATCAACAAGGCGCTGGGCCTGAGCTACCCGGAGCCCGTGGAAACCTACTCCTCGTCGCCGCACCTTTTCGAGGAACTGGACATCCCCGCAGGCACCAAGGGCCGCCTGCCCCGCGACAAGCGCACCCTCGCGGGCGTCGACGCCGAGGTCCTGGAAGACCTGGGCGAGACGGGCAAGAAGAACTCCCGTTCCGGCGGCGATTCCGGGCGTGGACGCACGGGCCGCGACGGCGGGCGTGATGGCGGCCGTGAAGGCGCACGCCGCGCTCCCAGGTCAGGCGACGCTCCGTCCCGCGAAGGAGACGGTGAGGGCGCACGCAACCGCACCCGCCGCCGTCGTACCTCCGAAGGCGACGCAGCCCCCGCTGAAGGTTCAGTTCAGTCTGCCGAGCCCCAATCCGGGCAGGCACAGTCCGGCGAGGGCGCGGACAAGCCGTCCCGCGCACGCCGTTCCCGCACCCGCCGCCGCAACGGCGAAGTGGTGTCCGCTTCCGGTGGATCCGGTGAGAGCACCGAGGCTTAACGGCCTCGATGACTGACATTGTTTGGGCGCCGGACGGCAGCAATTTGGTGGTTCACGCGGACAACGCGGATTTCCTCCCGACGCTGCCGGACGGCGCCTTCACACTGATTTACGTGGACCCGCCCTTCAATACGGGCCGGGTCCAGAGCCGCCAGGAAACGCGCATGGTCCGCAACGCCGACGGCGACGGCGACCGCGTCGGCTTCAAGGGACGCTCCTATGACACCATCAAGGGCGCCCTGCACAAATACGACGACGCTTTCAGCGACTACTGGTCCTTCCTGGAACCCCGGCTCGTGGAGGCCTGGCGGCTGCTCGCCGACGACGGCACCCTGTACCTGCATCTGGACTACCGCGAAGTGCACTACGCCAAGGTCATGCTGGACTCGATCTTCGGCAGGGAGTGTTTCCTGAATGAGATCATCTGGGCCTACGACTACGGCGCACGCGCCAAGAACCGCTGGCCCACCAAGCACGACAACATCCTCGTGTACGTCAAGAACCCTGCGAAGTACCACTTCGACAACGCCGAGGTCGACCGTGAGCCGTACATGGCGCCGGGTCTCGTGACGCCGGCCAAAAGGGAGCTTGGGAAGCTTCCCACGGACGTTTGGTGGCACACCATCGTTTCCCCGACCGGCCGGGAAAAGACCGGCTATCCGACGCAAAAGCCCGAAGGCCTGGTCCGGCGGATCGTCACCGCGTCCAGCCGGCCGGGAGACTGGTGCCTCGACTTCTTCGCAGGCTCAGGCACGCTCGGTTCGGTCGCGGCGAAACTCGAGCGCAAGTTCGTGTGCGTGGACCAGAACGCCCCGGCCATCGAAGTGATGCGGAAGCGCCTGGACGGCAAGGCCGCTTTCTACCCTGGCTAGCGGACCACCGAACTCCCCGTGCCCAGTTCCTCGATGCGGGCCAGGACCTCGGGGGACGTCAGGTTCTCCCCGAGCAGATTGGGTTTGCCGGTTCCGTGGTAGTCGGACGAACCGGTGATGAACAGCCCGTGTTCGGCAGCCAGTCGCCGCAGGAACACGCGGCCCTCCTCCGGGTTGTCGCGGTGTTCCACCTCCAGGCCCATGAGGCCCGCATCGATCATTTCCCCGTAGGTCCGTTCCCCGACCACCCGGCCACGGGCCGAGGCCACCGGATGCGCGAAGACGGGGACACCGCCCGCCGCCCGGACGAGCTCGACGGCGAGCGCCGGGTCCGGTGCGTAGTGCTGCACGAAGTAGCGCGAGTGCGACGTCAGGATCGCGGTGAACGCCTCCGAGCGGCTCTCGACCGCACCGGCCGCCACGAGGGCGTCGGCGATGTGGGGCCGGCCCACAGTGGCACCGGGAGCCACATGATGGATGACATCGTCCCAGCTCAAGGGGTAGTCCTCGGCCAGGAGCGTGACCATGCGCTTGGCACGGGTGAGCCTCGCGTCTTTCGCTTTGGTGATTTCCTCGAGCAGGCCGGGGTGTCCGGGATCATGGAGGTAGCTCAGCAGATGGACGCTGATCCCCTCCCGAGTGCGGCACGAAATCTCCATCCCCGGCACGAAAGCCACCCCGAATTCGAGGGCTGCGACGGAGGCCTGCTCCCATCCGTCAGTGGAATCGTGGTCGGTCAAGGCCACCACATCCAGCCCCGCGGCAGATGCGGAAGCGATCACTCCCGCGGGAGCCTCGGTCCCGTCGGAAACATTGGAGTGCGCGTGCAGGTCGATCTTCACTTTCCAAGCGTATTTGATGAGGGACGGCTTGGACCGTTGCGCCGCTGGCCTAGTATCGGCCTTGATGGGACTATTGGACGGTGAACGATGCAGATAACACCCAAAACGGTGAAACCACAGCCTCCCAGCCCCTGGAGGAGCGCGTCAACAACCGCTCCCAGCGGCCCACATCCGATGCCTTCAAGGCGTTCATGGCCAGCAATTGGGCGCCAGCGCCGCAGGTGACCCCTGCGCGTGACGCCGTCGCAGACCATGCCGCCACGCGTCGTCGGGCCATCTCCGACAAGTTCGCGGGCCTGCGCCTCGTCGTACCGGCGGGCCCGCTCAAGGTCCGCTCGAACGATTGCGACTACCGCTTCCGCCCCCACTCCGGCTTTGCCCACCTCACGGGCTTGGGCCTGGACCACGAGCCCGATGCCGTGCTGGTCCTGGAACCTGTCGAGGAGGGAACCGGCGACGACGGCGGCAACCACCTCGCGACGCTCTACTTCCGTCCGCTGGCCGGCCGGGACACGGAACAGTTCTATGCCGACTCGCGTTCCGGCGAGTTCTGGATCGGCGCTCGCCCGACGCTCGCCGAATTCGAAGCGCGCCTCGGGCTCAGGACCGCGCACATCGATGAACTCGAGATGGCCATCACGAAGAACGTAGGTGCCCCGGAAATCGGTGGCATCTCCATCCGCCTGGTCCGCAAAGTCGACGAGAACATCGATGCCCTCGTGGACACCGCCCGCTACAACACAGCCAAGGATCCGGAAAACCTGGACCTCGGCGAACTCGATGCCCTCGACGAGCTGCTGAGCGAGGCGCTTTCCGAGCTGCGCTTGCTCAAGGACGCCTGGGAAATCGAGCAAATGAAGATCGCCGTGTCCGCGACCGTGGAGGGTTTCGCCGACGTCGTCCGCGCCCTCCCCCGCGCCATGACCCACCACCGCGGCGAGCGCGTCATCGAAGGTGCTTTCTTCGCGCGTGCCCGTGAAGAAGGGAACGAGCTCGGCTACGACACCATCGCTGCTGCCGGAAACAACGCCACGGTGCTGCACTGGACGCGGAACACGGGCAAGGTCAACGCCGGGGAACTCGTGCTGCTCGACGCCGGCGTGGAGGCAGATTCGCTCTACACCGCCGACGTCACGCGCACCATTCCCGCCAACGGAAAGTTCTCCGACGTCCAGCGCAAGGTCTACGAAGCCGTCCTTGATGCAGCCGACGCCGGATTCGCCGCGGCCCAGCCGGGCGTAAAGTTCCGCGATATCCACACTGCGGCCACCACGGTCCTCGCAGAGCGCCTGGCCGAGTGGGGCCTGCTTCCGGTCTCCGTCGAGGAAGCCATCAGTACCGAAGGCCAGCAGCACCGCCGCTGGATGCCGCACGGTACGAGCCACCACCTGGGCCTGGACGTCCACGACTGTGCCCAGGCCAGGCGTGACCTGTACCTGGACGGCGTACTCACCGAGGGCATGGTGTTCACCATCGAACCCGGGCTCTACTTCAAGAACGAGGACCTTGCCATTCCGGAGGAATACCGAGGAATCGGCGTCCGGATCGAGGACGACATCCTGATGACGGCAGACGGCCCGGTAAACCTCAGCGCCGCTCTCCCCCGCAAGGCCGACGACGTCGAGTCCTGGATGGCGGGCATCTACCAGGACGCCGAAGCGTAACTGCTGAGCAATCGCAAGAGGAGGGCTACCGGATGTTGATCCGGTAGCCCTGAAGCTGGGCTGGCCAAAAAAGAGTCTAGGCCGCGAGGGCCTGAGCACGGTTTTGCACCGGGCTCAGGCCCTCGAGCTTTGTGGAGATCCGCTCGGAGTTGTACCCGCGATTTATTCGCGCAGTGAAGCGTTGGTGAGCTCCAAGTTCGGGGAGGACCCGATCGAATAGGAGATGATCTGCCGGTCGAAGAGGTCCATCACCGGTGGCAGGTAGAGCGTCCGGTCTCGGGCGGTGAACTCTGTCACGTCCGTAGCCCACTTCTAGTTCGGGGCGTTGGCTTCGAAGTCCGTGTTCAGCAGGTTCGGCGCAACAGTACCCCATTCGCTCTGGTAGGAGGCATATCGTTTCCTCTTCACAGCATCCATCGAGCTGGGTCCCTCGTCATGAAATCCCGAGCCAACACGTAGATGGCGGCTGCCGTCCACTTAATTTCGGGATTTTTACACTGAGATTTGCGGATTTGACCACTTAGATTGGCGAAATCCACACGGAGACGCCCTTCGGCACTTGTACCCTCCTCCTAGGCGCAGCCCCGACAGACGATCCGCCTTTTGGTGCTGTTGCCATGCTGCGAAGCGGCATCTCTCCATCTTCGAATCAGTCAAAGCAAGGAGGTGAACACACATGGAGATGATCTCAGAAGATGTGCTGGAGGCGGGAGCCACCCTGGCCTGTAACAGCGGGTGCCTGTGCACCTGACCTAACGACGCGGTTCGTTTGGTGGCGAGGCTTGTGCTTCGCCACCAACGAACCGCCTGAGATAGCAAGGATACGAACAACACTGAATTTGGGGGGACTGCGTGCGCTTGCCACTGTTCAATATTTTCGAATTTCCAAAGCACAAGAATTTCTATGAGGCGATCCATGCCGCTGGGCCCGCTGGCGCGTGGAAGCTCATGAAGGAGCTGGACGCCCTCGATCGGCCCATCTACCGGGCAAAACAACCGGACGTAGACAGTTTCGAGGTCCTGAGGGCCCGGGCCTTGGATTTCATGAATGCTGTCCCGGGGCTTGAAGGCTTTGACAAGGAACTGCACGCCACGAGCTTTGCTGGCTACGGACCGAAGCTGCAGTTTGAATCGACTTTCATCAATCTGTGGATGAAAGAGCCTGAGACCCTGTTCCGCGACGTTGTCACCGTCGATGGACGCGAGCACCTTCACCAAGCGGCATCCTCTGGCCGAGGGGTCATCGCGCTCCCGCTGCATCTGGGACCCTCATATCTGGCAATTCCCATGCTCGCATATGAAATGCCGACGACGACGCTCTACAATCGGATGAATTTTGACGAGATCCGCGCAGCGTCCTTTCCTGATTTGGACTTCCGCGGGATCCAGCTCGGGAGCACATCTGCGATGCGCTCTGGTCTGACGGCCCTGCGTGAAGGCAGGATCTTTTCCATGTTCCCTGAACTGGACCCTCGTGGGGTGGGTGAACACCATGCCCGAATTCCATTCTTGGGGACGACCATCATGGTTCCCACAGGTCCGGTTATCCTGAGCGATGTTTCCCGTGCCCCTATGGTCCCCCTCACGCTCAGGGCCATCGGCAACGGCCGGTTTCGACTCAAATACCATCCTGCTGTTCCGGCGCCGGAATCTCGGCATGAACGTCGCCGCTCTCTGCTGGCCGTTTGGGATGTCATTGAGTCGGAGCTTCTTGCCGGAGACGTCGGAGAATGGGAGATGTGGTTTGAATTTGACCGGATGCTCCCCCAGGTCTGGACCATCGAGACATGACCGGCAGCATTCCCGCCATTTCCCTCAAAGGCGTTCGTCGCCACTATGACGACGGGGCCGGAAACGAGAAAGCTGCTCTAGACATTGTTGAGCTGGAGGTCCGGCCTGGTGAACTTGTCGCCGTCATTGGACCATCTGGATCCGGCAAGTCAACCCTGCTCCAATTGGTCGGTGGAATCGATTCCCCGACTGCGGGGAGTATCGACGTAGCAGGACTCCGGGTATCCGGGTTGGACGAAAAGCAGAAGACAATCTTCCGGCGGGAGAATATCGGATTCATTTTCCAGGCATTTCACCTTGTTCCAAGCATGACGGTGGTGGAGAACGTCGCTTTGTCATCGATTGTTTCCGGTCAAAGAGGCTTTCGTTGGCGAGCAGATGCGCTGGTGGTCCTCGATCAGCTGGGACTGCTTGAATATGCCGATAGATTTCCCGATCAGTTGTCAGGAGGGCAACGTCAGCGGGTCGCCGTAGGTCGAGCGCTGTTTGGGAGTCCCAGCATCGTCCTCGCCGATGAACCGACGGGAAGCCTCGACTCAAGGAATAGGGATATTGTTCTCGGCCTGATTCGCGACGCGATTGGAGACGATCGTCGTACCAGCGGGCTGATGGTCACCCATGATCCACATGCTGCTAGCTATGCCGACCGGATCATCGCGCTGCGGGACGGGAAGATCTTTGATCAACTTGACCTGACCCTCAACACGCCACAGCAGGAGGGAGATTCTCACCATGATGAGCGCATTCGCTCGTGGTTTGCGGCAACTTCGCTTTGATTTTCAACGATATGGAGTCGCGGCTGTTGCGCTGGTGTTCGGCGTTGCCCTCATTTTCGGCACTCTGCTCACATCGAAAACTATCAACGACCAGCTCTCACAAGGGGTTGGTTCATTATCCGGCGTGGGCGACGTGGCGGTAGTGCCGGCTATTCCCGGGACCACGGCTCCCGAGAGCGCAGTTGCGGAAATAGCGGACCTCCCTGGCGTTGCGACGTGGATACCGACTCTGGCTCGGACTTCGAGCGTCCGGCCCGCGGGAACGGTTGGCATAGGCCACCAGCTCGTGGTCACGGGTTACCCGGCCACGTTCAACACAGAGCTTCAACTCATGAGGCTCGAGCTTCGGGGCCGGCTCCCTGCCGTAAACAAGCCCGAGGCCCTGGTTCCGGCTGACGTCGCATCGCGCCTAGGGGTGGACGTAAACGATTCGTTGGTGGTCGCGTCGAGCGACGGGACTACGCAACTTCGCGTCGCGGGCGTGTTCAATGGCAGGGTTCTTGGTCCGCTGGCATACGACAACATCTTTATCGATTTGTCTTACGCCCAGATGATATTCAACCAGCAGGGCCAGGTATCAAGAATTGACATCCAGCTGGCGGCCGGACACTCCGCGGAACGCTGGCAGAGCGAGTATTCGTCCAGCCTGCCTCCCCTGTTCAAAGTGCAGGACACTTCTGCCCTCAACTCGACCCTCGGTCCCCTCATCGCGGTTGTTTCACTCATCTTGATGATCGCCTCCTGCACCGTCCTCGGAATCTCCATCCTCCTATCAGCGACGGCGTTCCAATCCGTGGTGAATGCCCGCCGCCTGACCTACGGAGTCATGAGGGCTGTCGGTGCCCGCGGTTCCTGGCTGGCAGGCGCCGTCCTGTGTGAGGCGCTGATGCTTGCGTTCGCGTGCTCGGTGCTCGGGTTGGGGCTTGGGTTTGGCGTCAGCTGGATCCTCAACCAAGTCCTCTCGTTGATCGGCAACATACCTCCGGCAACTGTAGCGGCCGGACTTTGGGAATTTCTGCTTGCCATCACGAGCGGCATCGCTGCGGGCTGCGCCGGGGCGGCCCGGGCGCTAGTCAAAGTGCTACGCCAGGCCCCTCTTTTGGCCATCTCGCCTGAAGTCGCGGAGCGCAGGTCCGGGCAGAGACTCCGTGCCGTCGTCGGCATCATTTTCCTCATATTGGGAGTCGGCAGCTACTGGCTTGACTCCGTCGTCGTAAAGGTCGTTGGCGTCGCCCTCTCGCTGGCCGCTGTTGGTTTCCTCGCCCCGTTAATTCTCGTCGCCGCCACCAGGCTACAGATCTTCAAGGGATGGACCGGCAGGGCCGCGGCTCAGCGCCTGCGCAAACACGCGTCGCTCGACTCCACGACGGCCATCATGGGCGTTGTCGTCTGCCTGGGTGCAGCCCTTGTGATCGGGGTCGGCTCGGTAAGGAGCGCGATGATGGAACAGATTGCCCGCCAATTCGGGGCCGACGTTCAAATTTCGTCCACGACACCCATCACGGAAAAATTAGACGAACGTCTGGGGTCGATTCAAATGATCAACAGGGTTTCCGACACCGTTTGGGACCGGGGAGCATTAGAGTTCCAGGGCACGACGAGCCAGATTGCAATCCTGGCTGTTGATCCAAACAGCTACTTCGCCACAGCTCAGCTTCCATGGCGCCAAGGAAGTGACGGGTCCGCACCCCTTGCCCTGAAAAATGGAGGTGCGGTCATCATTCCTGAAGCTCTCGCCGCGAGCAACGACATTTCCTTGGGCGACACTGTCAGATTAAGTCGGGCCGGGAAGACCCTCTCGCTTCGCGTCGTTGGGACGTTTGCATCCTTGGCAACGGGGAACCAGGTGGTGATGGGTCGCGACACCGCAGACGAGCTCGGAATCACTGGATCCAACGGCTGGAATGTGGAAGCGAAGCCGGGCGTCGACGTCGCAGCGCTCCGGGACCTGATCGCTGATTCGGTTGCCGACATCCCTGGGGTTTCGGTGATCACGGCCGCCAAAATGAGGGAGCGCGCAGAATCAGAGCTCGGTTCGTACGCCGGAGTTGCCTTCGGCATCGTGGTCCTTGCGCTTAGTCTCGGCGCGATCGGCGCCGCCGGTCTGTTCTCAGTCGGCGTCGCTCGCCGGGAGAAAGAGTTCGGGATGCTGCGCGCGGTTGGTGCCACCCGAGGCGACATAACGAGGCTCGTTGCCGCTGACGCGCTCTTGATCGGAATTGCGTCCTTGGCAGGGGGCCTTCTCGTTGGTCAGTTGGCCGGGTGGGTCCTGACCCAGCTTGTCGCCGGGGCACTCGGCGTAACCCTGAGTCCTGCTGTCACCGTCCTGGCATTCAGTGGAATCGCAATTGTCACCTTGACGGCGTTATGCCTTGCGGCGATAGGACCGAGCCGCAGGGCGGCTCGAATAGAGCCGGTAGCTGCCCTGAGGGCTGAGTAATGGCCGATAGCGGCCTGGGTGGCCATTCGGCCCCTGTCCCGCAATAGCTACTGCTTGGCCGGGTCCTCACCGTTGGCGGCTTGCTCGCCGGTTCCGGGTTCGTTCACCCGTACACCGTACTGCGGGCGGCCGTCGGGAAGGTCCGGGTAGCGAACGCCGGCAGGCCGCGGGGCCGGGGCAGGCTGGGCGGGCTCGCCGGCCGTTCCCTGTCCGGCTTCGGGTCCACGCTGGCCATAAGGGTCCTGCCAGGACGCTGGACGTTCCGGGGCCGGGCCCTGTGGTGCGTTCGGATGGACCGGCGGGTTCCGGTAGTCCTGCGGCGTGTATGCCTGCGGCGGCCGGCCGAAGGCTGCCTCGGAAGGATTCATCGGCAGCTGGTGAAGGAGACGGCGGGCTTCGTGTGATGCCTCAAGCGCGACAATGACGTCATAGTTCGTCGCCACTACCTGGCTGGTGGAGGTGAAGTCCCGCTTCCCGCGCTGCGCAGCGTAGGTGACGATCCCGAAGAGCATGAAGAATGCCGCACCCATGAGAACCGACGTCACAATCGAGAAGGGGCCGCCGGCCGGGGTAAAGAACGAAAGCATGACGCCCACGAACAGGCCGAACCACATACCGCTCAGGGCGCCGGACAAAGCGACCCGGGGGTAACTGAGCCGTCCCGTGACCCGCTCCACCATTTTGAGGTCGTTTCCGACAATGGAGACATGCTGGACGGGGAACTGCTGGTCGGCAAGATAATCCACCGCCTTCTGGGCATCGAGATAGGAAGTGTAAGAGCCCACAGTGTCGCCCTTGGGGACGCTGCGGGATTCCTCCGTGGCCTTAGGGGCACCGAAAATGTTCGCCATACCCCCATTCTGTCCCATACACATGTGAACCGGCTGAAATTCAGCTAAAAGAGAGCAGACTCGGTAGCCTGTAAGGGTGAGCACAAATCCTTCACGCATCTTTGTTGCGCGCTTGCTCGGCCTCGACGTTTTCGACCCCCTGGGCGATCGCCTGGGCCGGCTGCGCGACGTCGTGGTGCTCTCCCGCGGCTTGCGCGGGGCGCCGCACGCGGTGGGTATCGTCGTCGAAGTTCCGGGCAAGAAGCGCGTCTTCGTACCCATGACCAGGCTGACATCAATGGACCAGAGCCAGATTATCTGCACCGGCCTGGTCAATCTGCGCCGCTTCCAGCAACGCGGTGCTGAGCAGCTGGTGGTCGGCGAGCTGTTCGACCGCAAGGTGACGCTCAAGGACGGCAGCGGCGACGCCATCATCGAAGACATCGCCATGGACCAGCAGCGCAATGGTGACTGGCTGGTCTCCAAACTTTTCGTTCGACGCGGGACGTCTACCTCCAGGCTTCGGGGGCTGCGCCGCGGTCACACACTGCTGGTGGACTGGGCGGATACGCTGCAGGGCTCCGAGAACGATCCCCAGGGCGCCAGCCACTTCGTCGCCACGCACGAGGACCTCAAACCGGCCGACTTCGCGGACGCGCTCCAGGAGATGTCGGACAAGCGACGGATCGAAGTGGCCAGCGAGCTGCAGGACGAACGCCTCGCCGACGTGCTCCAGGAATTGCCGGAAGAAGACCAGGTAACCCTCCTGTCCGCCCTGGACAACGAACGCGCAGCCGACGTGCTGGAAGAGATGGACCCGGACGACGCCGCGGACCTGTTGGCAGACCTGCCTTCCGCGAAGGCCGAGGAACTGCTGCTCCTGATGGAGCCCGACGAGGCTGACGACGTCCGCAGGCTTCTGCAGTATGACGAAGACACTGCCGGCGGCCTCATGACCCCGGTCCCCGTCATCCTGCCCCCGGAAGCCACGGTCGCTGAAGCGCTGGCCCATGTGCGCAGCGAGGAGCTCTCACCCGCCCTGGCCTCGGCCATCTTTATCTGCCGTCCGCCGCTGGAGACCCCCACGGGACGTTTCCTCGGCGTCGTTCACATCCAGCAATTGCTCCGCAGCGCCCCGCCCGAACAGCTGGGCAGCATCGTGGACAAGAACCTTGAGCCGGTTTCCGATCACGCAAGCGTCAGCGAGGTCAGCCACACCATGGCCTCCTACAACCTCAACTCCCTCCCGGTCGTGAACAGCGCCGGTCGCCTCGTGGGGGCGGTGACTGTTGATGACCTCCTGGACCATTTGCTCCCGGACGACTGGCGAACCCACGAAGACGGAGCCCCGATCAGGAAACTAGGAGGCCGAATTGGCTGAGAAGCCCACCAGCGGAGGACTGGACACACCGCTCGAGCTGCGTTCGCGCATGTTGCCGAATTTCGGCAGCGATCCCGATGCCTTCGGCCGATTTGCCGAGCGCTTCGCCCGGTACATGGGTACGGCGAATTTCCTGTTCTACATGACGATCTTCGTGATCGTCTGGATCGCGTTCAACGTTGTTGGCCTCTTCGGCTTCCAATGGGATCCCTACCCGTTCATCCTCCTCAATCTTTTCTTCTCCACGCAGGCCTCCTACGCTGCGCCCCTGATCCTGTTGGCCCAGAACCGCCAGGATGACAGGGACCGCGTGACAATCGAGCAGGACCGCGCCCGTGACGAACGCAATCTTGCGGACACCGAATACCTGACCCGCGAGGTCGCGGCTCTTCGTATCGCCCTGCGCGAGGTCGCCACCAGGGACTACGTGCGTGCCGAACTCCGCTCGCTGCTGTCGGATCTGCTCGAAGCCCAGGAAGAAATGGGCACGAACAATCGCGATGGCGCGAACAATGGCGAGAAAGCCAAAGACAAGGCCAAGGAAAAGCGCGACAAACAGCGTAATCCCCGCACACAGCAGATCCCGAAAATCCACCCTGCGCATTCCAGCGCAACCCAAGCAGAATCCGGACTCTCAACAGTCGGCACCTCGCCGAGCCCGGGTTCCCCCGCCCAGCCTGAAAGCTGAACATCCAAGCCATGAGCACACCATCTGCCGAGGCCCTCAACGCTGCCTTGGCAACCGTCATCGATCCCGAACTCCGCCGTCCCATCACGGAGTTGGGGATGCTGGATTCGGTCGAGGCCAACCCGGACGGAACCGTCCGGGTTGCGGTGCTGCTGACCATCGCCGGCTGCCCCCTGCGTGAGACGATCACGGCCGACGCCACCGCTGCCCTTGCGAGGGTTCCGGGCGTGACGGGCGTCGAGGTCGAACTCAAGGTGATGACGCAGCCGCAACGCGACGCCCTCAAGGAGCGGCTGCGGGGCGCCGGCGGACAACGCGGAATCCCCTTCAACGAGCCGGGATCCCTGACGAAGGTCTTCGCCGTCGCCAGCGGCAAGGGCGGTGTGGGAAAGTCCTCGGTGACGGTCAACCTTGCGTGTGCCCTCGCTGCGCAGGGACTGCGCGTAGGAATCGTCGACGCCGATGTCCACGGTTTCTCCGTCCCGGCCCTCATGGGAATCACGCAGCAGCCCACACGGGTGGACGACATGATCCTTCCGCCCGTGGCCTTCGGCGTGAAGGTGATCTCGATTGGCATGTTTGTTTCCGGAAACAAGGCGGTGGCCTGGCGCGGGCCCATGCTCCACCGTGCACTGGAGCAATTCCTTACGGACGTCTATTTCGGCGATCTGGATGCCCTGTTCCTGGATCTTCCGCCAGGCACGGGCGACATCGCCATCTCGGTGGCGCAGTTGCTTCCCAACGCTGAAATCCTCGTGGTGACCACCCCGCAGGCCGCTGCGGCGGATGTTGCCGAGAGGGCCGGAACCATCGCAACGCAGACCGGCCAGAAGCTTGCGGGAGTCGTGGAGAACATGTCCTTCCTGGAGATGCCCGACGGCGGCAGGATGGAATTGTTCGGAAGCGGCGGCGGGCGGGTGCTGGCTGAGCGGTTGAGCGCCGCCGTCGGAACCGACGTTCCGCTGTTGGGACAGATCCCCTTGGACATCCGTCTGCGCGAAGGCGGAGACGCGGGCCGCCCCGTGGTGTTGACGGCTCCGGAGACGGCTGCCGCACAGGCACTTCAGGGCATCGCGGGCAAGCTCAACGCCAAGCCGCGCGGCCTCGCCGGGATGTCCCTCGGGATCCAGCCAAAATAGCTTCTAGGTGGCCTCAGCGTCGAAGGGTGCCTTTTCACCGACGGAAAGCCGTTCAACAACCCGCTCGGGAGCTTTTGCCGGGGTGTCCACGGCTGCAACAGCGGCGGGCGCACCGTCACTGACGGGCTTCGTGTCGTCGTCGAGCAGAGCTTCCTTGATGATCCGGCGCGGATCGTACTGGCGCGGGTCATACTTCTTCCAGTCGACTTCATCGATGTCGATGCCGACTTCTTCCTTGATCTGTTCACGGGCACCGGACGCCATGCGCCGCAGTTCCTTGACCAGATTCGTCAGCTTCCGCGTGTATTCAGGCAAACGGCTGGGGCCGATCACGATGACGCCGATGATCAGCAGGATGAGAAACTCCGAGCCATTGATTCCAAACACGTATCGAAGATTACCTTGTCCGTTGGTCCGCTCAGAAACCCGCGAGGCCCGCCAGGGCATGGAGTCCCCGTTGCAGCCGTTCATTCCAGGTCTCTGAACTGCTTTCTGCGGGCCGGCCCACCACCAGCGAATCGCCCGCCTTCACGAGCTCAGGAACGGCCCCCGCAGCCTGGTTGGCAGGCATGTCGGAGGAATAACGCAGCACGGCCACCGGCGAGGAGTAGACGGCTTGCCACGGGGCACCCTGGGTGATGGAGAGCTGGGTCCCGGAAGCGCCGCTGCCCTCCAAGTGCTGCTCCACGAGGGTGGCGTGGTGGTCACCGTCGCTGAGGTGCAGTTCAACGGCGGGGTGCCCGTCCTGCATCAAGGCCCGGGCGGAAACCACGTGGTATCCCATGCTTGCCATCTCGGGACATGCCCAACCGTCTCTGCGCAGTTCGGACAACTGCTGCTCGCTCAGGCTCACCGTCCCGGCTACGCTCACGGGCAGACTCAACTGCGAACCTGTCACGGGGAGTTGCTCTCCGGCGTTTCCGGGCACGGTTGAACTGACCAGGGTCCGGACTTCCTGCTCTCCACGGTTGGACGCCTGCGGCGCAACTTCACCGCCTAGCGCGTAGGCTGCAACCGCCAGGATTCCGGCACTCACGGCGAGTCCGCCGGCCGCGGCGCTGGCAAGCCGGATACCGTGCCACACGCTTCGCTGGGGCGCAGGGCGTTCCGGAAAATCGGTTTGCGCCAACCGCTGGGTGTGTTCGATCAGCCTGTTGGTGAAATCCTGGCTGGCCTCGGGGACGGCGGCACGGCGAAGCCGTTCCAGGTATTGGCGTTCCCGGAGTACCGCGGCGTGGCATTGAGAACATTGCTGCAGGTGGCCCGGGGCGCGGCTGTGCCGGATATTTCCCCGAGTCAAAGCACCGCGTCGTCCTTTCAGTAAACCCATCGGCGACTAAAGGAGTCCGGCGATGCGCGGCATCTTGAGCCGGGGTTTGCGGGCTTGCACTGGACGCGGGTCCCGGTGCGCCAGCTTTTCACGGAGCATTGTCCGTCCGCGGTGGATGCGGGACCTGACTGTCCCCAGTTTTACGTCAAGTGCTTCGGCAACTTCGTCGTAGGAAAGGCCTTCAAGATCGCAAAGCACGACGGCGGCGCGAAAGTCCGGGGGGAGTTCTTCCAAGGCGCGCTGGACGTCAAGATCGAGGTTGTTCAGCTCGAAGCTCTGCTCGGGACCGGGTTCATGCCCGGGCAGCCGGGATTCGGCGTCTTCGGCCAGGGCATCGAAGCGTATGCGGCTCTTCCGACGGGCCTGGTCAAGGAAGAGGTTGGTGGTGATGCGGTGCAGCCAGCCGTCGAGTGTGCCTGGCTTGAAGTTTTCGAGCGAACGGAAGACCCTGACGAAGACTTCCTGGGTGAGGTCCTCGGCGTCGAACTTGTTTCCCGTGAGTCGGTAGGCAAGGCGGAAGACCTTGGCGGAGTGATTCTCCACCACTTCCTCCCAGCTTGGCCTGACCCATTCCTCGGCCGGAGGGGCCGTGTCGGTGGAACCCAGGACTGCTGCCGTTGTCTGGACTGGCGCAGCACTTGATGCCCGCATCGTCCGCTCCCCTCAAACTGTTTGTCATCCTGCCGGTCACTCAGGAGTTCGTTGCCGGCCCTCGCTTGGATGGCTGGATATTTATCATCCCAGCCTTGGCTGAGATTTTGCTGATCACAGGCAGGCTTTTCCCGCAGAGCGAACATTGTCCGCAAGGACACGCGGGAAGACACAGAATTGCGGGCCGCAGGCGTCCGGGCCGGGCGGCCCGTAGCCAGTAGTCTGGAAGCAATACCCCTCTGCCTGGAAAGCGAACCCCATGAGTGCCGACAAGTCAACCAGCTGGTCCTACGCAGAAGATCTGCCTGCCGAGGACGACGTGTTGCTTCGCGCCCGTGAACGCTCCTTCGAGCTGGGCGTCACTCCTGTGAGCCCCGGCGTCGGCGCCGTCCTGACAGTCCTGGCCGCGGCGTCGAAGGCCCAGACTGTTGTGGAGGTGGGCTCCGGGGCAGGCGTCTCGGGCGTGTGCCTGCTGCGGGGCCTCAGTCCGCAGGCTGTCCTGACCACTATCGACGTCGACGTCGAGCACCTCAAGGCCGCCCGCGAGGCCTTCCTGGAATCCGGCAGTCCGGCGAACCGGACCCGGACAATCTCGGGCCGTGCGGCCGACGTCTTGCCGCGCCTCACCGACTCCGCTTACGATCTCGTGTTCATCGACGCCGACAAACCCAACTTTCCCGGTTACGTCGAGCAAGCCATCCGGCTGCTCAAGTCGGGTGGAACACTGGTCATCAATGACGCCCTGGACAAGGACAAGGTTTCCAACCCGGCCGCCAGGGAAAGCACCACCGTCGTGTTGCGCCAGATCGGCAAGGCCATCCGCGACGACGAGCGGCTCTCTTCGGCGATGCTTCCCACAGGTGACGGCTTGCTGGTGGCGGTAAAGAAGTAGTCGGCCAGCCATCGCTTTCAGGCTTAAACATGAAAGCAGGGCGCCGGCTCGTCTGCCGGGCCCTGCCCAGTGAATCTATTCTGTGACGCCCACGAGGCATTCCTTGAGGTTCGCCGCCTCTGCTGCGTTGAGCTCGACCACCAGCCGTCCTCCGCCTTCGAGCGGCACACGCATGATCAGGCTGCGGCCCTCTTTGGTTACTTCCATAGGGCCGTCGCCAGTACGTGGTTTCATAGCCGCCATTAGGAAAATCCCCTCCAGTTGTCCCAAGTCCCGCCAACCCGGCCGGGCTGGCTCCGCGTGGAATTTACGGCGTCGACAGTCATGGCAGTTCAGTCGTCGTCGCCGGGCACCCGAGGGTGCCTTTGTCCTTGCTTGTGTCCATTATCTCGTAATTACCCGCCCGTAGCTAATTGATGGACTTTTCCCGGCGGGCCGCGATCGGGCCTGAACAGGCTAAAGGACGCGCGGCATCACGGCGGGTAGTCGCCGCCGCCCGGCAACTGCGCCCACGCCCACAGCCAGACGATCCATACGATCTGGAGGAGGAAGAACATGACCACCACCGTGCCGCGGTAGGCCTTCGAGCGAGACAACCAGGCCGCGCTGAGCGCCAAGGGGAACAAGGGCAAGAGCATCCGGAACGTGCTTGTCTGGGGGTGCAGGAAGACCAGAAGGTAGCCCATGTAGCACGTGCACCATAGCCTCAGCTCGGTGCCCAGGGCCCGGACTGGTTTGCTCAACATCAGCAGGGCAAAGAGCGCCACGAAGACAAACGGCGCCAGAACACCGAGCACCGGTCCGAAGAGCATCTGGCCAGTCTCGAACCATGGCTTGAACGGAATGAGGTCGGCCCCGCGCCAAACAGTCTCGGTCTTGGTGTAGGCCAGCGGATCCCCCGTGACTGCCCAGGCAATGGCCGGCCAGGCGAGGGCGCCCGCCACGCTGACCACCACAAGCGCGGCCAGCGATCCAAGGTCACGGAGCGTCGGCACGGTGTCGGTCGGCACGGTGTCCGTCGGCACGGCGTCGGGCCCTGGGCGGCGACCGAACCTCTTCCACAAGTGGTGGAGCAGGAGCAGCCCCGCCATGGCCGCGAAGGGCACTCCCGTGGGCCGCGACAGGCACATGAGCAAGACCACGGGCATCGCGCCAAGATACTTGCGTCGCACCACAAGCAAAAGCGAACCCGCCAGCAGCAAGGTGTTGAGGGATTCGGCATAGGGGACCTGCAGTATGGCCGAGACCGGGAACATCGAGAAGAAGGTCAGTGCCCACAGCGCCGTGCTTCGCCCGGCGAATTCCCGGAACAGTTTGTAGACCACCATGGCCGCCCCGAGCCCTGCCACCATGGCAATGGCTGTCAGCGCCGGCAGGGCCGCCAGTCCAGTGAGAGCACCGAGCGCCCTGGCAAGGTAGGGGAAGAGCGGATAGAACGCCCAGGAATTCTCGGCGACACCGCCGTTCGCATCGACCGGCAAAACAGACGGATAGCCGTTGTTAACTGCTTCGGCGTACCAGCGCCCGTCCCAGATCGTGATGAAGTTCCAGTAGTCCGGTCCTGGCGGAAACCACGGATTGACGCCTTGCTGCAACGCCGCAGCCATGAAGATACAAGCGCTGACAAGTCTCGAAGCGATGTAAACAAGGGCGACCTGGACCCACCACGGCCAGCCCGCGGCGTGGGCTCCCAAGCGGTGCAGCCTTCGGGCCAGGGATCCCTTCGGGGACCGGGTTTGGACTGACGGGGTCACTCTTTTGGTTCTTCCCGGTTCCCGGCTGCTTCAAGGGCCAGGTTCAGCCGTTGGATTTCCTTCTCTTGGGAGGTCAGCTGATCCCGCAGCTCATCGAGCACCTCATCCACCTGGTCCATCCGGTAGCCCCGCAGGCCAAGGGCAAACCGCACGCGGTCGACGTCGGACGCCTTGGCTCCGGCTGGCAGCAGTACGGGCGGCAGGTTCGGAACGGGTTCATCCAAACCGGCGCCGGAGTCGCGGCTGGACCCCGCCATTCCGGCACCGAGGAACAACACGGCACCGATGACGACAATCGCGAGAAAGACCAGGAAAAAGCTCACAACAACCATCGTGCCAGACTCAGCTGAGAGCTCGGCGCCGGCAACGCTACTCCGGGCGCTGGTCGCCGTTGGTCGAGGGTGGGCGCGGGATTCCGTGCAGGACCCGGTGAACGGCGTCCGCGGGATCGTCCACAAGCTGGATAAGGTCCAGGTCCTTTGCGGAGACCATGCCTTCGGCCACGAGGGTTCCCTTGATCCATTCGATCATGGGGCTCCAGAAGTCGACACCCAGAAGGACGATCGGGAACGATGTCACCTTGCGGGTCTGCACCAGGACCATGGCTTCGAACAGTTCGTCCAGGGTTCCCAGGCCGCCCGGCAGGACGATGAACCCTTGCGCGTACTTGACGAACATGGTCTTCCGGGCGAAGAAGTACCTGAAGTTGATGCCAAGATCCACCCAGCGGTTGAGGCCCTGTTCGAAGGGCAGCTCGATTCCCAGTCCAACGGAAACGCCGTTGCCTTCGACCGCTCCCCTGTTTGCGGCTTCCATGGATCCCGGGCCACCGCCGGTGATGACGGCGACGCCGGCTTCCGCGAGGTGGCGGCCGACCTGCACGCCCATATCGTAATAGCCGGTGCCCGGCTTGGTGCGGGCTGAACCAAAGACACTGACAGCGGGGCCGAGCTCAGCGAGCGCACCAAATCCTTCAACGAATTCGCTCTGGATCCGCAGGACCCGCCACGGGTCGGTGTGAATGAAGTGGTCGGCTCCCTTCGTGTCCAGGAGCCGCTGGTCCGACATCGGCACGGCGGCCTGTTTGCGCCGAAGCTCCAAGGGTCCTTTGTGCTTGGCGGGCGGCTCCGCGGCTACGGCCGGAGCTGACGCTGCCGATCCGTTGCTCATGGCCTTGCCATTGGCGTCTGGATTAGGAACTTGGGGCTGGCTGGTACTCATTGACCAAGGCTAGCGCGGATGGCGGCTGCTGCCGTTCCGGCGTGGCCCTGTTGTTTGCGGTGTTGGCTGTTCTACCCACCAATTGCTGTCAGATACCTGCAAAGCAGGTATCTGTTGAATCACGATCTGCGGAAGTTGCTGTGAGCTGCCTCATCTTGAATCATTTCTTCGCTAGATTCGTCCCATGACTATTCAAGCCGCCAGCGATGCCCTCGTCTCTCTGAATGGCGTCAACAAGCACTTTGGTCAACTGCATGTCCTGAAGGACATCAACCTCCAGGTGAAAAAGGGTGAGGTTGTGGTTGTCATCGGGCCATCTGGTTCGGGCAAGTCCACGCTGTGCCGGGCCATCAACCGCTTGGAGACCATCGATTCAGGCGAGATTTCGATCGATGGCAAGAAGCTGCCTGAGGAAGGCAAGGAACTCGCCCTCCTCCGGGCCGACGTCGGGATGGTCTTCCAGTCCTTCAACCTTTTCGCCCACAAGACGATCCTGGAGAACGTCACGCTGGGACCGATCAAGGTCAAGAAACTGGACAAAGCAACCGCGGACAAGGACGCCATGGCGTTGTTGGAACGGGTTGGGGTCGGGCAACAGGCACCCAAGATGCCTGCACAGCTGTCCGGAGGCCAACAACAGCGCGTGGCAATTGCCCGGGCGCTCGCCATGAAGCCGAAGGTCATGCTGTTCGACGAGCCGACCTCGGCACTTGATCCGGAAATGATCAACGAGGTCCTGGACGTCATGGTCCAGCTGGCCAAGGAAGGCATGACCATGATCGTGGTCACCCACGAGATGGGCTTTGCGCGCAAAGCTGCCGACCGCGTTGTCTTCATGGCCGATGGCCAGATTGTGGAAGACGCCAAGCCGGAGGAATTCTTCACTAATCCCCAGAGCAACCGTGCCAAGGACTTCCTCTCCAAACTCCTGACTCACTGACACTTACCGCATCCAGGCCGCGGGGGTGGCCGCACAATGAAAGGAATATCATGAAGGCTTTTATCACCCGGAGGAAATCCCTCCTGGTCGCTGCAAGCGCGGCGCTCGCCCTTTCCCTGAGCGCCTGCGGTGGGGGCGGCGGAGGTTCCACCACAGCGCCAAGCAGCGAGTCCGCGCCGTTCACGGTGGCCCAGAACGTGTCCATTACGGGCAGCCCCACGTTCGACACGATCAAATCGAACGGAAAAATCAGGATCGGCGTCAAGCAGGACCAGCCTGGCCTGGGCTTCAAGGACGCCGCGACCGGCGAGTACAGCGGTTTCGACATCCAGATTGCCCAGTGGATCGCGGCATCGCTCGGTTTCTCCAAGGACAAGATCGAGTACAAGCCGATTCCTTCCGCCAACCGCGAGTCCGCCATCACGAACGGCGACATCGACTACTACGTCGGCACATACTCCATTACTGACAAGCGCAAGCAGCTGATTGATTTCGCCGGTCCCTACTTCGTGACAGGTCAAGGCCTGCTGGTCAAGAAGTCCAACACGACGATCAACAGCGAGAAGGACCTGTCCGGGAAGAACGTCTGTTCAGCCACGGGCTCAACTCCCATCCAGAACATCAAGGCAAACTTCCCCAGCACCAAGACCACCGAGTTCGACACCTACTCGCAGTGTGTCGAGGCCCTCAAGAGCGGCCAGGTCGATGCTGTGACCACTGACCAGGCAATCCTGATCGGCTATGCCTCCCAGGACGCCGATAACCTCAAGGTCGTCGGCCAGCCGTTCACCGTTGAGAAGTATGGTGTGGGCTTGAAGAAGGGCGACACCGCCTTCCGCAAGTTCGTGAACAAGATGTTCACCGATGGCGGCTCCGTGTGGCAGAAGATTTACGACTCCACGTTGGGACAGTCCGGCACCAAGGTTACCCAGCCCGCAGTGGACAACTACTAAACCCATGTTGAGGGGGCGGCCATCGGCCGCCCCCTCGAATATCGGCTGAAAGCGACCATTCTGTGAATACGCTGCTGAATAATTCGGACCTTTTCATCACAGGGTTCCGGAACACCCTCATACTTTTCGTCGTTGCCGGGTTCTTTGCGCTGATCCTGGGCACCATCGTGGCGACACTGCGTGTTTCGCCGATCCCGGCGATGCGCGCCGCGGCCACGTTGTATATCAACGTTGTACGCAACACCCCGTTGACGTTGGTCTTGTTCTTTTTTGCCCTGGGCTACCCGAAGCTCGGTCTCGTGGAAATTGATTTCATGACCGCTGCAATCGTCGGCCTGAGCCTGTACACCGCTACTTATGTGGCGGAGGCTGTACGCTCCGGCATCAACACGGTGCCTGTCGGTCAGGCCGAGGCCGCGCGCGCCATCGGCCTGCCGTTTACGCAAACCCTGACGCTGGTGATCCTCCCCCAGGCTTTCCGCGCCGTCATCCCGCCCATGTTCAGTGTGTTCATTGCATTGCTCAAGAACACCACCGTGGCTGCCGGCTTCTCGGTCGCAGAAGCCGGAGCCATCCGATCGAATCTTTCCGAGCGCGGCGAGCCTGCCATGGCCGGGCTGCTATGGGTCGCACTGATCTTCGTTCTGCTCGTTTTCATTCTTTCCTTTGCCCAGCGGAAGCTCGAAAAGAAATGGAAGGTGGCCCGATGAGCTCGGTCCTTTTCGACGCCCCGGGCCCAAAGGCCCGCGCACGCTACCGGATCCTCGGCGTCGTGACTGCTTTGGTCATTATCGCCATCGTCGGATTCATCGTCCTTCGCTTCGCCCAAAGCGGCCAGTTCGATGAGAAGAAGTGGCACTTGTTCACCTTCCCGCTGGTTCAGCAGACCATCATCCAATCGGTGGGTGCCACGCTTTCGGCGTTTGCCACGGCGGCCGTGCTCAGCCTGGTGCTGGGTGTCTTCCTGGCCTTCGGCAGGCTCTCCGACCGCAAGTGGATCAGCTTGCCCTGCTACGGGTTCACGGAACTCTTCCGTGCCATTCCTTTGCTGATCCTCATGATGATCTTCTACTACGGGCTTCCTCCGCTCGGCGTCCAGGGGATCACGCCTTTCACGGCAGTCGTTGCAGGCCTGGTGCTCTACAACGGGTCAGTGCTCGCTGAAGTCTTCCGCGCCGGGATCGAAGCGCTCCCCCGCGGCCAAAGCGAGGCCGGCTACGCCATCGGACTGCCGAAGAGCGCGGTCATGACAAACATCCTGCTTCCGCAGGCGGTCCGCTCAATGCTCCCGGTGATCATCTCCCAGCTCGTGGTCATCCTCAAGGACACGGCTTTGGGCTTCATCGTGACCTACAACGAGATCCTCTTCCAAGCGAAGTACTTCGGAAGCCAGGCCCAGTACGGTTCGCCCATCATTCCTTCCGCGATCATCGCCGGTGTCCTGTACGTCGGAATGTGCCTGATCCTGGCTGGAATCGCCAAGTGGCTTGAAAGCCGGATGCGCCGCAACGTCAAAGTGGCGAAGGTGGCCAAGTCGGAAATTGTGGCAATCGAGGGCTGAATAGCTCCGACACCGTGGGTGTGGCCCGTGGGCTTGGTTCCGGAACCACTGGAAACCGACGGACACCAACCCCGTTCAGCTGATTGCCGGTGGATCCGGGATCGTGCCGCTCATGTCCATGATCCGCGC
>NZ_JBFBLA010000007.1:0-190282 GCF_040702485.1 Arthrobacter sp. NPDC080031
CAACAACGGCACCTGGACCCAGCTCACCGCCGACCTCACCGCCTACAAAGGCCAGACCATCACCCTCTGGTTCAACGTCCACCTCGACGGCTCCACCCCCGCCGACGACACCTGGATGTACCTCGACGACCTCACCCTCACCACCCACTGAATGGCTGGATCTGAACTGTCCGCCGCGACAGAGGGCTCATGACCTCCACGATCACCGGAGCCTAGGGGGAAGGTCGCCGTCCGTTATCGGCGGAGAACCTCGATCTCGGGGTGGTGCTCCATGACCCACTTGGCCATCCGACGTATCCGTCCGTCAGCACCGTCTTCGTGCGTGTGCCGTGGCGTGAATTTTCCGCTCCCGTGCCCGGCTATATCGTGCTTCTCGTAGCCAGGTGGTCGTCCATCTCCGCCTCCAGGGCGGTTTCAAGGACTTTTTCACGCGTTTGCGGATGCTGGCCTTTTGGAGTTTTTGTCAACAGTCAGGGGCCGAATAGGCCCCTGACCTGCGAAAACACTGTGCCCGAGGCAGGACTCTCGAACCGCATTCCGGGCGTTGAAAGCGCCGGGGCTGTCCGAAAACCTACCGAGCACGGCGCCGTCCGACCCCGGTATGGCTGAGTCCGACGGCAAGAATGTGCACATTGTGCACACCCCCTCTCCTTCCCCCGACAACCGTCTAAACGCTCGAAAAGTGTCTGGGGAAATGGGTCCGGCAGTGCTGCCCGTCACCCCATCAGGTCAAACATTCTCCTCGCCACCGGACCGCCAAGCGAAAGAGGCGAGCTGGGCCAAACCGTGGAGGAATTCACCCCCGCGGCAGACCGGCAAGGCGCGGCATCGCCCGTCGATCTCCCCTTCGGCTTGGTCGAATCCCTGATTTCCGGAAGGGCTGCTGCTAGGCCAGCTCCTGCCCGTTACATTTATTCACAGCCCGATCAGCTTTCTGAGTTCAGCTGCTCGAATGCGAAGTACCTCCGGGTTCTCCTGCACATCTCTAAGAGCGATACCGGTTGACTCTCTGACAGCGCGCCGCATGGCTGGCAGGCTTGTGAATCCGCTGGCGTTCGCTATGTCCGTCAGGGAGCGTTTCCACGGGTTTGCGTTGCTAAGGAGCTCAAGGGCCTCCAGGGTCCTCAGCGCGCGGATGTATCCGCTGACTTGGAATTCTTCTTCTTCGAAGAGGTAGTAAAGGGCCCGGCGTGAAAGAAACGAGTAGGCCACAACCTCGTCCACAGCAAGGGCCCGGTTCCGGTAGTTCTTGCGTATAAACTTCTTGATCGCGGCGACGCGGGCCAGTTTCAGGTCACCCGGTTCGGCGGGGACTTCGAGCAGCGAGCTGACCAGGGCGGTCATCATGGACCGGAAGACCGGCTGGAGACGCGGCGCCTCCCGGCCCATTCCCGTCCGCGGTTGACGGGGAGCTTTCACAAACCATGGCCCTGATCCTCGCGCACCTGCGGCCCAGCAAGGCCTCAGCCGTTCTGGGCGGCCTAGACGACGGGCAAGCCAGCGAAGTGGCGCGCTGCATCGCCACGATGGGGCCGGTGGCACCCGAAGTCGTGTCCATCGTGGCCGAAGTCCTGAAAGAGCGCGCCGGTTCGGTGGTATCGCCAGGGAAGTCCACCGAAAATGTTGGCGGCATCCAACCAATTGTAGACATCCTCACCCGCTCTGATACCAGGACCGAGCGCACAGTCCTGGACGGGCTGGATATCCTTGACTCCGAACTCGCCGGCGAGGTCCGCGCCCAAATGCTGACGCTCAAAGACATCGTCAGGCTCGAACGGCGCGATCTCCAGCAGATCCTGCGTGGCGTCAGCCCGGAATTGCTGGCGACCGCCCTCAAAGGCGCTGCCGCCGTCGCCCTTGAAGCCGTCCGAAACAATATCTCCGATCGGAACAGAGAAATCCTGGAATTCGAAATGGCCAATTCGGGGCCAGTGCGGCCTCGCAAGTCGAAGAGGCCCGGGCACAGATCGTGCGCTCCATCCGCGAGGAAACCTCCAACGGAACCATGGTTATACGACACGCGGACGAGGAGGACTACATCGACTAACTCCACTCGGAATTCCTACGGTCGCCAACTACATTGAGAAGTTCCGCGGCCCGGACCCCGGCCAGCGTAGTCGTTGAGGGCAGTGATGCCAGCCTGGTGCCCCTCCCTTTAGACCGGGCCGGAGTCTAGACCAGGCTGGAATCCGAGATGAGCTGGGCACGGCCTTCTTCGAGTCGGTACGCAACGGCGATCACGGCGGTGGAGGAATCGGCGACAGCGGAGGCAATCACCTGGGAGCTTTCCAGCAACCGGTCCACGGTCTGCTTGGCGTGCTCGACGACCATGTCGTTGACCTCCGTTTTATCCTCTCGCAGCGACGTCAGCACCGAGGGGGTAATGCGTTCCACCAGATCCCGGATGAAGCGGGGAGGCATCTGTCCGGTCTCCACCGCGTCCTTGGTGGCGGTCACGGCGCCGCAGCTGTCATGTCCCAGGACGACGATCAGCGGGACATTGAGCACGGAAACGCTGTACTCGAGGGAGCCAAGGACCGCGTCGTCGAGCACATGGCCGGCCGTGCGGACCACGAATGCGTCACCGAGACCGAGGTCGAAGATGATCTCCGCGGCGAGACGGGAGTCCGAGCAGCCGAAGATGACCGCGAAGGGGTTTTGCGTGTTCACTAGTTCGCCGCGCCGCGACGCGCCCTGGTTCGGGTGAAGCGCGCCTCCGGAGACGAAACGCGCGTTGCCTTCACACAGGCGATGCCAGGCTTCGGACGGGCTGATCGCATTAGTCACCTTACTTACTTTACAACGCCGCCTGAGCGTGGATGGACGCCGTCCCCCGCACGAAGCCGCCGGCCGGGACGCCGTCCTTCACCCGTCTGACAGCAGTGGGTAAGATCGGGCCTGGCGGCTGATTTCGACCTCCGTCGGCACTGCTGCCCTACAAGGGAGGGTCATCAGCAGCGCGAAGTCCTCCGCGCGCTCCGTCACCATCTCGAAGGCGCGGCGCAGGATTTCCCCGCCTTCGCGGGGCGGGACCTTGGCCCAGGACTCCTGCGCGACAACGGCCGCGTCCAGGGCAGCCACGCCGTCCTCGGGACCGGCGTCGGCAATGCTGAGCAGGACCTTCCCGGTGGGGGTCCTCAACGTCGAAGGTCTTCCCGGACGCGACCGGACGCCCTTCGCCGTTGATCAGACAGGTTCCTCGGCACGGAGGCCAGCAGCGCGCCTTCAGGCTGGGCGTATATTGACATCGTTCTATCTCCAAGGGGTTTGAAGGAAGTCGTAGCGGCGGCAGCCCGACCTTCAGCAGTCATGATGCGGTCCGGCTGCCAGGGCATCAGGACGTTAGCTCTTCTGTGTTTCTTTCACCATTGGGGTGGCGGGGTCGGTGCCGACCCTCTTGGGTCGGCACCGACCCTTAGGTGAGAATCGGTTAGCCTCGGACGCTTGTCTTGCTGCGGATCATGTCCAGAGCCTGAACGAGGTATCCCTTGAAGACCGGGTAGTTCTCGCTCATCGGGAAGTGTCCGATGGCTTTCATCTCGATGAACTCTGCATCCGGGATCTGACTGGCAGTGCGGGCTCCATCTTCAGGGGTGGTGAGGTAGTCGTACTCGCCGGTCATCAGAACCACCGCGCACTTATCGGTCTGGATTTCGCCCAGTTTCCCGCGCAGATCGTGGTCTACCGAGTAGAAGTACAGGTCACCCTTGAAGGCCTCGGAACCCTGGGTGTAGTAGAACCACGTTTTCCAGCGGTCCGCCTCAGGCGATTGCGGGGCCATGAGGTCCCAGGTGCCGCTGCCGCACACCTGGGCGGCGTTAGCGTGGGGGTGCTGCCACCAGTCGAGGTAGAACCCCGGTGAGTAGTCCGCTCCCTCCACGGGGATGACGGCGTCGAACCTCTCCGGGAAGCGGTGGGCGAGCTGCAGCGCTATGTTGCCGCCGAAGGAGGATCCCATGAAGATGGGGTCAACCAGTTCCAGTGCATCGACGAGGGCGACGATGAAGTTGGCGTAGTGGTCCGCGCTGAGCTGGTACTCCTCGGTCCACCACTGGGTGTTTTCCGGCGGGTCTGATTTGCCATGGCGGGGGAGGTCGTAGGCGATGACGCGGTAGTTGGCGGTGATCTCGGGGTCCTCCAGCAGGCCGCGCCATTGGTGGTTGTGGGCCCCTGCGGTGTGCTGGCAGACCAGGGGCTGGCCCTGGCCGTTTTCGAGGTAGAAGACCTTGTATTCGAGGCCGTCCACGTCGACGGTGACGTAGTGGCCGGTGACGGGTGAAATTTTGCTCATGTCAGGAACTCCTATGGTCTAGACGGGTGCGCCGGTGGAGCGCAGCAGTTCGATCTGGCGGGTGATGCAGCGAAGGTTCTGCATCAGGACCAGGACGTCGCCCTCCAGCTTCATGTCGCGCTGGAAAGTGGCGGCCCAGATGCCGTGGTACATGGGAGCCGGGACGGGCTTGCCGAATTCCCCCCAGGTGTGGGCGCTGGCCCGGATGGCGAACTGGTAGGGCACCTCGATGGGTCCCGGGTCCACGGAGATCTGGGCGATGGTGCCCGACACCACCCGGGCAACAAAGGTGTGAGCCTCCATGTCCAGCAGGTAGGAGCACGTGAAGTACTTGCCGTGGGCCTGGATTTCCGGGTCCTGGTTGTTGGCCTCAGTGAAGCTCTGAACCCAGAATTCTACAGAAGGGGCACGTGTTGCGACCGTCATTTCGTTGTTCCTCTCATTGGTCTGGCGGAGGGTCGGGCTTCCCTGTCCGAGCCTCGAAAGCGGGGTTTCTGGACTTCCTTTGCGGCTGTCCGTTGGCAACCCTTCGCGGTTTCCATTGCAGCCCCCGTTGCCCCGAACGGTCCAATACTTCTCCCCTATCCACCGAAAGCCTGAAACTATTGGACCCCGATTGTGGCCGAGCTTAGAGTTGAACGATGCAGCTGCCACAGCTTGACCTGCGCGTCCTGCAGTACTTCGTCGCCGTTGCGGAAGAGCTGCATTTCGGGCGAGCCGCTGCCCGGCTTCACATCGCCCAGCCATCCCTCAGTGTCCAAATTCGGAAGCTTGAACACTCCCTGGGCACTCCCCTACTGATCCGGACCAGCCGCAGCGTCTCCCTGACGAGCGCGGGGGATGTTCTGCTGGGTGAAGCAAAACGCCTTATATCGGCTGCGCAGCGCGCCGTTTCGTTGACCCGTGAGGCTGCCAGCGGCGTGAGGGGCACCCTGATAGTCGGCTTTCAGGCCAACGCGGCAGCTGAACTGACACCGCGGATCCTTGCCGCCTTCAAGAACAACCATCCGGAAATCCACGTCCAGATGAGGTCCTTCGATTTCGCAGACCCTACCGCCGGGCTTGCCGACGGAAGCGCTGACGTGGCATTTGTGCGGCCTCCGCTGCCGGCGGCCGACTGGCTCGCCATGGAGACACTGTTCGTTGAGCCGCGGGTCCTTGTAGTTGCCAGCAGTTCCCGATTTGCCGGGTTGTCCGAGGTCTCGGTGGAGCAAGTCGTCGATGAGCCCTTCGTCGCCCGCAAGGCTCCGGATAAATGGCGGGATTTCTGGCTCGCCACCCAGGCCCGCGGCGGGGCGCCGGTCCGTCTGGGCACTCAGGTAGCCACCGTCGACGAGTGTTTCGAAGCCATCATGGGCGAGCGGGGAATTGCGTTCACTCAAGCCTCCACCCAGCGTTTCTATGACCGTCCGGGGCTCTCTTTCATCCCGGTCAGAGACGTCCCGCCCTCTCCGCTGTCGATTGCCTGGCGCACTGACGTCAACGACGAGCTGGCACGCGAGTTCGTCGAGACCGCCCGGACCCTGGCCTCCTTCGGAGGCGTCCCGAACCTCGTCGACTCCCGTCGGGCTGCCTCACTTTCCTCTTCACTCCGGGCCCATTAGCGTGCCCGGAGCCCTGCTCACCCGATAATGCCCACGCATTGCCAATCACGGCGAGCACGCGACCGGGATCCCCAGGGCATGAGTGGACGGTGGCGGGAAACCGCCGCCTATGGCTTTGTCACGTCGTGAGTGCACCCTCCAGCCAGGACCTCAGTGCGGGGGCAGGAGCTGCGCCTGCCTGCCTCGCGACGATCTTGCCGTCGACGATGACCATCAACGTTGGCACCGCCTGAATGGCGAACCTGGCGGAGAGCTGCGGCGCGTGGTCCACATCGACTTTCACAAGTTTGATTTGCCCGGCGCGTTCGTGCGCCAACTGGTCCAGTGCCGGGCTCACCATCCGGCAAGGTCCGCACCACACGGCCCAAAAGTCCACCAGTACTGGAACGCCGGACCGTTCGGCGATCTCGCCGAAGTCGTCGTCGCCCGCTTCAACCACCCAGGGAAGCTCCCGATGGCAATTCCCGCAGCGTGGCCGGCCTTCGGCGGCAGCCGGAACGCGGTTGGATTTGCCGCAATGCGGACACTTGATGATGGCCTTGTTCATGCGGCTCCGGCCCCTTCCAGCTCCACCGTGCTGTAGTCAACCACGAGTTCCCCTCCCGCTGCGGTCACCGTGACCACTCCGCCCTCCGCGATGCTGCCACGCAGTAACGCCCGGCCCACCTGCGTTTCCACCACATGGGAAATATAGCGGCGCAGCGGCCGGGCTCCGTAGACCGGGTCGAAGCCGCGCTCGGCTATCAGAAGACGCGCCTCCTCGGTCAGGTGCAGCTCTATCTGCTGCTCGGCCAGCCGCTGCCGCAGCTGCTGGAACTGTAGATCGACGATGCGTTCGATTTGCGGAAGTCCCAAGGGCGCGAACAGGACCGTATCGTCCACCCGGTTCAGGAACTCGGGGCGGAAATGCGCCCGGAGCTCACCCATCACCATGCCGCGCGCCTCCTCGGTGATCGCCCCGCCTTCGGCCGAACCCTCCAGAAGATACTGGGAGCCGATATTGGAGGTCATGATGATGACGGTGTTTCGGAAATCGACGGTCCGGCCCTGCGAATCGGTAATCCGTCCGTCGTCGAGCACCTGCAGCAAGGTGTTGAAAATGTCTGGATGGGCCTTTTCCACCTCATCGAACAGCACCACCGAGTAAGGCTTCCGGCGTACCGCTTCCGTGAGCTGACCGCCTTCGTCGTAACCGATATAGCCAGGAGGCGCCCCCAGCAATCGGCTCACGGTGTGGCGCTCCTGGTACTCACTCATGTCCAGCCGGATCATTGCGTTCTCGCTGTCGAAGAGGGCCGCAGCGAGAGCCTTTGCAAGCTCGGTTTTCCCGACGCCGGTCGGACCGAGGAAGATAAAGGAACCGATGGGCCGGCGGGGATCCCGGATACCGGAGCGGGCGCGGATGATGGCGTCGGACACCGCGCTAATCGCTTCTTCCTGCCCCACAACGCGGGCGCGCAGAATTTCATCCAGGTACAGGACCTTTTCACGTTCGCCCTGCTTCAGCCTTGCAACCGGTATGCCTGTCCAGGCCGCGACGATGTCGGCGATCTCGTCCTCCGTCACCACCTCGCGGAGCAGGCGTTTTTCGCCTTGTTTCGCGGTCAGCCGTTCCTCCTCGGCGGCCAGCCGCCGTTCGAGGTCGGCAAGTCTGCCGTAGCGTAGCTCCGCCGCCCGGTTAAGGTCGTAGTTTCGCTCGGCTTCCTCGGCCTCCTGCCGCACCCGCTCCAATTCACTCCGGATGTCCTGCAGTTTGTGGATCGCCTGGCGCTCGGCTTCCCATTGGGCCCTCTTCGCGTCGGCCTCGCCGCGCAGGTCCGCCAATTCACGCTTCAACTCCTCGAGGCGGCCCTTGCTGGCCGAATCGGTCTCTTTGGAGAGAGCCGCCTCTTCGATTTCGAGCCGGGTGACCCTCCGCGTGAGCTCGTCCAGTTCGGCCGGCATCGAATCAATTTCCGTCCGCAGCCTGGCGCAGGCCTCATCCACGAGGTCAATGGCCTTGTCCGGAAGGAAACGGTCCGTGATGTACCGGTGGGACAGGGTGGCCGCAGCTACCAGGGCGCTGTCCTGGATCCGGACGCCGTGGAACACCTCCAGCCGTTCCCGCAGCCCGCGGAGGATGGATATGGCATCCTCCACGTCGGGTTCCTCAACCAGGACCGGCTGGAAGCGGCGTTCCAAAGCGGCATCCGACTCAATGTGCTTGCGGTATTCGTCGAGAGTGGTGGCGCCGATCATGTGCAGCTCCCCACGGGCCAGCATAGGCTTCAGCATGTTCCCTGCGTCCATTGAGCCTTCGGTCGCTCCGGCCCCGACGACGGTGTGCAGCTCGTCGACGAAGAGCAGAATCCTGCCTTCGGCCGCCAGCACCTCGGCCAGCACCGCCTTCAGCCGCTCCTCGAACTCGCCGCGATACTTCGCGCCGGCCACGAGGGCGCTCAAGTCGAGGGAGAAGATGGTCTTGTTCTTCAGCCCTTCCGGCACATCCTGCCGGACGATCCGCTGGGCCAGTCCCTCGACAATGGCGGTCTTGCCGACTCCAGGCTCGCCGATGAGCACCGGATTGTTCTTGGTCTTCCGTGAAAGTATCTGGACGACCCGCCTGATTTCCGCGTCCCGGCCGATGACCGGGTCCAACTTCCCTGTGCGGGCGTCCGCCACGAGGTCGCGGCCATATTTCTCCAGCGCCTCGTAGGTCTGCTCCGGTGTTGCGGAGGTGACGCGTTGATTTCCACGTACTTGGGTCAGGACCGACAAGAATCCCTCGCGGGTGACCCGGTGGTCTGCCAGCACTCGTCCGGCCGGGGTGGACCGTCCTTCCTCCGACAGGGCAACCAGCAGGTGCTCCACCGAGACATACTCGTCTTTCAGCCGTTTGGCTTCACGTTCGGCGGTCTCCAAGAGTGCGCCCAGCCTGCGGCTCACATAAACCTGGCCCGGTGCCGCTCCAGGTCCGGTGACCTTCGGCTTGCGCCTTAGTTCGGCTTCAACGGCTGCCCTCAGCTCATCCACGTCCACCTGCATGCTCACGAGGAGACGCGGGACCAGGCCCCCCTCCTGTTCCAGCAAGGCCAGCAGCAAGTGTTCACCGTCGGTCTCGGTGTGCCCATTGCGTTGGGCTATCCGTTGGGCCTCCGCCAAGGCCTCCTGCGACTTTTGCGTCAAACTCTCCATGTTCATCGTGAAGCAGTCCCTTCCACCTGCGTGATTTCAATCAGTCGTCGTTCAAGGGAGTCGACACGCGCCAACAGATCGAGAACCAACGGGATTGCCGCGTAGTTCAGCGACAGCTCCGAATGGAGTCTCATGACGCGGGCTATGAGTTCCGGGGCCCGCGGGCTGAACCAGGGTCCGCCCGGGCCATCGCCCAGTGGCCGAATCAAATCCAGGTCCACGAACCGCATGACGACGTCGGGGTGGACACCGCTGCTTCGCGCCACGGCCTCGAGATTCAGGCGCCACGGGTAGGCCAGCGCATACACTCCGCTCATCGTTCCTCCCTCGGATTGAACTCGGTGACGCTGCCGATTTTTTCGTACAGTTTGCGCTCCTCCTTGCTTAGGCTCGGGGGCACCATGATCTTGATCTCGGCATACAGGTTCCCCGGTAATCCCCGCGGGTTTGGCATGCCCTGTCCTCGCAGCCGCAGCCTGCGGCCGCTGGAGGAGCCGCCGGGCACGGTGATCGTCACAGTCCCGGCTGGCGCCTGGGTCTTGATCTTGGCCCCGAGTGCGGCCTCCGAGGGCGTCACAGGAAGATCGAAGTAGATGTCCCGGTCCTTTAGCCGGTACCTGGAGTCGGGCTGGATCCGCACGGTCAGGAGGAGGTCGCCCTGTGGGCCCCCTTCCCGGCCCGGACCGCCTTCACCGGCCAGACGGATACGCTGCCCATCCAACACACCAGGGGGCACGTCGACGTCATAATTACTGGTCGCACCGTCGGGCTGAGCCAGCCTCACGGTGCGCTTTCCGCCACGGACAGCTTCCGCCAGGGTCAGCCAAAGCTCGGCTTCGTGGTCAGCGCCCTGGGCCGGGCCCCCTGCCTGTTGCCGGAACCAGCCACCGAGAAGATCTTCCCAATCGACGTCGCCTCCAAAATCGGCTTCGACGTTTCCATACCCGCCGCGTCCCGGGCGTGGGCCCGGCCGCGGACCTGGCCGTGGGCCGGCGGAACCCCAACGCCCGCCACCGCCCCCCGGGCCGGCGCCGCTGCCGGCGTACTGTCGATAGTCGGACCCAAAACGGTCATAGCGCGCCCTGGTTTCGGGATCCGACAAGGTGTCATAGGCCTCGCCGATCTCCTTGAACTTGTCGGCGGCATCGGGTTCGCGGTTGACGTCCGGGTGGTATTTTCTTGCCAGCTTGCGGTAGGCGCGCTGGATTTCGTCGGGCTTCGCCGTGCGCGGGACGCCGAGAACCGAGTAATGATCCTTAGCCACGGTCCGGAGTCACCGCCCGGCTCACCACGACGGCGGCTGGCCTGAGAGTATTGTCCGGGCCACCATAGCCGGGACGCAGCACGCTCACCAGCGTCCCCGGGGGAACGTCGTCAGTTTCCACCACGCTGACAACCTCATGGACCCGTGGATCGAAGGGGACGTTCTCGGCGTCGATTCGCGGGTATCCCAGCCGGGCGAGGGTATCTATCGCCTGTTTCCGGATTGCAGCTATGCCCTCCACGAGGGGGTCCTGCGCACCCGCCGGCGCGTGGGCCAGGGCCAGTTCCAGATTGTCCAGGATCGGCAACCACGCCAAGGAAACCGCAGCGCGCTCCTGGGCCCGTTGCTGCGTACTGTCCCGTGCGGCGCGCTTTCGCAGGTTGTCGTTATCGGCCAATGCGCGACGCCACTGGTCCTCCATTTTGGCCAAGGCATCCGCTTGCGCCGCGGCCTGCGCTTCCTCATTCGTGGATGGGGCTGCCTCGGTTTGCTCGCTTCCTGGGCCGGACCGGCCGCCCGGCGCCGTCTCGTCGCTCATCGTCCCCCCTAGCCGCGGTCAAAATCTGCGTCGACGATGTCCTCGTCCTCCATGTCGCTGGACGCTCCGGACTGTTGGCCGGACGCCGTGGCCGCGGAGGCGGCCGGTGCAGTGAGTGCCGCCTGCAGTTGTTGAAGCTCGGAGATGAGTTCCCTCGCGCTGGAGACCTCCGCCTGGTTGCTGACCGCTTCGCGTGCCTGCCCGATCAGCAATTCCGCCCGGGCTTTATCGTGCGCCGGGACCGCGTCACCGTGTTCGTTCACCGTCCGCTCAACACGGTAAGCCACCGCATCGAGCTCATTAAGGGTGTCGATCCGCTCGCGGTTCTGCTGGTCCTCGTTCCTGTGGGATTCGGCCTCGGAAATCATGCGTTCGACTTCCTTGGCGTCGAGGTTGGAGCCTTCACTGATGGTGATGCCCTGTTCCTTGCCTGTGTCCTTGTCGCGCGCGGTGACGTTCAGGATGCCATTGGCGTCGACGTCGAAGGTGACCTCCACTTGCGGCTCGCCGCGTGGTGCCGGACGGATATCGCCCAGTTGGAAGCGTCCCAGCACCCGGTTGTCCGCCGCCAGTTCACGCTCACCCTGCAGGACCACCACGTCGACGGCGGGCTGGTTGTCCTCCGCTGTGGAAAAGACTTCACTCCGTCGGGCGGGGATGGTCGTGTTGCGTTCGATGATCTTGGTCATGACGCCGCCGCGGGTCTCAACACCCAGCGAAAGTGGCACGACATCGAGCAGAAGGACATCGGAGACGTCGCCCTTGAGCACGCCGGCCTGGATTGCCGCGCCGATCGCCACGACTTCGTCCGGATTGACGCTCATGTTCGGCTCTTTGCCGCCCGTCAGCCGCCGCACGAGGTTTTGTACCGCGGGAATGCGGGTGGAGCCGCCCACCAGGATTACTTCGTCGATGTCATTGGCGGTGACTTTGGCATCCGTCATGGCCTGCTGCACCGGCCCCATGGTGCGCTCGACAAGATCGTGCGTGAGGTCCTCGAAGACGGACCGCCGGATACTGGTGGTCAAGTGCTTGGGGCCCGTTGCATCGGCCGTAACAAAGGGAAGATTCACCTGCGTCTGGGAGACAGAACTGAGCTCAACCTTGGCCTTCTCGGCCGCCTCGAACAGGCGCTGCAACGCTTGGGGGTCCTTGCGCAGGTCGATTCCGTTCTCCTTGTGAAATTCATCAGCCAGGTAGTCGACCAGACGGCGGTCAAAATCGTCGCCGCCCAAGTGTGAGTCGCCCGCGGTCGAGCGGACCTCTACCACCCCGTCGCCGACATCCAACAGGCTCACGTCGAAGGTTCCGCCCCCCAGGTCGAACACCAGCACAGTCTCATGCTCACGTTTGTCAATGCCGTAGGCCAAGGCTGCGGCGGTAGGTTCGTTGATGATGCGAAGGACTTCGAGGCCTGCAATCCTGCCCGCATCCTTGGTGGCCGTGCGCTGTGCGTCATTGAAGTAGGCGGGAACGGTAATGACAGCCTCGGTCACCTTTTCGCCCAGCTGTTTCGAGGCGTCATCCGCGAGTTTGCGGAGAACGAGCGCACTGACCTCCTCGGGGGCGACTTTCTTGCCCTGAACCTGAAAACGCGCCACACCCTTGTCGTCCGCCACGACGTCGAAGCTTACGGCCTTGGCCTCATCGGTGATTTCGTCATAGTGTCGGCCGATAAACCGCTTGGCCGACGTGATGGTTCCCTTGGGGTTGAGGATCGCCTGCCGTCGGGCCAGCTGCCCCACAAGCCGTTCACCGCTGTCCGTATACGCCACAACTGATGGAGTGGTCCGGGCTCCTTCCGCGTTGGGTATGACGCGGGCTTCCCCGCCTTCCCACACCGCGATCACCGAGTTGGTCGTTCCGAGATCAATTCCTACTGCTTTGGCCATGACTCACTCCGGTCCTAGAGGGCGCGACCGGTCCTGTGGCGACGTCCGCCCGAGGTTTTACCGCATGACTTACACCCAGTCCTGCTGGGCCGTGAGGCCCGAAGGGCGTTGGCATGGGGTCTTATAGTGCTGAGTCTGCCCCTTGGACGGGAGGGACGGCATGATCCTCTAGGGTCCAAATATGCTGCAGTGAATTGACCTATCAGGTTGATCTGATGGATTCAAATGCCGGCGGTTTTTGGTGGTCCCGGGACCATGCGGTCACGACAGCGGCGGAGGAGACTCGACTTGTTACCTGTTTCCTTCGACAGCCAGAGAAAGCTCCGGGAATCCAATGAGTACGAGCAGGACAGCGCCCGCCGGGGGAACGGCCCCGTTCGCGGTGCCGGGACGCAGGGGGGCATGGACCGCCGTCCTCGGCGCCGCGTTACTCATATTCGCGTCGGCATGCACAGGGTCGGCTCCGGCGCCGGCGTCACCATCCGCCAGCGCTGAAGGATCCAAGTCCACAGGGGACCTTTCGGCGGTTCCCGGGATCGTTAGGGAAGTCGAACCCTCTGTGGTCACGATCCAGACATCAAGCGGCATTGGCAGTGGAGTGGTTTACCGCAGTGACGGCACCATCGTCACGGACGCCCACGTGGTGGAGGACCAGCAAAAGAAGCCGTCTGCGAGCGTCCGGATCCACTTCGCGGACGGCTCTCAGGCGTCCGCGACCGTCGTCGGTGTTGACGACCCTACTGATGTGGCAGTGCTGAAGGCTGACCGGGGCAACCTTCCGGCCGCCAAGTTCTCGACGTCGCTTCCCGAAGTTGGGCAGTTGGCGGTTGTTATCGGCAGCCCGCTCGGGCTGGAGCAGACCGTCACGGCCGGCATCATCTCCGCACTTCACCGCAATATGCCACCGTCCGAGGGATCACCTCAAGGGCTTATCGACCTTATCCAGACAGATGCGCCCATCTCCCCGGGCAATTCGGGCGGGGCCGTGGTCAACAACAGCTCGGAGATTGTCGGGCTCTCAGAAGCATATCTGCCACCCAGCTCGGGCGCCGTGTCCATCGGGTTCGTGACTCCGGTGGCAACCGTGACCGAAGTAGCGGACCAGATACTGAAGAGCGGAGTGGCCACGCACCCGGTCCTTGGAATCATTCCGACCGACATCACTCCCGAAGTCGCAAGTCGCTTTGGGCTCCCGACAACGTCGGGCGCGCTGGTCATCGAAGTTGCCCAGGGCGGACCGGCAGCCCAAGCGGGACTGGCGCCAGGAGACATCATCACCAAATTCGACGGGCAGAACATCGCCACTGTGACGGACCTTCTTGCCGCTATCCGCAAGAAGGAGCCGGGCCAGCAGTCCGACGTCGAGTTCCACCGCGGGCAAGACACAAAATCAGTGAAAGTGACACTGGGCAGCACTGCAACCCGGTAAACCCATTGGTGTAGGCCCGACCAACAAGATCATGAATGAACCAATTCCAGAAACAGAGGTCTGGGCATGTCCGACCCAGTTGTACAACAATTGTTTAAGGGATCAGGAACTGCACTGATTATCCGGGGCGTCGCGGCCGTTCTTTTCGGCATTTTGGTTGTCGCCTGGCCCGGTGTCTCCGTGCTCGCACTGGTTATCCTCTTCGGAATCTATGCGCTCTTTGACGGCGCCACGAACATCGTGCAGTACGTCACGCGCAAGAGGCGCCGGTCCGCTTGGCAACTAGTGGGCGGCATAATCTCCGTGCTCGCGGGCCTCACCGCGTTCGTCTGGCCCGGGATCACTGCCCTGTCGCTGACCCTCGTCATCGGCCTCTGGGCGGTAGTTCTCGGGGCCTCGCAGTTGGCACTGGCCTTTGAAGTCAAAAGGACGGAATCGCCGTGGTGGCTCTGGCTGATCACAGGCATTGTCACCACTCTTTTCGGCCTCTTCCTTGTTATTCTTCCCGGCGCGGGCATACTCAGCCTCCTGGGGCTGCTCTCGTCCTTCGCAATTCTCTTCGGAGTCCTTTTGATCGCCTCTGGCGTGGGACTGCGCAGGCTGGGCCATAACCCACATACACGTCTCTCGATGGGTTGAAACATGGACGGGCCGACGGAGGAGCCAACATGATTCCAGGAATTCCTGATCCACACCTCGCGCAGATTCGGCCGGTTCGGATTCGCACACCGCGGGGCTGCGAGGAATGCCTGGCTTTGGGCACCCCCTGGGTTCATCTGCGCTTGTGTCTCTCCTGCGGCCATGTCGGGTGTTGTGATTCCTCACCCATGCGGCACGCCCGAGCTCACGCCGACGAGCTGCACCCAATCGTTCGTTCGTTGGAGCCCGGCGAGAACTGGCGCTGGTGCTATCCCCATCAGGCATTCGCCTAAGCTACCGGGGCGCAAGCAGCTGATGGAACCTGTGGCGGGATCGACGCCGATTGAAACGCCGGATGTCTCCGGCGCCTATCCACGGCTAGGCCGCGCCCAGATCGAATTGTTGGGTCGTGCCGGCACCAGCCGGGCTACCTCGGCCGGAGAAGTCCTCATCCAGGAGGGGACCTTCGACGCTGATTTCTTCGTCATACTGCAAGGCACAGTATTAGTCGTGGAGGGGCTGCATGCCTCCGATGGCCGGCAGGCTGCTGAGCTTGGCCCGGGCACGAGGATCCTTGAAGTTCACGGCCCGGGGCGCTTCCTCGGGGAATTAGGCCTGGTCGAGGGGCAACCGGCCTTTGTCAGCACGATGTCCGCCGAGGCGGGTGAAGTGCTTCAGATCAGCGGAGACGAGCTGCGCCGCGCCGTGCTGACCGACGCCGCAGTGGGTGAGACCATCCTGCGGGCATATCTTCAGCGCCGGATACTGCTGATCAGCGCAGGCGCGGGCATGCGCATCGTTGGATCGCGCTTCAGCCGTGACACTCTTCGCATCTTGGAATTTGCAGCCGCCAATCGCCTGCCTCACCTTCTTGTCGATTTGGAGGATGACGAGCAGGCGCAGAGCATCCTGGACCGGGCCGGGATACTCGCGGATGAGCTGCCGGCAGTGGTGCTGAACGCCTCGCAGGTCCTCAAGAACCCGTCCAATGCAGACCTGGCCCTTGCCATGGGCCTGCGGGCGGTGAAAGAGCATTCTGCCACCTACGATCTCATGGTGATCGGTGCCGGTCCCGCCGGCCTCGCGGCCGCCGTCTACGCGGCGTCGGACGGTTTGTCGGTGGTCCTTAAGGAAGGCTTTGCAGTTGGTGGGCAGGCCGGCACATCGTCGCGGATCGAGAACTTTCTAGGCTTTCCCGCCGGGATCTCCGGCGGCGAACTCACTGAAAGAGCGATCATTCAGGCCCGCAAGTTCAAAGTCCAGATCAACGTCGCCTGCCGCGCACGAAACATCGAGTTGAAGGACGGCCGGATCCGCGCCGAGTTCATTGAGAGCGGCCCTGCCTCCTCGCGGGCCGCGCTGCTCGCAACCGGGGTTCATTACCGCAGGCTGCCTGTCCCTGGGCTGGAGAAATTCGAGGGGATCAGTGTCTTCTACGCTGCCACTGTCCATGAAGCAAGGCTCTGCGGATTTCAGCCGGTGACAGTCGTCGGCGGTGGAAACTCCGCGGGACAGGCCGCGCTTTTCCTCGCCGGCACGGCAGCGCCGGTGCGGCTGGTGCTACGCGGGGCGGACCTGCGCGCGGGCATGTCCAGGTACCTCGCGGAACGGATCGAAGCCGACCCCGGCATAGAGGTGCTGCTTGGGGCCAACATCGTGGGCCTAGACGGTTCAGGCGCCCTTGAACGGATCGTCGTCGATCTGGGAGCCACAGGCGAACAACGGGTCTTCGACTCCCGGTACCTGTTCGTTTTCATTGGGGCCAAGCCGTACACAGATTGGCTGCAGGGCTCAGTCGCCCTCGATGACGACGGCTTTGTTCTCACCGGGGCAGATCTCCAGGATCTCCCGGCCGGGTTCAGCCATCTGGGCCGCAGACGGCTACCCCTGGAAACCAGCGTCCCGGGGATGTTCGCGGCCGGCGATGTTCGGCACGGATCGGTGAAGCGCGTAACGGCTGCCGCTGGTGAAGGCTCAACAGCAGTTGCAATGATCCACGAGCACCTGCGCCTCCTCCGGGATGGGCCGGCCAGTGTGCGTCGGAGTGGCGGGCAGTGAAAGCCGGACAGCCGTGGAAGCGGGCCGTGGATGTATGCATGACGTCCCATAAGGTTGCTTAGCTTCCCATACGGGCGTAGTTTGAAGTGGTGTTGGAGAGCCGATTTCGGCCTTGCCGCATCGGCCGTAGGGTTGGCCGGGTCCCCAAGATTCCGGCCAAGTACGGCGTTGGAATAGCCCGCGTCGAAGTTCATGTTCAGGACAAAATACGGCGGGACCGACGAAAGTCGGTCCAAACCCCGTGATGGGTACAAACGGCTTAAGGGCGGTCCCGATCACAAAGGGTAACGGACTACGGTCTCCCACGCTTGTTCCCGCGCAGAAGCCCCTTTTGCTGCGGACAGAGGTGAAAATTACCATGTTCGATCGACGCTTGGTAAAGGAAGTCCTCGACGCAGCGGCGCATGCGGTGTCGGAGATGTCGTTTTGTGAGATCACGGACCGTTACGTTGCGGTGAATGGCGAGTTGCGCCACGTCCCCGAACGCGCGGCGTCTCCTCAGGACCAGGACGTCCGGCGCCTCAACGGCAGGGATTCCGTTCTTCAGGGCGCCAGCGCAGGCTGGCGATATGCGCTCTTCACGGCCGGCGACGGCGGCGAGCCAAACGGGTGTCTTGTCCTGTCTGCCGCCGCCCCTCCGAATCCCGAGCAACTAATGCAGCTCCGGACAATTGCAGGGACAACGGGAGCGACTTATGCCCAGGGACCCCACGGGCAACTCCTGACTGACGCAATCGCTCAGCTGCTGCGCCGTGAAGACATGAACCAGCGTGTCCGGTCCCTGTCGGCGAGGGTACTTGAGCTTGAAGAGAATGTGAGGATCCGCGACGCCTTGGACCAGTGTGCCAATCCCGAGCCTGGGGAGCGCGACTCGATGGAGGGACTCCTAGCGGAAGTCCTCGCACGGCTGACGGGTAGGTCCATCCGTATCGAGGACGCGTTCGGGGATATTAGGGCGGCGGCTGGGATAGGGTCCAGACGCCCTTATCCCAGGCCGGACGCGGCGGCCAGGTTGCGGACTGCGCAGCTCTGGCTTGCCTCCGGCTCGCCAGTCCGCGAACCGCGAAGGCTCGTTACCGTAGCCCTGTCACACGGCGAGGTCTTGGGGGCTATTTGCATGCTGGAAACCGACAGGCCGGTCACAACTGCCACCCTCTTCGCTTTGAAGTACGCAACGAGGCTTTTAGAGATCGAGTTGTCGCACCGCCGGAGCCTGGCGCGGCTGGAACTACGGTTGGGGCGCGACCTCGTGGAAGAGCTCGTGTCCGGAATGGAAAGCGCGACCGCCGGGGTTCGTACCCAGGCGTTGGGATATGACATCAGTGGTACGCAGCACGTCATCGTGGCGGAGTGGCAGCCACCGAGAACTGACGAAAGCCTCGAGGTTGCGCTGCGCAGGACGTTCCTGGAACTCCGTTCGTCGGCGCTCGTTTCACGGCGCTCCGACGTGGCTGTCGCCGTGGTCCGTGGACAGCCGCTGGGTGCCGAGGTCTTTGCCGTTCTCGCCAGGACCCTGCGCAGTGCCACCGGTGCCGTGGGCATCGGCGGTCCAAGCCTGGATGTCGCCCACATTCCGCGCTCCTTCTCGGAAGCCCTGCATGCCCTGCGCATTCGGGCCGGTTCAATCGATCGCTACGGGGCCACCCGCTTTGATCAACTAGGCATCTACCGCATCTTGAAGACAGCTGGGGGCGAGCCGGATCTGGCCGGCTATGTCGACGAGTGGCTTGGTACCCTTCAGGACGCCGACGAGAACCGGGGCTCTGACTTGGTGCGAACCCTGGCCCTATACCTGGACCACGGCGGCAACTATGACAGTACAGCCGAGAGCCTGACCATCCATCGAAGCACTCTGCGTTACCGTTTGAAGTCCATCAAGGACATCACCGGCTTCGACCTCGCCGATCCCGAGACCCGGCTGAACCTGCATGTCGCAACGCGCGCGTGGCGCCTTCGTCCGCACGGCGCCCCTTTCCACGTCCCATAGCCAGGCCTCAACCCGTTGGATAGCCGCGGTCTGTTGGATCGCCGCGCCAGCGCGGTGCAGCACGACCAACGGCGCCGCTGACATCCAATTTGCTGGCCACAGACACTGAATCGTAGGAGGCCGGGCGTGACGGAAAGATCGGATGATGCATTTCCTTCCAGTGCCCGCACCTTGGGCGTGCTCGCAGAGCCCGAGGTCACCGCCGAGTTTGCTGAGCGTAACGGCCGAGAGGTGCGTCTCCTGCTCAGCCTTGCCGATGAGCGCCACGACTGGTCCGTGGTGATCGAGTACCAGGACTTCACTGCAGGCGATGGGTTGGCGCCGATGCTGGACTCTTTGACGAAGCACAGGATCCGCCGTGCATGGGATGTCATGGTCTGTCTGACCGATCTTCCGATTCGTCTCGAGGGCCGGACGGTCGTCGCGGAAGTTGCGCTGGGGGAGCCGATCTCCTTGGTTTCGTTACCGGCACTCGGTGCCGTCAACATCGACCGCCGGGTCCGCACTGCGGTCGCCGACCTCGGCTGGGCGATGCACCGCCACTTCGATCCAGACGATGACCCAGGGGAATTCGGTCCGCCGTCGCTGCACCAGTCGCGGCATATTGAGACCACTGTTCTTGACGAAGGCCCGGTCGGGTTCCGTTACGTCTCAGCAACCCGCCTTGGCCGGGGACGCTTGCTGGCGGGCATGCTGCGGGCGAATCGTCCGTGGCGGCTGGTCTTCGGATTGAGAAGCGCGATGGCCGCCGCGATTGCCACAGGAGCCTTTGCCCTGGTCACGGACACTATCTGGAAACTCGCGGACGTGTTGGGGGCGCCGAGGCTGACGTTGCTGATGGTGCTTTCGATCAGTTCGATGGTGTTCTGGATCATCGCCCAACACGATTTGTGGGAAAGCCCCCGGCGGGACAATCTCCTCGAACGATACAAGGCCTCCTTGTATAACGCCTCTACCGTATGGTCGCTGATGATCGGCGTCGTGATCAGCTACGTCCTGCTCTACGTTGCAGTGCTGCTGGCCGCGGCGTTCGCGATCGACGACGCCTTATTGGCCCAGGCACTGCAACATCCGGTGACTGTTTGGGACTTTGCGGAAATCGCCTGGATGACGACGTCGGCTGCGCTCATCGGTGGTGCATTGGGTTCGGGATTCGAGTCAAAGGACGATATTCTCCGGGCAGCATACGGCCAACGAGAACGTCATCGTCGCCAGTCAATGGACGCAGGCGAATAATCCGGCCCCGCCGGAGGCGGCTTTGCCCGAGACGGCCCCGACTGCCCGCTTTTCGGTTCTCCCACCGTCGCCTTCGTCCACGGCATCGGGCACCGCTCCGACGTCCATAGACCGCGTTAGCCGAACTCCTCGAGGGCACCGTTGGGCGGCCTCACGCCGGCGCCGGGCGCCGCCAAAGGCGCCTGCCGAATATCGGGAACCCAGCCAGGGCCTTCGGTTTCCGACCTGGCGCCGATCAGTGGACGAGGCACGCGACGAGATTGATCGCCGTGGCCAGCACGATGGCTCCCAACGCATAGGAAAGCAGGGCCTGACGCAATGCGGGATACCGGATGGCGTCCGTGGTCAGGTCGGTGTCGGAGACCTGATATGTCATGCCAATGGTGAAGGATAGATACGCGAAGTCCGCGTATTTGGGCGGATTCTTGTTGAAGTCCACACCGTCCTTGGCTAGGTAATAAAGAGTGGCGTAGCGAAGTGTGAAGAGGGTGTGGACCAGGAGCCAGGAGAGTGCCACGCTGCCCAGGGCAACGCCAATGATGAGTGCTTTCGTTCCCCCTCCGCAGGAGCTGCCTCGGGCGGGATGCGGGCAACGCCCCCGAAGCTACCCATCGTGGCCGCCAGGACGAGAATGTCGGAGGCGAACCGGCCGGGATCCTCCCGGACCGCATGGGCAGAGGTCTCCGATGCATCAAGGCGCCCGATCACGGACGAGACCCAGACCAGGTAGATCAGCGACCCGGCCGCCCACCCTAGAGCCGGGGCATAGGCCCAGGAGCCCAGCAACCCCCTGCAACGGCCACGGCCAGCCCGCCGGCTGCCATCGCCGCCGGCCGAACCCGAGTGCGGTCGAAGACTCAGGGCGGACCGCCATAGGCACATCCACAAAGCAGACATAAGTGTGGACACTGTTCACACTTATGTCCTGGACCCCTGACCCGCCACCCACTCCTTCATAGGCCGCCACGGCAGCCAGGCCACAGCCCGCGAACCTAGCGTGAGAGGGACCTGACCGCAAAGCTTTGTACGCACGTTAAAGCAAAAACCCCCTCTGACGAGGGGGAATGCTGTGCCCGAGGTGGGACTCGAACCGGGTTCCAGCCCCCGGAAACACAGGGAACTTCCGAAAACATACCGAGTACGGCCCGGTCCGGCCCCGGTACCGGTACGGCCGAGTCCGACGGCAAGGATGTGCACATTGTGCGCACCCCTTTCTTGCCCTCTTGCTGCATGAAGCGAACGATTGCCGTGCTTCTCCCAAGCGCGACACTTCGGCATGGCGCCCACATTGAATCCGATCGAAACACCACCCGAACTCGCCGCGATGAACGTGACGGAACCGGCTACTTACCGGCGCCGGCGAGCTTCGGTTCCTTCATAGCCAGAAACAGTGAAAATCCACCGGTGAGCAGCGCAGCTCCGTTGAACAGGAGACTCGGCAATTCAAGATCCAGAACTTGCAGGTTTGGCTCGTTTAGATGCTCCAGCCACGGCACGCAGACGAACGCAGCAGGCACCAAAAACAAACCAATAACACTGGTTCTAACCTTTTCGCACAGTTCCCGACCAACAAAAAGGGAGGGAACAACATGGACCCGGCGCAGGAACTCGCGTGGCAGGTTCATGGCCTGCTCTTCCGGGCCTTGGCGCAGGCTAGGTGTCATTCGACGCGACCACCCTTGAAGCGGCGTGCAGCAACTATCCTCAGGACTATCCGAGTGTCTCGGCGGACTCCCTGCTGGGTAGCAATATGCACAAGTGCGTATTCACTCTGCCGCCCCACCCGATCGAAAATGTAACCAGCTGATCCGGATCCACGAAGCCTCCTCGAAGAACACGTCAAATTGGTCAAGTGTCTGCTCAAGTACCTGATGACGACATTCAGGCTAAAGACAAGAGGCGGCCACTCACTTCGTCTTGTTGTTACGCCCTTAACATTCACAAGTCGGCGCCAGCCAGCCACAGTCAAATCGAAGAGCTGGTTGGATCGTAAGGGTAAATCCCGCACCTCAGCCGCGCACCAACTTTGTCTGTGCGCGTTTCAACGGATGTAAGGAGAAAATCATGTTTGGTAAAACCGTACGTCGGCTTTCGCCTCTTGCCGCGATCGCGGCAATACTGCTCGTTGTACAACCGGCGTCTGCGGCCGCCAGCAAGCCGCCCCAGCTTCAGTCGTTCAGCTTCTCGCTGCCCGCCGGACTCGCGTGTTCGTTCCCCCTCGACATTACCGGCACCAACGGCAAGGTAACCCAAGTGACTTTCAACAACGGCAGCTTCTTCAATGTCGGTAAAGGTGTCCTGCTCACTTACACCAATCCCACCAACGGAAAGATCTACACGGTCAACACCGCCGGCTCGGTGGACCGCTTCGTACAGAACGCCGACGGCACGTACACCGGATACCTCTCCGGCCACAACGGCTACATCTACTTCAACACAGACGCCACCGGACCACGTGCAATCCAATACACGGGCAGGCTGGTTGTGACCACTGACTCCACTCTCTCCAACACCCTCTCCGTGGACTTCACCTCAGGACAGTCCGTAGACATCTGCGCCGCCCTCTCGTAATCCCGGGCTGACTCTCGGCTTCAATGTGGGCGAAGCCGAAATGATTCAACGGCGACCTAGCCGCGATCCTGGAACCGGGAATCGTCCACCCGGTGACTGCCTACAGATGGGCAGTCCGGATCTTCACCCGTTCGGAGCTTCTTATCACTGACCGAGCAACTCGCTCCAGAGTGTTCCAAATCGCCGGGCTTTGTTTGATTCCGGGGGTGGCCACGCCAAGACCGAGCTTCGTAAAGCGACGGCGGACGGAGGCAGCGATGCGCTAACAAATACTCGTCATTCCAGCCGGGTGAAACCGTCGCTGCGCCCCGGACCTTTTACCGGGCGGATGCGGGCAGGATAGCTGCCATCGGCGGGGTCCCATACCCGTGATGTCAATTCCAACGCCCGGTCTCCGCCCTATATGTGTGGCGTTTCCCCGCCCGACCGGAAGTCCGGCGATCCCGTCAAATTCAATTCAATTCGAGTTCACTTCAAGCTAAAGAGGTTTTATCATGAAGCGCTTTCCTGCTGCCTTGGCACTGTGCAGCCTCCTCACCGTCGTCCCTATCGCGGGAGCGACAGCAGTCGAGGATCCTATCTACGTCAAAATCGGGCAAACAGCTGATATCACCGCGGCCTCAACACCGCAGGTCACTCACCTGGCCGTGCCAATTACATATCGGTGCCCCGTCGGAGAAACGGGCGTCCTCGATGTCGTGGTCAGCCAAGCAAGCCCGAATCAGGGGTTCGGGACAGTCCCGTTGACCTGCACTGGTCAAGATGTCCGCGTCACGGTCGATGTCCAAAGCAACTTCGGCGGACCCGCATTCACCCCTGGCGAGGCGTCGGTGAACGTGTACATCTTCGGCTCCCCGCAGAGTTGGTACGCCAGCGACCAAATGAAAATACGCTGAGGCACAAAATGGATCTAACCCAACCATCCACTCCGCACAGTGTCGTGCTCGTTCACGGACCGTGGGGCTTTCAGCGCCGGCTTCAGGACATGGGCGTGGAGGTTTCAGTCCCTGACCTCCCCTCCCACCGGCTCCCCCACGCCGGGCTCCTGGACGATGTCGAGGAAGGGAAGACGGCCATCCGCTCAAGCACTCCCCCGACCTGCGTGGCCGGTTGGCCCTATGGTGCCGACGTAATCGGCATCGCTGCAAAAGGCGAAGCGGACGCTGCAAGGCTCGTCTACGGGTCCTCCGTTCCACAAAAGAACACCCTGACACCCGCGACGGCAGTTCATACGGGCCATTTGCACCCATGCGATCCAAGGCTTGCCCCGTCGTGAGCCCACGCCCCCGCCGCAGGCCCCTTCTTGACCACGAACGACAATAAGAGACCAGATGGGTCTGCCCCGGGTTTGCTTGGCCAGAGAGTCAACGAAATCCGGGACAGTCCCGATGTCCTGCTGGGTCCGTTTGTGCGGGCCAGTACTGCCTGATCGAATTTGTCGTAATTAACGATTCTGTTGAGTGGGCGTTCAGTGCGCGGTACACGGACTCGCACGTCCGCGATTCGGAACACGTGCAGCTCGCCTCCGCCGTCGAGCCGGGACCCCGGCGGCCCCGAAGCACCCAGATTCCGCCTAGAGGCACGCCGCAGATCAAATCGCTTTCAGTGCCCGAAGGCCCCTGCTGTTTGGCGGATTGCAGACGCCAAACAAATACATTCGTCCCAACGGAATTGTGCGTCAGCGGAAACATCTCGGTTATGGGTACGCAGTAAGCGATCAAGCCAACCCAGGCGGAATCTGCCCCGGAAATCATTTCCGGGCGTCGACGGTCACCTTCACCCGTCTTATCGAACAAGGACTGCGGGTACTCAGAGGGCGCATCCACAGTGGCGTCTGGTTAGCGTGTTTCCGAGTGGAGCACCCTTCGAATTCGGGTATTGGCTACTCGTGCTCACCACAGTGGATGACCAGTAGGTTCCTCAGCAAGGTCGCATTTGCGCGAGCGGTTGCCGAGGACGTGCCGGAGGGTGTCCACCGGGGGTCCGGTGCAGCGCAATGTTCTCAGTCCATCGGACAGAAGTGCTGTAAGGACATCTTTTCGGCTGATCCGCAGTTGAAGTTTGGGGGGTACCGTGTTGAGTCTTTCGCCGTCGGGCTTCGTCCATTCCCGATTCAATTCCGTCCTCAATAAAACGGGATTCCTGTCTGCCGGACAGCGCAGATCCCCGTCTAGGGTGCACGCTCTCATTGTGGTGGTGTGCCTCGTCGCCGGCTTCATGACCTCCACTGCCTCTGAGGTGTTCGCAGCTACGAGCGTTGGTTCGAACCTGGTGGTCAATCCGTCGCTGGAGGACGGCACTTCCTTTCCCACTTGCTTTTCAGAGGCCGGGTGGGGCACGGCAGGGGTGTGGTCTCTAACCGCCGGGCACACCGGGTTGCGCGCCGTCACCATCCAGGTTTCCAACTACGCGAGCGGTGACCGGAAACTCCTGCCGTCAGAAACCACAGCCTGCGCGCCCGCCGTTTCGGCCGGGGCTGTCTACAACCTGGGGGTCTGGTACCAGTCGACGGTTACTGTCTCGCTGACAATGTTCAGACACACCTCCAGCGGCTGGTCGTACTGGGGTGATATTGGGCAGGTACCTGCGTCCGGCACGTGGGCACAGGCGACAGGCACCACGCCCGCTATCCCGAGCGGTACTGATCGAGTCGTCTTCGGTTTGTCCATCGCCGCGAACGGGACGCTCACCACCGACGACTACTCGTTGTTCGCGACGGCGGTGCCGACACCGCCTCCGTCGGGACAGCTTGTTACCAACGGCAATCTCTCACAGGGGACGACGACGCCGGATTGCTTCACAACCGGCGGGTGGGGTAACCGGACGGTGACGGGAGGCCTGTCGACGGACGTGCCGGTCAATTCGGCAGCAGGCACTCGGTCTTACACTTACACCGTCAGTTCATATGTCTCGGGGGACGTCAAGCTCCTTGAATCAGAGACCCCCGGCTGCGCTCCGTCCGTGACTGCGGGCTCCCGGTACAACGTCTCGATCGATTACAAGTCGACATCGGCCAGCAATGCGCTAACGGTCTTCAAGCACGACTCGACCGGCTGGTCGTACTGGACGGACGTGAAAACGTTGCCCGCGTCCAGTTCATGGACAACGATGACCGCGACCACTGCGCCCATCCCCAGCGGCGTGGACAGTATCTCTTTCGGTATTTCGCTCTCCGGCAACGGCACTCTCTTCACAACGAACTACTCGTTGCAGCCGCCAGCACCACCGCCATCGGCCGGGACCCCTTCCCAAGTAGGCTCGTGGCAGGTGCTCAACACGCCGTTGCCAGTCAGGGACATCCACTCAACACTGCTCAGCGACGGCAGGCTCTTGCTCATCGCGGGCTCCGGCAACCAAGGCAGCGCGTTTGCTGCCGGAACATTCCAGGCCGTGGTCTGGGACCCGAATGCCAACACGTTCACCAATGTGCCCGTGCCATATGACATGTTCTGCTCCGGCCAGGCGACCCTCCGGGATGGCAAGGTGCTGATTGCGGGCGGAACCGCAGCCTATCCCACAGCATCTCAAGGCCCGACGACCTTCACCGGATCGGCGCACAGCTACTACTTCGACCCTGCGGACAACCAGTTCCATCAGGTGACGGACATGCAGGGGGCGCACTGGTACCCCACTTTGACCAAACTGGGTAACGGTGACATCTGGTCCGCCGGAGGCCTCAACGAGAATGCCACCGGGTCGGTACTCACGGAGATGTTCAGCGGTTCTGCGATGACGTGGTTGAACAAGAACAGCGTTCCGCAAACGTGGAGTTTCTGGGGCTTGTACCCGCACATGTATTTGCTCAATGATGGCCGGTTGTTCTACTCAGGGGCTCACACTTTCGGTAACGGACTTCCGGGATCGGGGGCATCGCTCTACAACTGGCAAACCGCCCAAATGTGGGACGTTGCAGGTCTCCGGGACAAGGACCTCCGCGACCAGGCGGGGTCGGTTCTTCTGCCGCCTGCCCAGGACCAGCGGGTGATGATCGTCGGCGGTGGCAACACCCAAACCAACACGCCTGCGATCAACCTCGTGGACATCATCGACCTTAGTCAGGCGAGTCCTGCCTACGTTCCAGGGCCTGACCTGCCGGGTCCTGGGAAGCTGTACGTGAACCTACTCAATCTGCCCGACCGGACAGTTCTCTCCGCGGATGGCGCCCAATACAACCGATCGGGGAATGTCAGCACTGCGGCCATTTACCAGCCCGGCAGCGGCAGCTGGTTGTCGATCGACCCGGACCCCGTCGGACGGAACTACCATTCATCGGCGATCCTGCTGCCAGACGGACGCGTGGCCGTCTTCGGCTCCAACCCGCTGGATAACACCTTCGAACTCCGGATCTCCGTCTACAGCCCGTCCTATCTATTCCAGAACGGGCGCCCAAGCATTACCCAAGCGCCGGCATCTGCTACCTACGGGCAGTCCTTCGGACTCCAGGTATCAGGGACTATCAAGTCGGCTTCGCTGATGTCGCCGATGTCCGCGACGCATCAGACCGATACCAACGCCAGGCTGGTCGACCTGCCCATCACCGGAAGCGGGACTTCGATCACAGCGACCGTGCCCACCAGTTCAAACCTACTTCCACCGGGCCCTTACATGCTGACCGTGCTCGACACAAACAACGTGCCAAGCGTCGCCAAGTGGGTGTGGATCTCATGAGCTCGACAGCACTATATGTCCCGGCACGTCAGCACAAACTTCGCAGGGAGACGCGATGAAAAAGAGCTCGCCCAAGGGATTCTTCTTCTACCTGAGACTCACCTTCGTCGTGATATGCTGCTTTGCCCTCGCGTCGTTGCTGGTCCACGCGTCGTTGCTGGACGGTGCGCAAGCTGTTTCGGCTGCAGCAGGAGGAGGACACATCCATTCCTCGGCTACGTCGGGCTTGGCTGTCGCCAAGGTTGCCGGCGGCCAGAGCGCCTCAACGCAAAGCGGAGCAGCACCAACAGGGCAGCCAGACAAGGGGTCCTCAGCCAGCGTCCTCAATCCATCGTCCCGCCAGAGCCCCAACGGGCCGCCTATCAGTCCGCGGGCCGACGGCGGGAGCGCGGCGGCGGACAGCAGTCAGCGATCACTAAGCGACGCTGCCGCCGAGCCGCACGGTCTGGGCCTTCACACGGGAGCGCCGAACCCGGCGCCTGCCCCGCGCGGCACTGTCGCTCCTTCGCAGGTCCTCGACACAGCTTCGCAGTCGCTGGGTGGATGTCTCAAGCAATACGGCGACGCCGGGCAGTGCCTGCCGGTCGTGCCGCCGAGCCTCGCCGGACACCTTCAGCAGATGAAAGATGCAGGACTGGATCCTGCCAGCATGCCGCACAACTGGACCTGCGCCGAGGTGCGTGTGTACTTCCCCCACGGTATATCCGTGCGACAGAAAGGCGCAGACCCGCAGCATCTGGACTCCAATGGCGACGGTATTGCCTGCGGAATCGCTGATTAGAGCCGGCCACAGACTCACACAGCCCAAGCCACCCTGGCCGAACGGCGGCCTACCCTTCCCTTGAATCGAGACAATCATGTTCATTGACGCGGTAGTTGACACCCTAGCCACATTCTCGGCTCTGGCACTCTTTGCCATCGCCGCATCCACCCTGTGCCTGGCAACCTACGCATGGTGGAACCCGCGAACCCAGGAATCAACCTTCTATGCCGATCTGCAACCCACACTGCAACACTCATTTTCGCTGATCGTGCCTTGCCGCCACGAAAGCGAACTTGTCATGGCGACCACTGTCGGCCACCTGCTCGCTCAATCGCACCCGCGCCAGGAAATTCTCATTTCCGTTGGCCATGACGACCCCGAAACGGTCGCAATCGCCAGAAAGCTAGCGGCACAGACGCCGGACGTTGTGCGCGTGATCGTTGATTACAGCAAAGTCAAGAGCAAGCCGCGCCAATTGAACTCCGCTTTGGCGAAATGCCGGAACGAAATCGTGGGCGTGTTTGACGCTGAATCGGTTGCAGCACCGGACCTGCTGGTGAACATTGACAGTTGCTTTCAAGCTAAACACGCCGATGTGGTCCAGGGCGCGGTGCAGCTGATCAACTACCGTGACACCTGGTATTCGCTGCGGAACTGCCTTGAATACTTCACCTGGTTTCGTTCCCGACTGCACGCCCACGCACACCAAGGGTTTATTCCCCTGGGCGGCAACACGGTGTTCATTAAACATGACTTGCTGGAGGCGGTTGGCGGCTGGGATGCGAGTTGCCTGGCGGAGGACTGCGATCTAGGGGTCCGGCTGTCGGTCCTCAACCACAGGATTGTCGTGGCGTATTCACCACGCCTGGTTACCCGGGAAGAAACTCCGGACTCCATCCGCGCGTTGATCAAGCAACGGACCCGATGGTCTTTGGGTTTCATGCAGGTCTTTGCTAAAGGTGACTGGAGAGCTCTGCCCACCTTCCGGCAACGTGCCGTTGCATGGTGGACGCTGATGCAGCAGCACTTCATGGCTTTCGCGGGAGTGTGCATCCCCGTCGCGATCTTCACCGTCGTTTACGGAAATTTTCCGCTGCAGGTGACAGTGATTGCCTTTGTTCCCATGGTGCCAACCATTGCATCGATGGCGTTTGACCTGTGTATGCTCCGCGAATTCGGCCGGGACCACGGCTACCGGATCCGCCTCTACGACTATCTCCGGCTGGTGATCGGCACGCCCTTTTACCAGATCTTGTTGGCGATCGCTGCGGTGCGCGCCTTGTCGAAATTCGTCAGAAGCGACTTCCAGTGGGAGAAGACAGGGCATTCCGGAGCCCACCTCAGCTATCTGAACGGCGCAGCCGTTGGCTAGCGCCGCGTGGGCGCCGGCTGGGGCCGTTCCGACGCCGGACTCGCACCCACGCCGAGGCGCTTCAGTGCTGAGGTGGTTGGGCTTCCGTGGACGTGCGTTTTTCCTGTCCGCAGAGGGTATCGCGGTTGTTCTCATAGTGCTGGGAGCGGCTGTTGTGAGCCTGTGGAACGTCACCAACGCCCCCGACTACCAGGACGATGAGGGCACCTACACCGCGCAGGCCATCTCGACGACCCAAGGCAGCCTGGCGCCGTACACCTATTGGTACGACCATCCGCCGCTCGGCTGGATCCAGCTGGGCGCATTGGCCTGGATCCAACGATTATTCGGATTCGATTCGGGCACAGAGATCGGCAACATGCGCTACGTCATGTCGATCTTCTTCGTCGTAAATTCCGTTCTCATTTTCCTCATTGCCCGCAGGCTGCGGATCCGGATGGCGTTCTCGCTTCTGGCGGTCGCACTCGGCTGCCTCTCCCCGCTTTCCCTGGTACTTGGTCGCCAGGTGTTTCTGGACAACATTGGTACACCGTGGCTGCTGCTGGCCTTCTACCTGGCACTTAGCCCCCGCCTCTCGCTCTGGCTCCACGTCGGAGCCGGACTGTGCTTCGCTGTTGCCGTGTTGTCCAAGGAAACGCTAGCCATCTTTGGGCCGGCCTTGCTGATTGCCCTCCTACACCGATCCCAGTGGCGGACCCGGGCGTTCTCCCTCGTGGGGTTCCTGACCGTGGGCGCCCTGACCCTTTCCTTCTACCCCCTCGTCGCGTTGCTCCGCGGCGAGCTTCTGGCCGGTGCCGGGCACGTATCCCTGCAAGACGCGCTCGTCTACCAGTTCTTCTCCCGGTCCGGGTCCGGGAACCTCTGGGAGCAGGGCTCGGGCAGGGCGCAGTTGGTGGACGGTTGGATGTACTACGACAAGTACCTCATCGTGGCGGGCCTGGTAGCTGCAGTCATCGCCTTGTTCCGACAGCGGTCCCGCTGGCTTTCGGCTGGAATAGCGCTTTTTGTGCTCCCCGTCGTGCTGGGCACCGGATACCTGCCCACCATGTATGTCATCGCCGCCATCCCGCTTCTGGTGTTGGCCATCGCGATGGCGGCAGACATTCTTTGGAGCGCCGCGCGCCGCGTCGGACCGTCTGGATCCGTGCTGCGCAGGACTGTCAGCGGGCTCACCGCAGCCTCAATGGTCGGCGGTCTGCTGGTGATGGCCCTGCCCCAGTGGTTCGAACAGGATGCGACCCTGCTGGCAAGCCAGAACAACTCGGACTGGTACTTGGCCCTGGAGTGGACTAAGACCAACGTGCCGAGGAGCGAAACGGTGTTGACGCCGTATTCGATGTGGCAGGACCTCAGATCCAGTGGATGGAACGGCCCATGGCAGGTTATTGCCTTGGAAAAGATGGACCTCGACAGTGCCGTCGCGGTACATCACCCCCACGGTTGGCAAGAAGTCCAATGGGTTATCGAAGGCCCCACCGTGAAGCCGAACATCAAATTTTTGAACCTCACCAACGCCGGGTTGACCCTCGACCATTCCAGAATCGTCCAGTCCTTCGGGGCATGGCATATCCGAAAGGTCATCACGAGCCAGGAAGCGCCACCAGTGCCAGCACATGACGGGGTTCAACCATGACACTAGTCAATCGGTTGATTCGCACGAGGCAAAGACTGTGCGGACGTATGCCAAAGTTCGCCTTGATCGGAGCCTTTGGCACCGGGGTGAACGTCGCCATTATGACCGTCCTGATAACTTGGGGTGTCAATTATTTGATCGCGGCGCTGATTGCTACGGAAACCACCATCGTGTCCAACTTTCTGATGCAGGAGCGTTTCGTATTTGCTGGCTTGGGCCCGCTCGGGCGGTCAAAGGCGATTAGGTTCCTGCATTCATTCGGATTCAACAACGCTGAGACCTTGGCCCGGGTGCCGTTTCTCTGGCTCCTTGTGGACAAAATGGGTGTCGCGAGCCCTTTGGCCCAGTTCGGAACCCTCACTGTGGCCTTCATCATGCGCTACAGTTTCCATTCGAGGGTGGTCTACGCGCCAACTGCCGCGGCGATGGATACATTGCCTACCGACACAACTGGGACCCGAGAGGTTGCACCTTGAGCGGCCGCAGAAACGAGCCAGGGTACATCCCAGCTAAAATCCAATGGCACCATCGTCGAAACCGATGCTGACTCCGACCCGCCGCGTCCAAGCCATCGCCAAACCTAGCATGGCCTGCTGTGGTCGTTCAGAGAACCACACGTAACTCGATGCACCAAAGATGGACAGTCTTCTGATCAACTCATCCCTGTAGGTCGAGGAGGCCGCGGACCGGTGTGGACGAGTCATTTTCAAGCCACCGCGCGGGTCGGAAAACACCCCGAGTCACGCCCTCCTCGGGGATCAGGCCTCCGGTCCGTCTCAGGGAGACCACAGACCTACCCGCCGGTCCCGGATCTCGCCGCCGATGGTGTCCCGGTGGCGGTGACCTTAACCTCTGAGAAGGGGGAAGCTCTACCTCTACGTATTTGATAGGGCGGTAAACGATCATATATGTGTCATATTTTTTGTTCAAACCGGGTTGCCCGGAGAGGTCTCACGCCATGTTCCACGACCGCCCTTCGCCGCGCCCCGCGCTACTGCTACGCCCGCCGCGGAATCGTCAATCTTCCAGTCCTTACCCTCTTGACTGTCCTCGGTCTCGCCGCCGGAATCCCTGTGGCAACGGCAGACGCCACCCCTCTCTCTTGAGTCTCGAGCAGCCCTGATCAGGGCAATCACGCCATGGGTTCGACCGCCCGCGCCCACCAGCTCTCATCTGGCACATTGCCGGGATCGGTTACTGCTTCCACTGCCCCGGTCGGCGCCCCGGGCACGGACGTCAGCAGGTGTCCTGGTTTATGTCATGTCGTTTGGCTCCGGAATTACCATGAAGAAGCAAGACCACGGAATCTGCCACCCAACGCAAGGAAGGCGAGGAACCCCGGCACAAGAAAGGGCCCCCGACGGGGCCCATTCGTGAATATGTGTCCCCACTCAGAGGCCCAAAAGGGCCCCTGACGTGGGAAAACGTGCCCGAGGTGGGACTCTAACTGCATTCCGGGCCCCCAAACACAGGGAAGTCCAGGAAACATGCCGAATCCGGGCTAGTCCGGCCGATGTACGGCCCAGTCCGACGGCAAAAGTGTTGACACTGTCAACACACCCTCTTTCCCACTTTTTGAACCCGCTCGCGAACACTACCAAGTTGTTCAAACGTATCGGAACGGGTTGCCGGTCAGGCGATCTGGATGCGTTCGTCGCCGAGTTCGACCTCGACACGAAGCCGGCCGCCGACCGCTTCAACGTATTTCCGCAGCGTGTCGGCCTGGGCGCGGTCGATGTCGCCGTGCTCAATGCGGGAGACCCTGTTCTGGCTCACGTGCAGCCGTGCAGCCAACTCAACCTGCGTCAGTTCCGAGGCCTCGCGGAGCTCCCGAAGCCGGTACGCCCGGACCTCATCGAGCAGGTGCTTTTTACGGGCGTCCACAGCTACCCGGTCAACAGGCCGCTTGGCCAGCATCTCTTCGATAGTCCCACCGTATCGACGAGCGGACGTCCAAGCTGCGGACCACGCTCGGCAAGAAGCTCCAACGCAGCGACCACCTGCTCGTACGAGTCCTGATCGAGCGTGAGCAGCCGCGCCTCCACCAGCTCCACGTCAACATTCCACACCAAAGCGACGATGCAACCACAGGTCATACAAACCCAAGAGCTGTATCAGCGAGGGACACACGCTCAACCAGTCTTCAGCTTGCTCAGAAGAGCGGCCCCCACCGCCGGATTGTCCTGAAGGGGGCCGAGTGATCCCGCGATCGTGTCCCCGATCCGCTCCATTGCGTCCCGGGCAGTAAGCATGTGCACCGCGCGGGACGAAACGCTGGGAGGGCTCCGACTGCGCCCAACCCGATCTCCAGGCAGACCAAGCCAATTGATGCTACGTGACGATCATCCCGCAGCTGGCGGGATCGCCGCAAAGCGCGGCGTCCGGACGATCGGTCTGGGCTCCGACGTCTCGGACGTGGCCTCGGTGGTCACTGGGTTCAGGGGCGTTCGGGGAAGGATTCGACTTTGGCCGGGTCGCGCTCGATGATGTCGCCGAGGACCGCGTCGACTCGGTCGAGGACTTCCGGTGCGAGGACGACGCCGGCTGCCGTGGCGTTGTCCTTGAGCTGCTCCGGGCGGGAGGCCCCGACGATCGCGGCGGCGACGTTCCGGTTCTGCAGGACCCAGGCGACGGCGAATGCCGCCATCGACAGGCCGGCCTCATCTGCGAGGGGCTTGAGCCCCTGGACAGCCTCGAGCACGGCCTGGTGCATGTAGCGGTGTTCGGTCTTGGTACCGCCGTCGTCGGTGGAGAACCGGGACGCGGCGGGCGCGCCTGCGCCGGGAAGGTATTTGCCCGTCAGCACGCCCTGCGCGATGGGTGACCACACGATCTGACCCAGCCCGAGCTCCGCGCTCAGCGGCACGACCTCGGGCTCGATGACGCGCCAGAGCATGTTGTACTGCGGCTGGTTGGAGATGAGCTGGATGCCGAGCTCCTTCGCGAGAGCGGCGCCGCGGCGGATCTCGTCAACCGTCCACTCCGAGACGCCGATGTAGTGGGCCTTGCCGGCGTGGACGATGTCCGCGAACGCTTGCATGGTTTCCTCGAGTGGGGTCTCGTAGTCGTAGCGGTGGGCTTGGTAGAGGTCCACGTAGTCCGTGCGGAGCCGGCGAAGGGAACCGTTGATGGACTCCATGATGTGCTTGCGGGAGAGGCCGCGGTCGTTTTTCCCTTCCCCGGTCGGGAAGAAGACCTTGGTGAAGATCTCGAGGTTCTCGCGCCGCACGCCGTGGAGCGCCTCCCCGAGAGCGGTCTCGGCACGCGTGCCGGCGTACGCGTCGGCGGTGTCGAAGGTGGTGATGCCCAGGTCGAGTGCCGTCTTGACGCACTCGGTGGCGGCGTCCTGGTCGATCTGCTCTCCGTGGGTCATCCAGTTGCCGTAGGCGATTTCGCTCACGTACATCCCTGAGTTTCCGAGCTTGCGGTATTCCATGGGGTTCCTTTCGATGGTTCAGCCGTGAGGGATGGTTCAGTCGTGCGGGACCGGGGGCTGCGCCCGGAGACTGCGGGGAGGGGCAGTTGTGCCGCGTACCACCAGACGGGGTGTGATACGTCCGGTTGCCGCGTTGCCACCCGTGAGTGCGGCAACGAGTGCCTCAGCGGCGAGGCGTCCCTGAGCGGCCACGCCATGGTCCATGGTCGTCAGCGCGATCGCGCCGGCCAGTTCATGGTTGTCGTAGCCAACGACGGAAAAATCGGCAGGGATGCCCAGGCCGGCGCTCCGCAACGTCGACAACGCCCCGAAAGCCAGTTCATCCGAGGCAGCGAAGAGCGCTGTCGGCGGTTCCTTCGCGGTGAGGAGTTCCGCCATCGCCGCGGCGCCGGCGTCGACCGTGTTCTCGACACGGGGTTCGTAGAGCGGGTCGGCCGGAATGCCCGCTTCGGCAAGGGCCTCCCGGTAGCCGAGGAGACGTTCAGCCGGGGGGACGCCGCCAAGCGGTGACCCGGGTGCGTCCTGGATTCCGAGGAAGGCGATGCGTCCATGGCCAAGGTTCAGCAGGTGCCGGGTCGCGGCCCGGCCACCGGCACGGTCATCGACGCGGACGGAGGACGTTCCGGCGTGCTCCGAGCCTATGAGTGCGACGGCCTGCCCGTGGGCTTCGAGCACCTCGATCTCCGCCTGCGTGGGCTGGAGAGCGACGACGATGACACCGTCCGAGCGGCCGTGCAGCCGTGGACTGGCAAAGAAAGTTCTTCGCAGCTCAGGTGTGGAGAGCTCGGTCAGGAGGACGTCGTAGCCTTCACCGCTCAGGATCCGGCCTGCCGCGGCGATCACCTCGGCAAAGAACCACTTGGAAAGCAGCGGGACCACGACCGCGACCGTACTGGTGCGCCCGGTGGCGAGCCGCGAGGCGCTCGGCGACGCGACATAACCAATTTCATCGGCGGCGTCCCGCACGCGCTTGCGGGTCAACTCTGAGATGCCGGCAACGCCGCGCAACGCCCTGGAAACAGTCGAAACAGAAACACCTGCACGCTCGGCAACAGCTTGAACGGAAGGCAACATGAGTCGAGCCTAAACGATCGAATTCCAATGTCGCAAGCGCTTGCGAGATTGTTTTCCGAGTCTCGCCTCAATTCTTTCGGGTTACCCAGCCATGTTCAGGATGGCAAAGGAGAGGCACTCGACGATGGCACGCATGCCGGCCCGACCTCCGGCGAAGGCGATCCTGCACGCGGAACGTCCCTCCCCCGAGCGCGCCGGGGCATGCCGCATGTGCGGTGCCTCCACCCCGCAAGGAAGCGATCTACGAAACCGGAACGAAGACCGTCCGCTGCCTGGAGTGTGCCCCGGAGTCCAAGTCCGCGAATCACAAACCATCCGGCGGACATTCATCGCCCGCCGAGTCCGGGGTGGCCTCGCTGTCGCTCTCACAGGGAAGGATATGCGATGCAGACACATCAACCGGCGCCCTTACCGCTTGGTGGATAGATCAATCCCAGTACCCTGACCACAGCAAGAGCGGCAATTTCCCAAGCCTAATCCAACGAGTCATCTCCCACTCGGATGCTCCGATCCTTCGGATCTACCGCCTCGCCCACACACTGGCCCAACAAGCGGCCAGCCAAGCCCCCACGAGGTTCAACGCGTGCCCGTGTGGGGCGGCATGTCGGTGGAAGTCGTTGACAGCTACGAGGTAACGCGTGTAACCTCGCTCACATTGCAGTAAGTAACTCGCGTTACTCACCCGCAAAACGCGGGACACTCAGACCGAACCCTGGCACAACACCCGGGACCAACGAAGACCACCGGAGCATTCAATGGCGAAAACCACGACTCCCCAGAAAGCCGCAGCTGTGCGGCAGCGAGGCGTCACCATGAGTGATGTCGCCCGGCACGCCGGTGTCTCTCGTACAGCGGTCTCGTTCGTGCTGAGCAACCGCGAAAACGCCAGCATTTCCGAGGAAACGCGCACCCGCATCAACGACGCCGTGCAGGCTTTGGGTTACCGCCCGAACGCCGGAGCACGCGCACTGGCTTCCCAGCGCAGTGATTGGTACGGACTCGTCACCGAGATCGTGACGGCCCCGTTTGCGGTGGACATCATCAAGGGCGCCCAGGATCAGGCCTGGCTTGACCACCGGTTCCTGCTCATCGCGCCTTCCGACCAGGCCGATGCCGTAGGACCCAATCAAGGCCTGGAAGATGCAGCAACGGAAAAGCTGCTGGAACAACGAGTGGAAGGACTTTTGTACGCGGCAACGTACCACCGCGGCGTGCATGTTCCGGAAGGCGCCCACGAGGTTCCCACCGTCCTGATCAATTGTTTCGACGCGGACGGGAAGCTGCCCTCGATCGTCCCGGACGAGCGCGCGGGCGGCAGGATTGCCGTCGATCGTTTGCTCCGGGCCGGCCACAGCAGGATCGGAGTCATCAACCTGGACCCGCACATTCCCGCGGCCGTCGGGCGGTTGAAGGGTGCCCGTGAAGCACTCGCCGGCGCCGGGCTCGAACTGGATCCGGAGCTGGTGGTGTCCGGGCATGCGACGGCGGATGGAGGTTACGATGCGGCCTGCGAAATTCTGGACCGCTATCCAAAAGATCAAAGGCCAACCGCCCTGTTCTGCCTCAATGACCGGATGGCGATGGGCGCTTATGACGCCATCAAGGAACGGGGACTGACCATCCCCGGAGACATCGCCGTGATCGGCTTCGACAACCAGGAACTGATTGCGGCCTACCTCAGGCCAAAGCTGACCACGGTTGCGTTGCCCTTCGAAAAAATGGGCGCACTGGGAGTCCAGACGCTCGCAGCTCTCACAGCAGGACAGCCGATCACTGCCGACCAGCAGTTGGTCGACTGTCCGCTGCTAGAACGCTCTTCGGTCTGACCGCGAAATCAATGCCGAAGAGCAAACCCTTACCCACCCCTTCACCTTGCTGATGAAGATAGGAAAGAGATACCCATCATGACACAACCCCGATTCTTGAGGTCTGCCCGCATTGCAGCGGCCGGACTGGCCGTGGGTGCAATGCTGCTGACTGGCTGCGCTGCCACCGTCAACAAGTCCGCAGGCACCGACGCCGGAGCCAACGCGAACGCCTTCCTGACCATACCGCGTGAGGACATGAGCACCTTCGACCGTAGCTTCAACCCCTTCGCCCCCACTGTGAACCCCATGGTCCAGCAGGCCATCTACGAACCACTGCTGGTCTTCAACCCGACCAAAGGCAACACCGTCCCCTGGCTGGGCGCCTCCTGGGACGCTGCCAAGGACGGCAAGTCCGTCACCTTCACCCTGCGTGAGGGAGTGAAGTGGTCCGACGGGCAGCCTTTCGTCGCCGATGACGTGGCCTACACCTTCCAGCTGCAGAAGAAGCTCAAGGGCGGCTTCGAGTACCTGGATTCCGTCACCCCGGCCGGCACCGACAAGGTGACATTCACCTTCAACAAGCCCTGGTCCCCCGCGCTCTATGAGATCGGGCAGCTCCCCATCCTCCCCAAGCACATCTGGTCATCCATCGCCGATCCGGCGAAGGACACCAACGCCAACCCCGTGGGAACCGGCCCCTACACCCAGGTGGACAGCTTCCAGTCCCAGTCCTTCGTGCTGAAGAAGAACCCGAACTACTGGCAGCCTGAGAAGCAGAAGATCGCCGGCATCAAGATGCTGGCGATGTCCGGAAACGATGCCGCCAACCTGGCCAGCGTCAACGGCGATGTGGACTGGTCCACCCAGTTCATCCCGAACATCGAGAAGACCTTCATCGCAAAGGACAAGGACCACCGCCACTTCTGGTTCCCGCCGACGGGCGCCATGATCAACTGGCAGTTGAACACCAGCAAGGCGCCGTTCAATGACGCGACGGTCCGCAAGGCCCTGAGCATGGCGGTTGACCGCGACCAGGTCACCAAAATCGGCATGAGCGGCTACGCCACTCCGGCCGACTGCACAGGCCTCTCCGGCAACTACGCGAGCTGGAAGAACGCCGATGTGGCGAACAACTGCACTTGGACCAGGCTGAACGTCGACGAAGCGAACAAGATGCTCGACGCCGCCGGTTACCCCAAGGGCGCGGACGGCAAGCGCACCCTCAAGGACGGCAAGCCTTTCGAGTTCAAGATCTCGGTGGGCGCCAGTTCCTCCGACTGGCTCTCCGTGGCCAACGTGATCTCCCAGAACCTCCAGGCCATCGGCGTGACCGCCAAGGTGGACTCTCCTGACTGGGCCTCCGTCGTCTCCGGCTACGAGCAGGGAACGTTCGACACCGGCATCGTCTGGAGCGCGAACGACCCCAGCCCGTTCAAGTACTTCAACTCCACCATGGGCACCTCCACCGTCAAGCCGGTGGGCGCCAAGGCCACCGAGAACTACCACCGTTTCGGCGATCCAAAAGCCGATGATCTCCTGCAGCAGTTCGCTGCTGCCGGCGACGAAGCCGCGCAGAAGCAGATCGCGAACCAGCTTCAGGCAGAATACAACGCGGTGGCCCCGACGGTTCCGCTGTTCTCCGGCCCCGAATGGGGCGACTACACGGACGTTCACTTCACGGGATGGCCCACTCAGGACAACCCCTACGCAACGCTCTCTGACCGCTCCCCCACCACGGTCCTGGTCCTGACCACTTTGGAACCGCGCAAGTAGCCGGCCCCAGTTCCCGGCCGGTGGCTGCCGTTGCCATATCCCGGTTCCCACCGGCCGGGAACCTTTTCATCTTTCCTGCCCGGGACTACTGTCGTCCCGGCCCCCCTTTCCGAACGGAGCAACCGTGCGCTTCATCCTGCGCCGCCTGGGTTTCTACCTGATCGCCTTCTGGGCCTCCATCACCCTGAACTTCCTGCTCCCGCGTTTCATGCCGGGAGACCCCGTCTCACGCATGTTCGCCCGTACCCAGGGCAAGATGCAGCCCGAGCAGATCGAAGCCCTGCGCAAGATGCTCGGCGTGGATACGCGGCCGCTCTGGGAACAGTACGTCGACTACATGCACAACATCCTGACCGGACAGATGGGTGTCTCGATCTCGCGTTTCCCCACCCCGGTCACCGAGGTCATCGCCAGCCAGATCGGCTGGACACTTTTGCTGGGCGGAACCGCCCTGGTGTTCGCCGCCATCATCGGCAATCTCCTCGGCATCCTGGCCGCCTGGCGACGCGGCGGCGCGATCGACTCCGCCCTGCCGCCGCTCCTGATCTTCATCGGATCCTTCCCGTACTTCTGGCTGGCCATGGGAGCCCTGTACCTGTTCGGCGTAGTGCTTGGCTGGTTCCCGATCCGCCACGCTTTCACGGATGGACTGGAGCCCGCCTTCACCGCGGAGTTCATCGGCGACGTCGGCGCGCACCTTGTGCTCCCGGCGCTGACGATCGTCATGGTGTCCATCGGCGGCTGGATGCTGGGCATGCGGAACACCATGATCGCCACGAACGCCGAGGACTACATCACCATGGCCGAGGCCAAGGGTCTCCGGCCGGGCCGCATCATGCTCCGCTACGCCGCCCGCAACGCGATGCTCCCGTCGGTGACGAGCTTCGGCATGAGCCTGGGCTTCGTGGTCGGTGGGGCAATGCTCACCGAGGTGGTGTTCGCGTATCCCGGCGTCGGCTACCAACTCCTCAACGCCGTCCAAGGCCTCGACTACCCGCTTATGCAGGGCCTGTTCCTGACCATCACCGCCGCCGTGCTGCTGGCCAACTTCCTGGTGGACATCCTCTACGTCCGCCTCGACCCGCGTGTGCGCAGCAACTGAGGGACCCATCATGACAACCGCAATTCTCAAGCAGCCCACTGAGCCCACTCAGCCCACAGCTGCCCGCAAGCCCAACCGCAGTTTCGTCCACGGACTTGTCACCAACAAGAAGGCCCTGGTGGGCATGATCGTGATGCTCGTGTTCATCGCGCTTGCGTTGCTGGCCCCCGTGCTGTTCCCCGGAGACCCGTCGCGGATCACCGCGATGGCCTCGCTGGAGCCGTCTCCCGAGCACTGGCTCGGCACGACGGCCAAAGGTCAGGACGTGCTTGCCCTGACTGTCCATGGCTCCCGCAGTTCCCTGTTCGTCGGCTTGACGGTGGGCTTCGCATCCACCTTCATCGGCATTTTGGTGGGCCTGGCGTCGGCGTACTTTGGCAAGTTCATTGACGAAGCACTGTCCCTGGTGACCAACGTCTTCCTGCTCCTGCCCGGACTCCCGCTCCTTGTCATCCTTGCAGCTTTCCTGCCGCCGGGTTTGGGAACCGTGATCCTGGTGCTCGTGGTCACCGGCTGGGCCGGGTCGGCACGTGTATTGCGCGCCCAGGCGTTGTCCATCCGCTCAAAGGACTTTGTGGCCGCGGCCGTAGTGTCCGGCGAACGGGCGGGCCGCATCATGTTCCGGGAAATCCTCCCGAACATGGCATCGATCGTCATGGGAACCCTGCTCGGCTGCGTGATTTACGGCATCGGCGCCCAGGCAGGCCTGGAATTCCTTGGCCTGGGCGACGTGAGCACCGTTTCCTGGGGCAACAACCTCTTCTGGGCCGGCAACGAGGGCGCCCTACTGACCGGCAACTGGTGGGTCTTCGTTCCCTCGGGTGTCTGCATCGCGCTGGTCGCGTTCGCACTGGCCCTCGTCAACTATGCCGTGGACGAGGTCACTAATCCGCGGCTACGGAACATCAAAACCCCAAAGACTACCGAAAGGAGCGCCGCCAAGTGACAGTCTCCCAAGTTTCCTTCGGCTCCCACGAGCCCGTCCTGGACATCAAGAACCTCAGCGTCAAGTACATCGGCGACACCCGCTCCACCACCGCCGTCGACCGTGTTTCCTTCAGCATAGGCACCGGTGAGGTGTTCGGGCTGGCGGGCGAGTCCGGCTGTGGGAAGTCCACCATCGCCAACTCGATCATGCGCATCCTGAAGGATCCCGCGAAGATCACCGGCGGCAGCGTCTCCTTCGGCGGCAAGGATGTCCTGGCCATGAGCCCGGACGAGCTACGGCGATTCCGCTGGCAGGACGTCGCCATGGTGTTCCAGTCGGCCATGAACTCGCTCAACCCGGTGCTGACCATCGGCGAGCAGATCGTGGATATTTTCACTACCCATGCGGGCCACTCGCGCAAGGAATCGCTGCGGCGCGCCGGCGAGTTGCTCGAATTGGTGAGGATCGACCCCGCACGCCTCAAGTCCTACCCACACCAGCTCTCGGGAGGCATGCGGCAGCGCGCCGTGATCGCCATGGCCGTTGCGCTCAAGCCGTCCCTGTTGATCCTCGACGAACCCACCACCGCGCTGGACGTCGTGGTGCAGCAGGAAATCATGGCACAAATCAAGGAACTCCAACGCGAACTGGGCTTCTCCGTCCTCTTCATCACCCACGACATGTCCCTCATGGTGGAGCTCTCACACCGCATGGCCGTGATGTACGGGGGCCGGATCGTGGAGACCGCAAAAGCCCAGGACGTCTACGCAAACCCGCGCCACCCCTACACCCAGGCCCTCATGGGTGCGTTCCCGCCGCTCACCGGTCCGCGGGTTCCGCTAACCGGACTGCCCGACGGCGTGAAGTTCCGGAACATCCCGGACCTCACCGAAGCAGCACCCGGCCATTTCGTGGCATCTGTCAGTGCCGACGCTGAAGCAGTCGTCCTGGAAGGAGCCGCACGATGAGCCACGCTGTACTGTCATCCCAGCGCCCCTCCGCTGACACCGAAGCTCCAGCCCTCGAGGTCCGCGGACTAGGAAAGTCTTTCCCTATAGGTGGTTTGTTCTCCCGGGAGTCCGTCCGGGCCCTGCACGGGGTAGACCTGACCATTGGCCGCGGAGAAATCGTGGCCCTCGTGGGAGAGTCCGGGTCGGGTAAGAGCACCCTGGCCCGGTGCGTCGCCCGGCTGGAACGACCGAGCTCAGGCGCGATCCTGATCGACGGCGTCGACGTCCTCAAGCGCGACCGCTTCCAGGCATCGCGCGCCTTCCGCTCCCAACTGCAGATGGTCTTCCAGGATCCCTTCGGCTCCCTGAATCCTGCCCACAGAGTGGAGCATTTCCTGCGGAGGTCGCTAACGATCCACCGGAAGGGCGGCAGCTCCCAGACAGAGACAGAGCAGCGACTCGAGGAGCTTATGACCACCGTCGGCCTGCAAGCGGACATGCTCAACTCCTACCCGCACGAGCTCTCCGGAGGGCAGCGCCAACGTGTTGCCATTGCCCGGGCCTTGGCTGTGGAACCACAGGTCATCCTCGCCGACGAACCCACCTCCATGCTGGATGTTTCGGTCCGGATCGGTGTGCTGAACCTGATGCGCAAACTCCGCGACGAACAGGGCATCTCCATGCTCTACATCACCCACGACCTTGCCTCGGCCCGCTACCTGGCCGACCGGACGGCAGTGATGTTCGCCGGTGAACTCGTCGAAGAGGGCGAGTCCATGGATCTGCTGGCCAATCCTGCGCACCCGTACACACAGCTTCTGGTCTCAGCCGTCCCGGACCCCGCCCGTGCAGGCTCGTACGATCCAATCCGCCGGGCCGAGCTGCGGCAGGCTGTGATGGCTTCGACCACCTGCGCTTTCAACGGCGACCCAAACCAGGCCTGCTCGGCCGAGGAACCCGTTCGCCACGTTGCCGGCGACCCTGAAAACCGCCACTGGGTGCGCTGCCACCTCTACCGCCCGCAGGCCGGAGCCGGCGGCCACGCCCTGGCAACTGAACCTACAGCCAAGCAAACCCCATGACAGAAAAGAGCCACCCGCTCGCAACCGCTTCTACTTGGTTTCCGCTGCCGGTTGGCGCCAAGGTCACTACGGCGTAAGCCAGTGGAACGGCGCCTATCACCTCTTCTACCAGTACAACCCGGAGGGCACCTTCGCCCACCGGAGAGAGACGATCAGGAATGGGACGGCTACGTCTCCCGGCCCGAGAAAGTCGGCGTCGACATTGTCGAGGACTACAAGCGGCCCACGACAACGACAAGAAGTGCCCCCCTAACTGTCCTCAGCGGTGAGTCGGCGTCTCCCCCATCCGCCCACCAGCTCCACTCATCCACCTGCCGGCATTCCCACGGGACCTGCAGAGAGCCCTCCTGCCCAAGAAATGAGACCTTACTTCATGACTGCCGCGACCGACACGATAACTGAGACCTTCCGGCCGGCCCTGCACTACGCAGCCCGGAATACCTGGCTCAATGACCCAAACGGCCTGATTTTTCATGACGGCGTCTACCACCTCTACTACCAGAACAACCCGCAGGGAAACGTCTGGGGAAACATGTCCTGGGGACACGCCACTTCCACGGACCTGCTGACCTGGACCGAACACCCTGTCGCCATCGCCTGTGATGAGAACGAAGAGATCTTCTCCGGCAGCATCGTCTATGACCGCGACAACACCAGCGGATTCGGCACCGAATCCGTTGCCCCCCTTGTGGCCATTTACACCAGCGCCTACAAACCTGGCTCCGAGCATGAGGGTGTCCAGGCCCAGTCCCTTGCTCATAGCCTGGACGGGGGCTACACCTGGACCAAACACACAGGCAACCCCGTGCTCAACCGCGGGTCCGCCGACTTCCGCGACCCCAAAGTCATCCGGTATGACGGCGACGCGGGCACCTACTGGGTGATGGTCGCTGTCGAAGCCAAAGACTTCCAGGTGGTCTTCTACAAATCCGACGACCTGAAGAACTGGGAACTGCTGAGTACCTTCGGCCCGGCGAACGCCACCGGCGGCATCTGGGAATGCCCGGACCTGTTCCCCCTACCTGTGGACGGCGACCCGGAAAACCTCAAGTGGGTCCTAACCGTCAACCTCAACCCCGGCGGACCCAACAACGGCTCAGCCGGCCAATACTTCGTTGGCGACTTCGACGGGAAATCATTCATCTCGGCCAGCACTGTCGGCGAAAACCTCCAGGACCCTGACCGGCTGGGCGAATACCAGTGGCTGGACTGGGGCCGGGACTACTACGCCGCCGCCTCCTTTTACGACGCCCCGGATAACCGCCGCCTCATGATCGCCTGGATGAATAACTGGGAATACGCCAACCACATCCCCACCACACCCTGGCGCAGCCCCATGAGCCTCGCCCGCGAAATCGCACTCACTGCCTGCGACGGCAATTTGAGCCTGATACAGCAACCCGTGGGTGATTGGGCAGCGCTGGCCGACCCGTCCAAGTCCTTCACCCTTTCAGAAACTACCATTTCCGATATGACGATGGTTTTGGACGGCGCGGCCGGAACGGTCCAGCGCATTGACGCTACTTTCGCGCCCGGAAGCGGGGAGGAATTCGGTCTTATCGTCCGGGGAGATGGCGTGCAGGGGACGCGGGTGGGCATCCGGCCCGGAGAAGACTCCTTGGTTGTGGACCGCCGGGAATCAGGGATTACAGATTTCCATGAAACCTTCCCCTCTTGCGACTCCGCTCCCATACAACCGTTGGACGGGGGCTATCACCTCACAATCTTCGTGGACCGCTGCTCTGTTGAAATATTCGCCCAAGGCGGTCAGGTCACCATGACCGAGCTAATCTTTCCGGCGGACACCAGTACCGACGTGGCCGTCTACGCAACCGGCGGAACAGCAACCGTGAACCACCTGCACATCACACAGGTTGCGTAGAGCGGGTACCCACGGGGCTGCCATCAGGTTGAACCACACCCAACATGACGTCGTCGACATGACTACCATGGACCACGAAGTAGCCGAACAAGGACAGGGCGCCGCCCGGATCCTTCGGGACATCCTGAATGGACGGGCCCCTGCCACCCTCGTGCGTCCGGCGCGCCTGGTCGTGCGGGAGACTGCCGCAGCCCCCCGTGCCCTGCGCTCAACTGCCACCCCCTGAAAGGAAACTTCATGCAATACCGCAAACTCGGCACCAGCGGCATGTGCGTCAGCGCCATAGCACTGGGCAACTGGGCCACGCATGGCGAAACCGTGAACCAGGACCTCGCCACGGAATGCGTCCGCAAAGCGCTGGATCTTGGCATCACCACCTTCGACACCGCTGACGCCTATGCAGGCACCAAGGCCGAATCCATGCTCGGCGAAGCCCTGAAGGGAGTCCGCCGCGAAGGCGTCGAGATCATGACCAAGGCGTACTTCTCCACAGGACCGGGCAAGAACGACCGCGGCCTGTCCCGCAACACGTCATGGAATCAATCAACGGATCGCTGAGGCGACTGCAGACGGACTACGTGGACGTCTACCAGGCGCACCGCTACGACTACCAAACCCCACTGGAGGAAACCATGGGCGCCTTCGCGGACATCGTCCATGCCGGCAAAGCCCACTACATAGGCGTGTCCGAATGGACCGTGGAAGAGATCCGGGCCGGCGCAGCGCTGGCGGCCGAACTGGGCATACGGTTCGTGTCGAGCCAACCGCAGTACAACATGCTCTGGCGCGTGATCGAGCCCGAGGTAGTGCCGGTCTGCGAAGAACTCGGGATCACCCAGGTGTGCTGGTCGCCCCTGGCACAAGGCGTGCTGACCGGCAAATACGGTTCTTCCACGGTTCCAGCCGGCAGCCGTTTCAGCGACGATGACGGCGGACTGAACACCGAGCACAAGTTCATGCAGCCGGAGGTGCTGGAACGCGTGGAGAAGCTCAAGCCAATAGCCCAGCATCTCGGCGTACCGTTAGCCACTCTTGCCGTCGCCTGGGTCTTGGCCAACCCGAACGTTTCCGCAGCGATTGTCGGCGCCAGCCGCCCCGAACAGCTCGACGACACAGTCAAAGCTGCCGAGCTGGTTCTAGGGCGCGAAGCGCTTGAACTGATCGACGATACTCTTGGCGACGTCGTGGAGCGCGATCCTACGAAGAAGTTCTTCACCGTCTGCTGGTACGGAGGGCGGGTTCCCATCTGCTTGTGCAGGCGATTCAGCGGCCCAGCAGCGTGCGGAACCGGCTCACCGTCCAAACCGATCTTTCCCACCCACTGGCCGAAGACATGCTCACGAGTCAACGGACCCATCGAACCGCAGAAAGCACAAGAATCAGACACAGGCCAATTCTCCATCCCAGGAACCTTATTGCCTCGATCTGCAAGAGGCGTGGTCGCGAAATAACAGTCTCGGTCCCCGGACCTGAGGACCTCATTCAGGCGACAGATTCGACGTCCGACCGGAGGGACCCTCGGGTAATTACGGAGTATGCGCAGGATTGGCGAGGCCCAACGTGCAATGGCCACGACCGCAGGAGGTCCTTGCCATGGCGTGCGACTTCGGGACATCGAGAGCCTCCTCCTTTTCGAACCTATATTCGAATACATTCAGGAGTGGCGGTCGACCAAAGCACAGCGCGACTCCGCTACGTCAACGGAGTCCCAGTCGAACGGATATGTAACGACCGAACGGCAATCGGTGGCACATCCTCGACACACCCATCCAGGTCGGCGTCTTCAGCAAGACCACCTGCTCGCCCGCGCACACCCACCCACAAGAACGACGGATCGACTGCCGACTCATCCCGCGCACAGACACCGTCCGCGACAGCTACGTGATCGACGTCCGCGAGATGACCGTGCACGGCGATTGCCAAGTGCTGCACCTCCGGAGTTGCCCCCCAGACCAGCTCTTGGGTGCGCCCTACAACCCCCGCCAGTCATCCTTGCCGGCAATCAGGAATGGTGGCCGACCAAGCTGTCCGGCACCCTCATCAGCGAAGGGAAACTCCCTTGATGGTCGACATCACCGGAAATCCAACCTCACCAACCCGGGACCACGGAAAAGCGGGCGACCTGCACGGTGCCACCCCCGTGGACGGTGTCATCGCCGCCGCCTTCCTCTCACGGCGCCCGGCAACAAGGCCAGGAAGGTTCTCTTCACCTCTGAAGACCGCGCACTCCGCTGGCTGGAAACCTGAGGCCAAGCATTCTGGAGAAGCCCAGACCTTGCTCCATGAGCCTCTGGCTAAGTCTCGTTCGGCAGCCTCATCGCTCGTCAGGATTTTTTCAGGGACGGCGTCTGAGCAACGAGATGGATCGCGGAGGAAGACGAACCAGCCTAGCTGACCGGAATGGCCGTGCCATCACTCAACAAGACATCACAAGCCTATCGGGATCGGTTGAACACGGCACTGCCTCACAATCCCGTGACGGTTCGTCATTGCCTGCGTTGTCAAGTGCCGGATCAAGCTTAGGCATGTCTGAGCTAGGATTCAGAGGAGTGAGTGGACTGCCCGGCCGCACCCGGTCTCATCATGCGGGAACACATTGGGGGAAAATTGAAGATTAGGGAACTTGCGCTGACCGCGGCGCTTATCACGTCGCTTACCGCCGCCGGACTGGCGTGTGCCACCCCTGTCTTGGCTGCTTCAGTCTGCACCGAGCCGGTTGGTTTCGAGAAGTACTGCAGCAACGACGGCTGGAAGACGTACTATCCCGTCCGGGTCGGGCTCCTTCTCGTAGGTTCGCAGAGCCCCCAGATTGACGGGGCTCCGGTAGTGGGGAACACATTGCACCCTGTTCCCTTCCCCCGTTACCAATTCCAGCTCTGGGACAGTGATACCAATACGTTACTTGAGCCTGAAGCGGTGAACGTAACGATCACCTACCAGTGGCGCGCCGACAGCGTCGATATTCCCGGCGCAGTCGATGATCATTTCACTCTCACCGCCGCAGAACAGGGCAAGAAGATCACCCTCGGCGTCCACGCGTCCGTACCGGCGTCCACCGTCGACTCGTACGACGGAGCCTCCCAGGCCGGCACCGTGGTCCTGCCAGCCGGATCTCCAATCCCCGTCGCTCCCGTACCCACAGGCCTCGGAACCTTCGGGACGCCGACCGTCGGCGGAACTCTCTTCGTCACCGACAGCACAAACTTCGATCTCAACAACGGCACCCACCTGAGTTGGCTTCGTGACGGGATGCCCGTTGACTCGCCGATCAGTCACGGTACCGGCTACGTGACAACCGTCGAGGACATTGGGAAGCACCTGAGCTTGCAGGTGCTCACATATAAGCCCGGATACAACCACGGGACTGCGGTCTCTCCCGCTACAGCTCCCGTTGATGTCCGGCCCGGTCTGTCCATCCGCGATGTACCGCCGGGCACCCAGTTCTCCAATGAAATCGTCTGGATGTATGAAGCGGGTATCTCGACGGGGTGGAGCGACTACACCTACCGCCCCCTGGAGCCTGTGCATCGGGACGCGATGGCAGCCTTCATGTACCGGCTGATGGCCAAACCCTCCTACACCTCCTCCAAAACCTTCATTGATGTATCTGCCGGTACCCAGTTCTACAACGAGATCACCTGGGCAGGCTCCGTCGGTGTCTCCACCGGCTACGCCGATCAGAGCTATCAGCCACTCGGAACCGTGAACCGGGACGCGATGGCAGCCTTCATGTACCGGCTTGCAGGCAGCCCCGCATACGCCGCGCCTGCCGTCTCCCATTTCAAGGACGTGCAACCCGGCACAAAGTTCTACAAAGAGATCAACTGGATGTACGACAGCGGGCTCTCCACGGGCTACACGGACGGGACCTATCAGTCGCTACAGCCGGTCAACCGCGATGCAATGGCCGCATTCATGTACCGGTTCCACACCGTATTCCACGGCTGATTCCCTGCATGGATACGAAACGCACCCGTCCTGGCCGTAACCCACAGCGCTGATTGCAATGGGGCACTAGTACTGCACTCACCCCGGGACCCCTGAGTATGTCAACCCGCGGAGACGCCGGAAACCAGAAGCGCCCACGCAACTGGGACCCTACTATCGGCTAGCTGGACGCAGAGGAAACGTCTCCGGGGTGCCCCGCAGGGAACTGACGGAACAGGAGAAGACCGTCTTTGATACCTCAGACGGGATCGGCTTTCCGCACATAGCCAGCAATCTTGCCGGAAGGTCGCCGGTGCTGGTTATCCGAGAAACGGGACTTGGGGGCGGCCACTGGGGGCGACGTCTCGGCTGGTATTCCCGCGCGGGCTTTGGCTGCCCGGCGTCATGCCCGGAGCGGGGAGTTGATCTGGGGCCCGGGATTGGTCCCGGGGTCGGCTTTTCGGAAAAATCATTCCCGGGCAAGTAGCAGAAACCGGCAAGGTCACGCGCGAACCCGGCGGGTCGCATCTTCACAATAGCTTGGCCCCGGTCTGTCTGAGTATGATCAGCGCATCCATGGTGGACGGATACTGGGGGGCGGATCGTTTAGCCGCGGTGCAACTTGGGGGATCTCTAATGAGCTTTTCGTTCCGGAGGGGCTCGTTCACGGGCCATGGCGCGTTGCTCGTGGCTCTGGTGCTGTTGTTCGGCTTGCTGCCCGCCGGGACCGCAATGGCCGCACCCACTGGTTCCACGGCGGCGGCCATGCCCGGCTTTGATCCGTCCCCGACCCCTACCGCCGGTTTCACGGCGGCGCAGCCGGCAGGAGTCCAAGCCCCGTCGTTCGCTGATGTGGACTCGTCCAACCCTTTTTATGCCGAGATCAGCTGGTTGGCCAGCACCGCGGTGTCCACCGGCTACACCGACCACACCTACCGGCCAGTGGTTCCCGTGAACCGCGACGCGATGGCAGCCTTCATGTACCGGCTTGCGGGCAAACCGGAATTCACCGCTCCGCCGGTTTCGCCGTTCACGGACGTCACACCGACCACGCAGTTCTACAAGGAAATCACCTGGCTCGCGGACCAGGGAGTTTCCACCGGTTGGACAGAAGCGAACGGGTCACGCAGCTACCGACCAATCCAGCCCGTCAACCGCGATGCCATGGCCGCCTTCATGTATCGGCTCGCCGGCAAGCCCTCCTACACTCCCCCCGCGATCAGTGCCTTCACGGACGCGCCGGTCGGCTCGCAGTTCTACAGCGAAATCAGCTGGCTGGCCAGTGCGGGCATTTCGACCGGCTATGCGGATCACACGTACCGCCCCGTGGTTCCGGTCAACCGTGACGCGATGGCTGCATTCATGTACCGCTTCGTCGGAAGGGCGCAGGAGGTGACCACCACCGGAAACACCATCAATGTGGGACCCGCCGGCGCCGGCCATGCCTCTGCATTGATCCGTCTCAGCACCACGGCCCCTACCCTGGACACCGTCATCTCCGCGGCAGGAACACCGGCCTTTATCGCCCGGGCCGGGACTGCAGCCTCCACCACGGTCCTTGTGCCCCTGGCCGGCGAAACAGCCCGAGTTTCGGCGAGCACCGCGGTGGCCGTCAAAATGGAACTTCTGGCCACCTTCGACGGTACACCGGCCGTTCCGGGCTCCACGATTGTCCTTCCCCAGCCCGTCACGCGGGCGGATACCGCCAACGGGCTGGGCGGGAACCAGCTCTCCACCACCCCGATCACCATCGGGCTCACGGGCTCGGGCGGGGTTCCATCTACCGGAGTCAGAGCCGTTTATGCCACCGCGACCGTGCAGGCGTCCGCGCCCACCACCCTGGCCATCGGGGCGCAGTCGCTACCCATACCGGCCGGCAGCAGCACGGTCACCACTGTGGTGACTCCTGACGACGGGGGAAACATCAGCGCGAGTCTTGGCGCCGGAAGCGGCTCCCTCCGTCTCGACGTGCGCGGCTACACCCCGGACGCCGTCCAGGATGCTGGCAACGTCAACGTCCCCGGAAGCTTCGTGCCCGCCGTCACCCCGGTCCCGTCCGATCTCCCGATCGCCTCCGGGACGCCGACACCCGTCAACATGCCCGGTCTCGCCGACCGCTCATACACCCTCGCACTAGTCGCAGCCACCGGATCCCGCTCGACTGCGCGGCTCGCTATCGGGACGGACAACGGTGCCACAACCCGCGGGCAGGGAATCCTTGTCGACGCGGCCGCCGGAGCAGGACCCCAACTCGTCCTCATCCCCGAGAGTAGCCAGCCTGCCGCGTCCCTTGCAGCAGGAAACACGACAGTCACCATGGAACCTGTCGGTGACATCCTTTCCGCTACCCCCACCGCCACCAGTCCCGCCACAGTGCAAATCACCGCCCCCACCGACGGGTCCACCGTGGACCTGTCCACCACAGGAACAATCGAGTTGAAAGGAACCCTCACCAACGCTACTGTCGCCACGAAATCCGTGACGATCTCCACCGCAGGGTCGGTAATCGGATCCGCCGTCGTCAAGCAAACCCCGGGCGGCACTTCCTGGTCATACCGCACAGGTATTCCCCAGTCCGGCACCACATCTTTCACGGTCAATGCAACAGACCGCGCCGGAAGCACCGGCACGGCCACGGTCACGGTCAACGCGGTCCTCCCGTCTGCGAGCACCGCCCTTACCGCCCCGGGCGCAGTCGTCCTCGACAACACCAGACCCAGCCAGCAGCTCACCACGGTCACCGCCGATAAGGTTGCTTTCGCCCAAGCCCCTGACGTCCGTCCCGGGCAGGTTATCGTCTCCGCCCCGACCAACGCCGCCCCCGCGGGCATCCTGCGCACAGTCACCGCGATAAACAAAACCTCAACCGGATGGGTCGCCGATACCGCACCGGCGGCGCTCACCGATGCCATCCACCAAGCAAGCATCGATCAGACCGTGCCCCTGACCAGCCTCGACCCCACCGCCATCAGCACAAACACACCACCGGCCCCCGACGACACCCCCGATGTCACCGTCGCCGGCACCGGACCTGCCGTGACCACGGCAACAGGCACTGCCGTTGACCTCGCCCCGCTCCCGAGCCCCGGCAGCCCCCAGACCCTCCCCGCGGCAATGAGCGCGTTCACGACCCCACCCAAAGTGACAGCGAACAGCGTAGGGGTCGACAGCAGCTACACAAGCACACTATCCATCGCAGCGAAATTCGCCTTCGACACCAACGGGCACAAGACCGACTACTCCAGCGCCGACGATGCCGCCACCACAACGACCAAAGCCACGATCAGGGCCTCCGGCGGCGTAACAGCCGAAGCGAAATCCCAAATCGGGATCGGAATCCACTTCCGTCTCATGATCAGCATGCACTTCAACTGGGGCATCCCATCGGTCAAAGTCGACGACTTTTCGGTGATCCTCTCAACCAACGCCAAGACCGGCATCACAGCCGATGCCTACCTCAAAGTCCAAACCGCCGAAGAGATCAAAAAGACCATCGCGTTGATCCACCTTCCGCCCCTTAACTTCCTGGCCGGTCCCGTGCCGGTCATCGTGCTCAATACCGCGACCATCACCTTCAACTCTGAACTCACTGCCGAAACCGCCATACACGTCGAGTCCAACGTCCAACGGACCCAGGACTACGGTTTCCACTACAGCACCGACCACGGCATCCACGACGCCACCACCGCACCCGTCACAACCCTGTCCAACCCGCTCTTCGGACCGGACAGCGGAGCGTCAATCACCGGAAAGATCGATGCATCAATGGGCCCGACCATCGATCTGACATCCAAGATCTACGACGTCGCCGGCCCCGTCTTCACCATTGGTGCCAAGGTCGGCGCGACCGGAGAAGCCACGATCGCACCAACCGGACCCGAATTCAAAATCACCGCATTCCTCGAAGGAAGCATCAGCGTTGGCGTCAAACTCGCCGCTCCTGTCATCGACAAAGTCCTCCTCGATGCCACCCTGATCAACCTGACCGCAAGATGGAGCCTCGGGTCCTGGACCCTGGACTACGCCACCGAATTCCCCGGACTACCACTTCCGCCGTCAACGACCCCTACACCGCCGACTATCACGACGACCAGCCTCCTTCCGGCCACTGCCGGCACCTTCTATAGTTCGGCGCTATCCGCAGCAGGGGGCACTGCACCCTATTTTTGGCGGGTTAATGGGGCACTTCCCGCCGGACTCAGCCTGGAACAAAGCACCGGGGCCATCACCGGTATTCCGACCGGGCCGGGCAGCAGCGACCTCACCGTTGCCGTGACCGACAGTGCCGGCTCCACCGCCACAGGGACCGTCCACCTCGACATCCAAGCGGCTCCGGCGGGTCTGATGGGGGCCAAGAGCGTCACAGCCAGCAGTTCGTCCGTGTACTCGGTGTTTGTCGTGAAGACAGACGGAACCGTTTGGGGCTGGGGATACAACGGCTCCGGACAATTGGGAGACGGCACCATCTCCGATTCGGCTATGCCCGTTCAGGCCCACGGCCTGAACAGCGTCCAAACGGTCTTCACCGGCAGCAACTCCACCTATGCGCTCAAGACCGACGGAACAGTCTGGGCCTGGGGCTCCAACAGCTCGGGACAGCTAGGAGATGGCACCAACACCAGTTCCAGCGTTCCCGTCCAAGTCGCTGCCTTGTCCGGCGTGCAGAGCATTGCCAGCACTGGTTCGAGCGTCCTAGCAGTCAAGACCGACGGAACGGTATGGGCCTGGGGGTGGAATGCCGACGGTCAGCTCGGCAACGGAACCACTACCAGTTCCTCGGTGCCCGTCCAGGTGCCCGGTCTGACCGGCGTCCAGAGCCTCGTCAGCAACGGATCAAGTGTCCTGACGCTCAAGACCGACGGAACCGTCTGGGCCTGGGGGGCCAACGTCGCCGGCCAACTCGGCATTGGAACCACTGCAAGTTCCGCTGTTCCGGTTCGCGTTACGGGCATGTCCAGCACCGCGAGCATCTCGATCAATGGCTCCAGCGCGTTCGCGGTAAAAACCGATGGCACCGCTTGGGCATGGGGATGGAACGCCTACGGGCAACTCGGAAATGGAAGCACGGCAAACTCATCAGTCCCTGTTCAAGTGGCCGGTTTGTCCGACGTACGTTCCATCTCCAGCAGCGGCACATGGGCGACCGCCCTGAAAGGTGACGGAACAGTATGGGCCTGGGGCGACAACCTATACGGACAACTCGGAAACGGCACCGCCACCGGCGCAATCGCACCCGTCCAGGTTTCCGGGCTCGCCGGTATCCAAAGCGTCACGACCCTAGGTTCCTCCGCCACAGCCCTGAAGTCCGATGGGACCATCTGGGTTTGGGGCAACAACAGCAACTCCCTCCAATTTGGTGCCGGCACCATCAACTCGGCTACGCCAACACAGCTCAAAGGGCTAAGCAGCATACAGGCCTTGAGTGCAAGTGCTGTTTCCGGGTATGCATTGAGGGCCGACACCAGCGTTTGGGCCTGGGGCAACAATCACTACGGTCAACTCGGGAACGGCACCACCACCGATTCAGCCGCTCCCGTCCAGGTCGGAACGGCAGGTTCCCGATAAGTTAAGTCCCGGACCAGGCGCTTGACGGGTTTTGTTGTTGATCCGGTCCAGGCATGAACGCTCGTTGTCTAAGGGGATTTTCGGGTTGCGGTTGCGTCAACTGATGCAAGCGCTCCCCGGTCGCGCTGCGCACTCGTCGCGCCGGGTGTGTCCACGATTAGCGGGCAATTCGGGAGCAACAAAGAAGCTCCCTTCGGCCGTCGTAGCGGTGGATAACCCGTACGGAATTGTCCCCGATTGGGGGCAGCGATGCCTCTCTCGAGGCTCCGGCATGCCGAAGTAGCCTCACGGGCACGCGCTGTGAGTCATCACGGCTGGGCGGTGGTGACGTCATTTACTCAATGCTCAAACGCGGCAACCTCTACGAGGAGAAACCCGCCCCGGCTGCTTGACCAAAAACATGGGGACACCCCCTGTGAGCGGCGCAGACCGCAGGAACCGCCACGGCGCCGGAGCGGTGCGGACGAAGTCCACCTCGCCTCCACAGTGCGATCATCACCGCGCGGTGGATGGAATTCCGCGACGAAAATACCGGCCGCCGCAGATTGCGGCGACCGGCAGATGCAAGGCGAGGACTGGGCCTCCGCAGAGGCGCTCGTTCTGTCGGATTACTTGGGGAGGTTATTGTACCGGTACATGAAAGCGGCCATCGCGTCCCGGTGTACTGCTGTGACGGGTTGGAAAGTGCGCGTCCCGTCGGGTGCGGTCCATCCGGTGCTGATGCCTGTCGATGCGAGCCAACTGATCTCTTTGTAGAAAAGGCTGGCCGTGGGGATGTCGGCGAAAGGGGATACCGCTTGGGCGGTGAAGGCAGGTGTACCGGCGAACCGGTACAGGAACGCGGCCATCGCGTCCCGGTTCACCGGGCTGAGAGGCTGAAACGACCTCGTATTGTTCGGTCCGGCATACCCGGTACTGATGCCCTTGTCTGCAAGCCAAGTGATCTGCTTATAGAACGGGTTGTCGGTGGCGACGTCGGTGAACGGCGACACGGCCGGTGGAGTGAAGACTGGACTTCCGGCCAGGCGGTACAAGAACGCGGCCATGGCGTCCCGGTTCACCGGGCTGAGGGGCTGGAAGGTTTTTGTCCCGTCGGCTGCTGTCCAGCCGGTGGAAATGCCGGCGGCTGAAAGCCAGCTGATCTGCTTGTAGAACGGGTTGTCTGTGGCAACGTCGGTAAAAGAAGGCGCAGACGGGGCCACGGTGAACTCAATGTTCGTATCCTGCGCGTCGACCACCGTCACGGGAGTTGCCGTCGCGAAATTGCTTGAGTTCTGGTACCAGATCTGAGGGTTGGATCCGAAGGCGATCTTGTACTTCCCCGCGACCAGCCCCGCAATGGTGAAGGTCCCGTCGTTCTGGGTCCATCCCCAGCCTGCCATTGTTTGGGTTGCATCGTCTTTGTAGAACGTGAAGCGCATGGACAGGCTGGTGCCCGCCGGGGCCGAGACTTTCCCGTTGATTCTTCCAGCCTTGATGAGCGTTGCGTTGATGTCTGCTACCCCTTGGCTTGCGGGCACCTTGAGCACTGTGGCGCTGTCAGATGTCTGGGCACCGCTCCACCACTGCCGCAGGCTCACGGCGGACCGGTCGCTGTAGCTAAGGGTGTAGGATCCCGCTGAGACGGCGTTGAACTTGTAGGTGCCATCCGCTGCCACGCCGGTCTCGTAGGACGTGGATGGGGAATTTGCCAGACGAAGATCAACGTAGATGTTGGTGGGATCCTCTCCGGAAGGCACCGTGACTTTTCCGCTGACCGTGGACAGTCGCGCCAGGGTGGCATTGATGCCGGGGGTGTCCGAGACACCGGTGATGGCGACCGGTGTTGCCGTGGCAAAGGATCCCTGCCCGTTGTACCACTGGGGTATCGTGTTGGCGTCGGCGGTGAATTTCAGCTTGTAGGACGCGGTGGATAGGCCCTTAAGTTGATAGGTTCCGTCAGGTCGGACCATAGCGGTACGGACGGGAGGGGTCAGGTTGAACCCGGAACCCGGTTGGGACTCGGGATCGGTGCCGTTGGCCGGGTAGGCGCTGACGGCGACTCCGGTGGGGTCGGGCGCGGGCAGGTCTGTACGTGCGGGTAGGGTCACCGTCCCGCTAATGGTTGCGCCCAGCCCCAGGGTCCAGTCAGTTAACGCCACGTCCTGGCCAGCTAAAACGCGAATGGTGTCCGCTGCCTGGAGGGAGTCACCGTTTTTGTACCACTGGTCTTTCGCCCCGCTTGCGCCGCCGTGGAACAGCAGTTTGTACGAACCTGCTGTAAGACCCTTGAAGTCGAAAAGGACGGTGCTTGAGCCGTTGTAGCCTTCGTCGGTCCCGATATTGATCTCGGTGCCGGAGGATGCGTCGAACAGGGACAGCCGGCTGCCGGAACTACTCGTGTAGTCTGCGCCAGCAGGAAGGGTGAATGTCCCGCTGATCATCGAACCTTTGAGCAGCGTCGCGTTGAAACCCGCCAGTGACTGGCCCGAACCGATCGTGATGGTGGCGGCAGTGACAAAGGAAGAGCCCCCATACCACTGGCTCAATCCGTTGCTCTGACCCGAGTCAAAGAGGAGTTTGTAAGTCCCGGGAGCAACATTGCCCAATTGATAGGTTCCATCCTGCGCGGGGAACGCGGTGGACGTAAAGCTCCCCGGACTACCGAAGGACGCCGTCGAGAACAATTCCACGACGGCTAACGACGGAGTCACGCCTGCCGCCCCGCCTACCGTGCCGCTGATGCTGCCGGTGTTTGTCGCAGCGTTGGCCGCCGGCAGCGCTCCGGACAAAATAAATCCGACTATTAAGACCGACAGGATCCGGGCTAAAACGCCTCGGCTTCCCCCCGGGACGTGAAATGGCATGGGCAATCGCATATTTGGGTTCCTTTTCCGTTTTGGCGACGGAAAAGAACCCCGTCGACCCCCAATAAACCGTCCGCTGAGCGGACAAAGGCGATCATAGCACCCGTTAGTAATATCGATGGTCTAACCTCGCGGGCTGTCAGAACCTGCTGACGAAGAGCAAACGTGCCTCCTCGGGGATTACGGACGATGGCTGGAGGAACGGGCGCTGGGGGAATGGACACAAGCGCTAGCCGAGACAGTCAGGCCTGACCAGACGGATCGGCTCGCGAGATCTTCGATTGAGCAGGTAAGGCTCCTGAGTTAGAACAGGCCCCATCTGACGGGCGTGCATTTGGGTTACCAACCTTGGCGTTGTCCCATCACCAAAGCCGAGGTATGTCTTCCGTCACGGGTTTGGTGGAGTCCAAGGGGGCCGCATTACCTGTCCAGGGCTGGGTCAATTAGGGGTTATCCGCGGCTGAAATATGGGAGCCGCTGGGATCGGTGGGACGGATGTGACCCCCCGCTCGCTGCGCCCTTGGGATGCCGAGACCGTACTGGAAGAGTTATAGATCGAGCTCGCAGCCCCCGGCAGGGGTCGCTGACGGTCAGGGGTGACCGGGCAGCGACTGGCAGGCGATACCATTACCGTCGCCATCGAGCCGGGCCACGTCCCCGTAGTACGGGTAGTAGGTGTCGAACCAAGCCTGGGCCGGCTGCCAGGTGGCGAAGTCGGAACAGTTCACCGCGTCCCCCGGGTTCGCCGGTGGTGCGGGGGGTGCCGGCGGAGCAGGAGGTGCCAGCGGCGGGGTAACGATGCATCCCTCCCCCACTGCACCGGTCCCGCCGTTGACGGACCGGTACATGAAGGCGGCCATGGCGTCACGGGCCACCGGCTGGACGGGGTGGAAGGCCCGGCAGCTGTTACCAAGATCCCAGCCAGTGGAGATGCCTTGCTGGGCGAGCCAGGTGATCTGCGTGTAGAAGAGGGATGACGGCGGCACGTCGACGAATGTTGGCGTCCCTGGTGTCGTGACCGCCGGATTGCCGGCGTAGCGGTAGAGGAACGCTGCCATCGCGTCGCGGTTGACCGGTTCCTGCGGACGGAACGTCCGTCGCCCGTCCGCTTCGGTCCAGCCGGTGGAGATCCCCCGGTCCGCCAACCAGCTGATTTCCTTATAGAACTGACAAGAAGGATCGACGTCGGCAAACGGTGACACCGCCGGCGTTGGCTAACGCCGACACCCGCTGCTTGCCGCCCCTCGGGACGAGCAGAACGTCATCGGCTTGGGATCGTCGGTCCGTCTCTTGCGCGAGTTCATCGAGAACCGCACCATAGAACCGGCAATCCGCGTCGGACTCGCAGATAGCCACTTTCCGGTGGAAGAGCCCCTGCAAGATGTTCGAGTATCGCAAGACTGGGTCGTTCCAGGTAGCAGAGATTTCGTGCGGTGGAAGTTCATGGAACGAATTGATGTTCCCTTTCCTCGCGATCCTTATGATCCGAATGTCAGACTGAATGCCGCCATCCAGTAGACCAAGCACGAAGTCGCGATTATGGGTGGAGACAACTATCTGGATGTCGCGTTTTGAAGCCTGTATTCCGAGCCAACGGCCCAACGCCCTTGCCTGACTGGGATGAAGAAAGGCTTCTGGCTCATCAATAAGGACTATCTGTGCTTGGCCCGTAACGATGGCCAGGGCAAGTCCCAGAAAACTCCGAACCCCGTCGCCCTGCGTGTCTAATGAGGGCAGAGACGCCACTGCGGCGGCGTACTCGACGGTCGGGTGGCTCAGAAGCGGGATTTCGACATTCTCAACCCTTCCGAGGCGTAGCCGCACGTCCGCATTGGCCCGATCCAATGTATGGTGCTCCCCAAAAACCTCATAAGCCAGTCTCGAAAGCGTTTGCTCAAGTTCACCATCGCGAAACACTAAATGAAGGGGAGTGGCGGCTTGAGTCCCGGCACCTACGTGGCCCAATCTCATAGTTGCGAAGGACGAAAGTGAGCCTGCGCTCCAGTGCTTCACAAAATACTCCGATGCCTTCCCTAGCGCATTCACATGTGCGTTCAAAAAAGATCTGATGTCGGCCGGGGTAAATTGACTGCCGCCCCCCCTATGGGACGCAAAAGGGAAGGTAGCCGGGCTGAGTCGAAACGAGCACGGCTGTCTCGTTGAGAAAGTCCTCTACTTCATTTTCTGAGTATCCTTCGGCTCGGTCCAGTACCAGACTGTCCAGCGTGACGACTGGGGAGCCCCATCCTGAATGCGTCCGTATATATCCCGCAATGTTTGGGACTTGCCGGCGTTATTTCCACCCACCAAGCAAGTGACCCCCGCCTCTGACATGCGGACCGAATTCCCCGCATTCGATTGGAGAGATCGTATTCTTACCTTTATCGCCATGAAGACAACCATATGATGCACAAGTGACATGCGCGCAGAAACGTGAGCTGCGCCCTCGCTCTCGGACAGCGGACTGCAGGCACGGGCAAGACAGATCCGCCTCGACCCCGCGGCGCGCCCCAGAGCTACGGCTAATCCGGCAGAATTGGAAGGTGAGGGTTTTCGTCCCCTATGTGACTCCGGAGCCCGATCCGGACTAATCCCTGAAGGATGCCGCCCCAGGTCCGGCAAGATCCGCACGGTATGGAACACGGGACCGTTAGGAAACTCCTCAGTTGCCGTCTGGATCTTTGTACGACGAAACTCGGCGCTGTCAGGATTCCGAGGAAGCGCACAATCTTTGTGCACTCGGTCGACTTGATCGCATATTGGTCAGCCGGCCAGCGGCTCGGACGAAACATCAAGATTTTTGGTTCGTGCGCGAGCCCGCAGGTGGTGGTCAAGCCCCTGAAAAGGAGCCGGTACTCCCAGGGGCCCGTCTCTCAAGTTTTGGCCTGATCGGTGTTGGCACATGGCCTGAAACAGGCGATCCAACCTCGCATGGCAACAGCACAGGCATGTTTCTCATCCTCGGCGTGATATCCCTGTTTTTCATTGCGTGTAGGTGGCTGAAGGACCAGACGATCTCGGCCATCTGGATCTTCGTGTTCACGGCATGCGCGATATGGGGCGGCATCACGATGCTCGCCGTAAAACGCGACAATCCCGACCCGGCGGTGTTGCTCGGCACGTGGGAGCGCATGATCGTCTACGGCCTCATCGCCGGCATGTTCGTCATCGGCTACACCTTGAGCATCGGAAGGCGCCCGGAAGCCAGACACCAAGCATGCCCTGCCCAGCGCTGACCCCGGCAGTCGAAGAGTCCCCAGAACCGACGCTAACCACGAAATAGGTAGGCTCTGCTGTCGGAGGCATCTGCCGCTCTCTCTATGAGCGGCGTCAGCGAACCCGATAGAGACATCCCGCGGCCAGTCTCGGTGTCGCCCGATCTAGTCGACCTGGCGCATATGGCTCGTCCGAAGACATCTATGGCGGTCTGCGTGCGCGTGGCCATCGATGACGGTAGCGAGCGAACTGAGCCGGGCTTTGCCCTAGGTTGGACGCGCCAACACGTCCTCGTGCAGGTGCAGTTGGCCGACGAGTGCGACAAGGGCGCTCGAGAGATCTGCGCGAGCCAAGTCAGGCTTGACCGACTTAGATTGTCAATTTAATGTCCGTCTTCTTCTTCTGCCTGTTGCCTCATCTGTCGATTGGACTTACTCTTTTCGACAGGCTTGGTCATCCTAGCCTCGGAGGAGAGCATGCTACGTCAGAGCGGACAGCCCTTACCCCGAGCTGAGTCCTTCGGCGGGCAACTCGCCCTGCCATCTTCCCTGCTCCCGGTCTGTAGGGCCGGAAAGAGGGGAAGGAGGCCGAACAACTCAATGCGGCCATGTCCACAAAACTGGCATGACGCGTCGAATCTATTCCACCTGAGTCGGATTTATTCCACCTAAGGAGGAGCGGTGCCGAAACGTCTCATCGTGTGCTGCGACGGAACCTGGGCGACCCCCGATCAAACCGACGACGGACACCCATGCCCGACCAATGTCACCAAACTCGCGCTCGGTATCGACAACAAGGGTTCCAACGACTCCGGCGACACGATCGAACAGAGCGTCTTCTACCACCGAGGCGTCGGCACCGGGCGCCGAGACCGCCTCGACGGAGGCGCCTTCGGCATAGGCCTCTCCCGCGACGTTCTTGCCGCTTACTTGTTCATCCTCGAGAACTTCCAGGCCGGGGACGAGTTGTTCCTCCTCGGCTTCAGCCGAGGCGCATACACTGCCCGCAGCACAGCAGGATTCATCAGGAATGCAGGCATCCTTCGCCGCAGGTTCCGCAGCCGCCTCCACGAGGCCTATGCCCTCTACCGAGACCGCACCCCTACCACCAACCCACGGGCCATCGAGGCTACATTCTTCCGTCGTTCCTACTCCCATGAGACCCGTATTCGCTGCGTGGCGGTCTGGGACACGGTTGGCGCCCTCGGAATCCCTCTTTCTGGTCTGCCGGGAGTCGACGCATTCAACCGCCGCTGGCAATTCCACGATACGAACCTTTCCACCACAGTGGATCACGCCTTCCAGGCCCTTGCCATCGACGAAAGACGTAAGCCGTTTGCTCCGAGCATCTGGCACCAGCAGGATGACGCTGGTGAGCAGCAGCTCGAGCAAGTATGGTTCGCCGGCACTCACGGAGACGTTGGCGGAGGAAACCTGGACTCTTCCTTGTCTGACCTCGCCCTAATGTGGATGGCCGATCGCGTCCAGTCCTGCGGGCTGGCGTTCCGGCCCAGTGCTTTTCAAGGAGCCGTCCAACCCGGAGCTGGCTACACGATCGACGTCGACCCAGATGTCGCCGGCCCCATCCACAAATCCCGGAGCGGGTTTTGGCGACTTCTTCCGGCCTACATACGGCCAATTGGCATACAAGATCCCACCCATGAACGCGTGGCCGACTCCGCCTTGAAACGCCATCAAATCGACCCCGCCTATCGTCCGCCTAACCTGACCAAGTACTTGGAGGGGCGTCCGTGATGCCTGCCTGTCACCATCTTGAAGCGAGGCCAGCGCAATAGCGGCTTGCTGCGCAGATCCGTCCGGTCGGGACCGAGGTGGCAGGTACTTCACCAATGGGCCCGATGGGCCGGCTTCGGTCGCAGGGTCGCTGATCGTCAAATGGTCGAGCTCTGCATCGAGACTGCATTCATATCCGTCAAGCTCCATCGAGGTCAGGCCATGAATCCCTCGCAAATCATTGGTGTCCCCGATGGGTAGTCGGATGCTCCGGACCTTGTCGTCACAAGCGAAAGGGGCCTCTCACCCGTCGTGTGGGATGACGACGTCTTTCAGAGGCGCAGGGTTGGTTCGCTTCGGCGATGTAGTCCTCGACATCACTGGCACCGATGCGCCACATGTTTCGCCGCTACCTCCGTGGTAGATGAGGCGCTCATCAAGCTCCATTAATAGGCGCGAGAGGAGGTTCGAGCGGGAGCTTCGTCTACAAACGGCACCTTGGCAATATATTGCTGGTAGAGCTGGACGGCATCTTCGAGACGGAGATGCCCGATGGAAAGGGCGGCGTCCAGACCTGCCAATTCTGCATTGCAAGCCTCTGCCGCACTGACCCGCGCAGCGGTCTCGTGGGAGTTGGCCAAGTTCGTGGCCAACGCTGCCGTCAGAGAAAAGAGAACCGCCGCCAAACATAAGACTCGCCATACATATGAGTCGTCCTCCAAGGAAAGGAGTGCTTTGACACCCTCCGTGAACTTCGTGCCGCCTACCGCGGGTCCAACGGTTAGGGCTGCCGCGATTGAGCTGCCAACTACGCTCATGTTTGTCAGCCTGTTTCGACGCGGTCTTGCATGCCGCAGAAAGGCTCGAATGCTCGATCTGCGCTGCTCAATGAGGTCCGAAAGCTGCTGACGGGTCGCTGGGTCTTCCTTCATGACGCCCTCCACACACCGCACAGTTTGGGAATTATGGGGCCATTGTGGCATTCAGTCGAACGCCTGTACATAAGGTCAGCAAGCCAAGGTCAGGGTACGATAACTCCGTCATGTGCTGGGCATTGCACCCGATGCGTTCTGCTGACATTCCGGGTTTCGGTAGGGCTGTGCGCGCTTGGCGGCGACACACCAAACTGCAGAACGGCGGCGCCCGCCGGCTCGAACGACGCGGCGCCTTCTTGCGTCGTGCCGCGCCCCGCTCCCCGCCTCCATCTGCCACCGGGAGCAACACGCTGTTTGTCATTCTAATCCCCATCACCGCTAGGCGGGTCCTCCGAGCAACCAAGGCGCTATGCGCCGGTCACGATCAAAACTTTCATTCGGGGCTTCCCCGTCGCCTATTTCCTAGAGAAACTTTGAACCGCTCCCAGTTCCCCAGGTTGCACTCCGGACCCTCAAACCGGCTATGACTCCTTTATCGGAACGACGCACAAATCTGACAGACACATCCACTGCCCCCAAGGCCGACTACCTCGTCCACGACGCCAGTGCCGCCAGCGTGCTCGTCGCCGCGTTCAGCGAAATGACTGTCGGTGAGGGGCACGTCTCTGAGGCGCGCCAGCCCCCGCCGCTTCCGCTAGTCTGCGCGGGACGCTTTCCCAGCGGGAACGGCACTGACCCTATGTATGGGACGAAATGATAGCCGCGCGTCCGACTATGGACACGTCCTACAGATCAACCAAATCAGGACCGCCCGGTAGAAAGTCCGGATCCCACACGCCTCCACTCCGTCCGCCTGCAACAGAGAACTGCAGTATGCGGGAACGGAAAGGGACCAAAATGAAGGCCCAAAAGCTGCCCGTGCACAAAAGTGTGCACAATGTGCCCAGCCTCTTTGGCCGTACAAACACGGACGAGGAGACGCTGCCTGGCCCGCAGAAGCAGCCATCCGAGGAAGATCGTCGAAGAGAATTCGGCTTCGTCATGTCGTCGTTTTTTGGCCTTCGAACTCCCACACCGACCGCTGATCGGGAATTCCGAGCCATCAGCCTGGGTCCCGTTCCACAAGTAGCGGCGCCCCATCCACTCGTCCTTGGACAGGTTGCCTGCCTAGGCTCGCGCCACCGATCGAAGCGCACAGGGTTGCGCCGCCGTCTCTGCCAGGATGCCCGACACGATGCCCAGTATCTCCTCCCCCGCCAGTACGCCTGACACCGAGGTCACCGTCAGGTTTGGTCGGTGGAACCCAGCGGTTTCGAGTTCTCCGTGGGCTGGACGTATCGCGATGTCGGCAAGTTCGAGGAGGCCAGCATCTAGGCGCGAGTCACCGGCCGCGATGAGCATCGCCGCGCCGATGCGACGGCGAACTTCAGCTACGGCGGCCTCTTTGGTGATTGCGTTCGGCATGCAGTACAGCTTCCTGCCTTGGAGGGAGGTAGCCCAACCTCGCTCGCCGCACCAGGCGGCCAGGTCCTCGAGATAGTCATCGGAGAGTTCCTCGCGGTTCACGATCGAGTACACGAACATATCTTCCGCCGTGCGTACTCGAAGAATTCCTGGAAGAGCCCATCTGCCGTTGAGGCGGTCACGCACCTCCTGCAGTGGTGCGCAGCTCCCTGCCAGGGACAGTGCCACGTGACGCGTCCAGTCGGGATCCACTTTGCCGTGATGCAGGAGCACGGCCCCGTTGGTTGTCACTGCGTAGCTGTGACCTCGCCCCGGTAATTGAACACGGGCGAACTGGGCCTGGGTGCGGGTGGTGACCGGTACGAAGACGGTCTCGTCCATGATCCGGATCAGCATATCCTCAGCCACTCGGGTCATGTAGGAGAGCGGGGCGGCTTCGTAGACCTCAGAGACCACCATGCGAGGTGCCGATTGGTCGCTTCCTGGAAGCGACATAGAGCTTGCTGAATAGATCAACGTGCGGTCAAGGTCGCTTGCGAACATCAACGGAGCACCGGTTGATTCTGTTCTCATACGTCGATCACCGTCCTGCCGTCTGCCCCGACCGCACCCGGCGTGTGCACGGGATGGATGAGACCGACGCAGCTGTACGCCAGATTCGCTACTTCGAGGACTTCAACGCCCCGCTGTTGGGCCAGGTGCAGTACATGTGCGAGGTCCGTAAAGGCGCCCGGGTGAACGAGGACTTTCCAAGGAACACGCCGCAGCAGGACGCGGGTGGTCTCGCCGACACCTGGCTTGACCAGGTTCACATTGTTGATTCCGTACTCCCGGCTGATGCTCTCCACCGCCGCCAAACCACGCCAGTCGGCTTCGGGGAGCTCCTCGATCCGCGTCGGTAACGTGGCTGCGGCCGCCAGGACACCGGGTCGAACCGTCCCAAATTTGTCGGTGATCGCGTTCAGGAAGGTGTTGGACTGATCGCTTCGACTCAATTGCGAGTAGAACTTGGCGCCGTGGAAGTCATCGGGCCCAATCAGCTGGTTGTTAAATACTGTTCGAGATACCAAGCCCGAGACGGTCGAGTTCAGACATGCGGACGGGACGAGATAGTCCTCTCTTGTGCCGAAGATCCTCACGCTGTGTCCCGGATCCGCCAGGACCGCAAGATCCGGCCGGAACGCTGTGTTGTTGGTCTTACGAAAGAGTTCGACGGCGGTCGCGAGCTCACGAGCAATGGCACCTTTTCCTGTCCACCCGTCAACGAACATGATTTGCTCGGGTTTGTGCTTCGACGCGAGGTACCCGAGCCCCGTCTGGTCGATGCCGAGTCCGCGAACGATGCTGATGGCATAGTGCGGCAGGTCGAGTCCGTGCACTTCCTTGGCCCAGCGTTTCATGAGGACGCCGACCGGCGTTCCTGCGCGGGCTAGTGAAACTAACACGGGGGCATCATCGCGGAGCTTCAGGACCTGCTCGGTGAGGGTGCCGATGGCTTGTGCGAGGCGTCCGGCCGACCGATTAAGGGCCGCCTCGAAAAGTGCTGTGTACTGGGGAGAGGGTTCAAACTCTTGCGGCAAAGATTCAGCATAGCTGGCCTTGCCCAACTGGATAGCAGCTTCCCGTTCGCGCGCCGGCGCCTCGAGTTTCGCGGAACTGAGGTCTTTCAGCAACCACTGCACGTCCTCCGGAGGGTAGGAGCCGAAAGACGGGCCGGTGAGAGGCGAGGGAAACGGCCCCTGCCGCGGAAGCAGCACGACCAGTACCGCCGCACCCGTGTCTGCAACCGCTTCCGCAATCATGCCGGGTCCCGTCAAGTGTGAGGCCAGGGTCCCGGGTTCGGCGATGATCACGACCGTTTCGAAGAGCGCTCCAGGATGCGCGAAATTATAGGCAAACCGGCGGTCCGAGCCCTCGCCAAGCCCGGTCGCACTCTTGAATTCGACGGCGGAACGGACCGCGTAACCGGGCTCGTCCAACACAGCAATGGGAGACCGGGTGCTGGAGGAGAATCGGACGTCATTGTCTGGAAGATGCTGCTGCAACCGGTCAGCGACGGCCAACGGCAGGGCCATGAATTCCTCTGTGGCTAGGACAAGGAGGCGGTCGCCCGACTTGATCTGTAAGCTCGACGATGCGCCGAGGATGGCCGCAATGTCCGCCGCCTGCTGCGGTTCAGAGCGCCCTGCGATACCGAAGCGTCCGCTCCGGATCGGCGTAACAGTCGCTGTCAGGTCCATTAGCTGGATCTGTCCCCGCGCCAAATGTTTGTGGTCTTTGCGTGTGAACCCGTCGATGTGTTCTGCCGCGTCGCCAGGGAGGCTCTCAGGCAGGTGAATGCCCCCATTAGCCAGCGCCACGGCGCTGATGCGGATGCCAAGTTCCCCGGCGAGAGCATCGATCCTGGCGCGGTCCTCCGCTGAGCGGAGGTCGACCAGGGACGCAATGATGAACCGCGCGCGCGGGGAAGCTAGGTGCAGTTCACGGATCGTGTTGATGATCGTTGCCCCAGTGCTGACTTCGTCATCGACAAGGACCACGGTCTTGGCCGAGTCAAGGTCCGCACGGCGAGAAGGGAGCAATCGATGGGACGTGGCGTGGGAATGCAATTCCTCGAACGCGCCATACGGGACTATTCCCGTTGTGGTCGCGGATTCGCGCGTGGAATGCAGATAGTATGTGCCGAGCCGGTCGGAAACGAGTTGTCCCAGCCCGGTGGCAGTTTCGGCGTATCCGATGGTCACGACGCCAGTGAGCGCATCCAACGGAACTCCAAGTAGTTCCTGGAGGCTGGCGATCGCCGACGCCCTGTCCCGGCGCTGTTCCTCACCTTGAAGCGCCGAAGCAAGTCCGGTAGACGATTCCGCGGCGAGGAGCTGTCTTAGTTTCCCGGCGGCTTCCTCGATCAGTGTCCGAAGTGACGCGGAGCGTACCTTCGGGCCGCCGTCGTGTCCCCCAGTCGCCAACGGAGCATCGCCGTCGACCGGGCTGCCGGGACCGGGAGCGTGAACCTCCTCACGGACCAGAAGCCCAAGCAATCGCCCGGCCGCCATCGCAATTCCCGGTTCGGTAGGCACGTGCTTGGCGAGAACGCGGGACACGAGCAAGTGGGCCCGTTTGGGATTATGCCGAAGAGCCAGCCCGATCAGATCGTCGACCCGAAAGAGGCTGCTCCCGGCAGCCGAGGTCAGGGTCACGTCAAAAACGTCGCGAACATATGCGCCGCTCCACTGAACAGTCAAGGAGTCCCCGTTCAACGCATGCTCGCTTCCAACAGATCCACGAAACTCACCCCTTGTCGGGCGACACCGAATGCCCGCGCGCGCAGCAGAGTGCGTACTGCCCACGCGCCGTGTGGCTTCGACTCGTTCATTTTGTTTCCGTAAGACGATGCCATGACGCCACCTCCTGGGTTGCCGGCAATGTCGAGCGCGTCAAGGTACTCCTCGTGGCTGACGACCAGCATTGAGTGCACAAGGGGGACATGGCTTGGGTGGATCACCGTCTTTCCGAGCAGACCATTGGCTTGGTCCAGTTCGATTTCACGTATGAGCCCATCCAGGTTCTCCATCAGGATCCGTTGGCGAAGTTCGACTTCATTTGCGGCTTCAAACGGCGTGGAGCGCAGTTGTGGCCGCAGGACCCGTTCCGCGGTGCCGAAATGCTCCCAGACAGCACCGGAAATGACCCATCCAAGTTCCGGGCGTCCGAAGATATTCACGACGTCGCCGATGATGCTTGCGACCGCCTGTACGTCATAGATAGTCAGGTCACGGGAGCGCCGTAAGCCGAACGCGCTCGACATGTCCGTTGCGCCGATCCTCACACAGAGGACGAGTTCCCGGAATTCGGTGATCACGCCTAGGTTGTCCGTCAGCGCGCGGGCGCGCGTCTCGAGCCGCGTCGTCGCGAGGGCCTCTATGATCGGCATGGCCCGCAGCGGCTGTCCACCAGCTTCCAAGGTCCGGCCGGACTCCTCATTCAGTGCCCGCAGCGTTTCCAGGAACGCCCGTCCCCGGCCGGACTCATTCTCGAACTTCGGCAGCACAAAGCCGTAGGCAACGCGTAGCGCGGCACCTGCCCTGCGTCCCACGCTAAGTAGCTGTTCCGGCGTCCGGCACCTTATGAAGATGAGCGGGAGCCCGTCAGAACCGTCCAAGGCATCCAGTTCCTTGAGTGCCTGGAGCAGGTTGTCTTCGGCAAAATCCAGTTCATTGTCCGGTACGGAGTCCTCAAGACAGACAACGGTGCTGACGCAGCCGGATCTGGATTGCTTCCGAATGTCCTGGACGAGGGTGGACCTGGTTGCCGGTAAGTACAGGGTCGCGCCCAGAGCCACCGCCAGCAATCCAGGGTCAGAAGCGCGGTTGAGGACCTCGGGTCGCACATGGAAAAGTCGTTCCTTGACTGACTCAGCCAAGGCTTCGAAATGCTGCATTCTCCCCCACCAAATTGTTAGCTGCCGTCCCGATGCCGTGCTAGAGCGAGAGAATGTGCTGGTCCAGCGGGATGGTCATCGTGAACCCTAACATTGCCCATATCGCAGCATCGGACGCATCAGCAGGAACGAACTCGACGCGGACCTCCAGGAGGGGTCCGATCCTAGAAATGTACAGCACACTCCGGTCGCCTTCATTGTTCCTCGGGACAACGGCAGCCGCGGCGCCGCCAAAGACCCCTATCGTCAGCGGCGCCTCTGCTGCGATGATCAGCGCACGACGAAGCTGCTGGACATGGCGCAACGATACTATCCCGGACGTACCGTGGAACCCGACCAGGGGCCGGTTTCCGGAGGTCTTGACGGGGGCTCCCGCGCTGTGCCCGTCCACATGCAACGCGCCGGTTGTAAACTTCTCGTCTTCCCAGGCGACCGAACGCGGGCCAGCTACCAAGAGGGAGCCGATGGCGGACTGTCTCTCGTTGAGGCGCACTACCGGGTTCGTCTCGTCCAGCGCGCGGACTTCGCTGAGGGTCGGTGCCGGAAACGCGTGGTCTTGGACGGCAACTGCGTTTCCGGGCAATTGGTGTACGGTCCCGGAGCCGGCATTCAGCCCAAGCGGAGTAGCCGCCGGATTTGAGCTCGTGGCACCGCCGCGCATCGTTGGCGGACCGAGGGTCAGTCCCCCCGGGTTCTGTGTGCGGGTGCCTGGCCTTGAGAGGTTCAGCGTTCCGTTCGGATTCCCAGCCACGCCTCCAGGAGCGGGGATACGGGCGTCCTGTGTTGCAGGTTTTAGCCGTCTGCTGAGGTACGTGATGTCGGTCCGGATTGTGCGCTGCTGTCCTGCCATCTCAGAGCTTCAGTTTGAAGTCGGCCGCAATGGCTGCGAGTCCGGTCTCATAACCCTGCCCGAGTGCGCGGAACTTCCAGCCTCCGGCGTGTCTGTAGAGTTCCCCAAGGATGATCGCATTGATCTTGTCCATGTTTTCGCGTGGCACATTGAAGCGGAGCAACTCCCTGTCCCGGTTGTCGGCGACCCGCAGGTAAACGTTCCGAACGGCGGCGAAGGTGCCGGGCCCTCGCACGTCGGGATCAACATAGACCAGGACTACGATCTTTCCGACGGACTCGGGGACGCGGTTCAACTGGACGTCTATCTGTTCACGGTCTTCAGCGCCGGCGAACGCAACGCTGCCTTCCGGGCTCGCGATCTGGTTGAAAAACACGAGGTGACTATCTGAGAGCGCACGCCCGTCCTGCCCGCACATGATGACCATCGGGACCGGCTCGGATTGGGAGCCACGACTTGGCACCAGCTCCCAGCCAATCCCAATCAATGCCGTGTCCAGGTCGGGATTCTCCGCTGTGAGCGCGGCATTGCTGCCCGCGACCATCGAAACCACTAGCGTCCTTCCAATTCAAGACCTTCAATATTGAACTTGTCTTTGAGGAACTGACCATGGATGGCCAGCTCCGTCTTAGCCCCGGTCCGGACCTGGCGGTCCAGATTCTTGACCGTGGAGTAGAGAGTGTCCAGTTGTTCCAGCAGTACGGCAGTCTCTGAGGACTGATCATTCCGCGAGGACGCCGGGAGCATCAGGTAGGCGCCCACCGGGACTGGCACGTAATCGGTGATGACGGCACTGAGTAGAACGTGCTGCTCAGTGCTCGCGCCGGAACGCCTGATGTATCCGATCAATGTCCGGAGGACGTCGACCAACTGAAGGACCTGCGATACGACGATGGTGGGCAGTTCCGCACCGTTGCCTAGCACAGTCCGCCGCAGTTCTCGGAGAGCGGTTTCTGCCACCGCGAGCTCATCCTCCACAGTGTCTGAGGCTTCCGGCTGTTCGGCAACAGAACGGGCGCCCGCTGCGTTGCCGAACAGGGATCCCAGAAATTTAGCGACCATAGCCCCTAAGCCTATTGCTCAGGGGCTGACCGCCGCTAATTTCCCTCCTGCTGGCGCACCCGTTCGAGGTAGGGACGCGCGCGTTCAAGTCCGGTTTCAAGTGCGTGAACGGTGCCTTCCATGCTCTTGTTTGCCTGCGAACGGAACGTGTCAATCGCGTCCATAGTCTGGAAGACGTTATCGAAGGCCCGTTGCAAAGTCTCCACGCTGACCCCCGAGCTGGCCGCCTGCTGGTGGATCCGGGCAGTCTGATCCTTAAGCATCTCGCTGGTCTTGAGGATCATGTTGTTCGTTGTGGTGTTGATGGCATCGATCTGATCCAGCACCATCTTCTGGTTTGCCAGTGCCTGGGCGACGATGACAGCGGTCCGCAACGCGGAGATCGTCGTCGTGCGTGCCCGCTCGACGCCTTTGATCAGTTCCGTATTGTTTTTGCGGATCATATCGATCGCCAGATAGCCCTGCACGGAGACAGCCAGCTGAGTCAGGATGTCCTGGTGGCGCTGCCGGATCGGGTATAGAACATCGGAGTCGAGCTTGCCGGCCTCTTCGATCTGCCCGGACATCTTCATCTCGTCGATCCTGGTGGCGGTTGCTTCGTCCAAGGCCTTCGCGAAAACCGCATACTCGCTCAACTGCTGCATGGTCTCCCAGAGCTGGGTCTTTTCCTGCGCGAGAGCGGCATTGTCTTTGAGCAGCTCATCCTGGCCAGCCATCAGCGACTTGATGATCTTGTCAATCTGGGTCTGGGCGGTCTCGTACCTCTGGAAGTACTTCGCCAGTTTGTTGCCCCCTGGAATGAGGCCGAGTACTTTCCGACCGACACTAAGGTCAGCGTTGTTAGGCGTCAGGTCCTCGACAGTCGAGCGGAGCTCTCCGAGGGTGGAAGCAACCTGAACTTGGGCCGTGCTGCCGGACCGCTTTGCGCTTGCCAGCGACGTCGAGGACCGTTCCAGCAACCGGCTCGAGGTGTTCGCGGACGCCACGAGCTGCTGGCCGGCTATCCGGTTTATCCCGTCGATCTTGCTCGTGTACTCGGGGCTGAACGGGCTCATTGCAGCGATTTCGCTGACAAAGGCCCGTGCCTGGGCGTTGATTTCCTGCTGACGCTCTGCCGGAACCGGAACCATACCCGGCGCGTCGGCTTCCTTGACCACTCCGAGTGGCTCAGGGGCGTTCAAAACGAGGGGGGTCGAGACGGAGGTCTCAGGCGGTGTGAGTTGCATGCTCGTTGTTCTCCTTCTTTGGTCTCGTGGTTTTAGCTGAGCTGGACGCCGAAATCGGAGGCCACGCCGGCGAGGCCGGTTGCGTATCCTTGGCCGACAGCCTTGAACTTCCACTCTCCGTTATGACGGTAGAGCTCAGAAAAAATCATGCAGGTCTCCGGTGCAGCGTCCTCGCTGAGGTCATACCGCACGACCTCGGCCTCGCTTTCCTGGTTGACGACGCGGCAATAGGCAGACCGCACCTGGCCGAAGTTCTGCCGACGTGTCTCTGCCTGGTCGATCGAAACGACAAACACGATGCGTTCGACGTCTGCAGCCACGGTGGACAGTTCAATGACGATTACCTCGTCGTCGCCGGCGCCCTCACCGGAACGGTTGTCACCTGTGTGGGTAACCGAGCCATCGGCGGCGGTTGGTTGGTTATAGAAGATGAAATCTGCGGAACTGCGGACTTTCCCATCGGCCCCGAGAAGGAGCGCCGACGCGTCAAGGTCGAACGCGTCGCCGGTGGTTGTCCGGGGATCCCACCCTAGGCCGACATGGACCTTGTTGAGGCCGGGATCGGTCTTCGTCAGCGAGAGGTTACTGCCTTTTGCCAGGGTCAGGCCAGCCATGGTTTTCTCCTTGTGTCATTAGGGAAAGGTGTAGCCGGTGGCCCGACGTTGCCGGGCCACCGGCTTTTAGTCCAGCGAGATGCCGAAGTCCGTGGCAACGCCGCGCAGGCCGGACGCGTATCCTTGGCCCACCGCGCGGAACTTCCATTCGCCGTTGTTCCGGTAGAGTTCTGCAAAAATCATGCAGGTCTCTGCTGCCGCGTCTTCGGTGAGATCGTAGCGAACAACCTCGTTGGCGGTTTCCTGGTTCACCACTCGGCAGAAGGCATCGCGGACCTGACCGAAGTTCTGGCGGCGGGCCTCAGCCTGGTCAATCGACACAACGATGACGATCTTTTCAATGTCCAGTGCGACTGAGTCGAGGTCGATCAAGATCTGTTCGTCGTCGCCTTCGCCTTCACCGGTCCGGTTGTCGCCTTGGTGCACGATAGAGCCGTCAGCGCTGGACAACTGGTTGTAGAAGATGAAGTCGGCGTTGGAACGGACCTTGCCGTCTGCGCGTACCAGCAAGGCCGAGGCGTCCAGGTCGAACTGCTCGCCCGCTGTGGTCCTTGGGTCCCAGCCAAGACCGATCATGGCTTTGCGGAGCCCTGGATCGGCTTTGGTCAGGGACAGGTTGCTGCCCTTGCTCAGAGTCAGGGTAGTCACGTTTTCTCCTTAAGGTGTGGCGTCGAATTTTTCGGTGCTAGATGACGGATGCGGCTGCGCCGCGGACATCGATGGCGGTGCGCCCGTTAGTCGGAGTGCCGACGGCTTGGAAGGTCCAGACGTTCCCGTTCCGGGAAAGTTTCGACATGATCATCGCTGTGTACCGTCCCGACTCAGACAGTTCATATCGTGCAACCTCGGGGCTACCAGAGACGGAGTCGTCAATGACTCGGCAGAACGCATTCTGGATCATGTCGAAGGTCTGCTGGCTATAGCTGGTGATGACAAACACGATGTGAGCGACGGCCGGGGCGACGGACTGCAAGTTCACGATCAAGGTCTCATCGTCGCCGTCCCCTTCACCAGTCAGATTGTCGCCGGTGTGTCGGATCGAACCGTCCTTGCTGGTGAGCTGCTGGAAGAAAACAGTGTCGAGGTGCTGACCTCGCGCGTCGAACAGGATGGCTGACGCGTCCAGGTCGATTTCAACCGTCTTGGTCCCTCCGAAGAATCCTCTCTTGGCGGGGACAGCGGAGTCCCAGCCAAGTCCGAGACGAACGTTCGTGAGAGAGTCACCATTTTGCTTTGTCAGAGACAGTGACTGTCCTTTTTGCAAACTCAAACCCATGCTGTCCTCGCTTCTTATTGTGATGGATGTTGCGTGTTATTTGATACTTCAGGAGCTAGCTTTTCGCAGGTTCGAACAATTCGGCCTGTTCACGGACACTTGCCCTTTTGTTGCGTTGAACCGATCCGATGAATGCTGCGCCGATGAACACGACACCGACAAGTCCAGTAACGACCTCGTTGATGGGGAGCACGATCGTAACCAGCAAGATCACAGCCAGGGCACCGATTGCCCAGTGTGCGCCGTGGTCAAGGTATTCGAATTCGTCAAGGGTTCCCTGGCGGACCAGGAACACCGTGAGAGAGCGAACGAACATGGCGCCAATGAACCCCAGGCCGAGCGCAATGATGATCGGGTCCGAGGTGATCGCAAACGCTCCGATCACACCATCAAAGGAAAATGAAGCATCGATGACTTCCAGGTAAAGGAAGAGCATGAGGGCCGCTTTTCCGGCCAACTTGGCCGCCCCCGACGGCGCGGCGCGACCAATTTGGTCCGAATGCGCGCCCTCGGTCTCGTCATCTTCCTCGATGTCGAAGAGGTTGCCGAGGCCGTTTACAAGAAAATATGTGATCAAGCCCAGCAATCCCGAGAGAAGGACGACCCCTTGCTTCTCGCCCGAAATGGCTCCAGCGGCGGCCAGACCGGCCATACCCAGGATCAGGGACGCACCTTCGAGTTTGCCCATTCTCTCAAGCGGGATTTCAAGGAACTTAATCCATTTGAGATCGCGGCGGGCAAGTATGAAGTCCAGAAACAGCATCAGGAGGAACGTTCCGCCGAAAGCCGCGATCTGCGGGTGCGCTTCGTGGAGCAGGAAACCATAGCTACCTGGAGCGTGGGGATCACCCTTGGCCATGGCGAGGCTGACTGCTTCGACCGGGTTAAGGCGAGCCGTAACTCCCACGATGAGCAGCGGGAACAGAATTCGCATACCGAACACGGCGATAATGACACCGACGCTGAGGAAGATCTTCTGCCAGAAAGGGTTCATTCGCTCAAGAATTCGCGCGTTAACAACAGCGTTGTCGAAGCTCAGGCTGATTTCGAGGATGCCAAGAATGACACATAAGATCAAGGCTTGAGTGCCGCCGTAAAGAAACGCGACCACCAAGGCAATTAGGGAGACCGCGAACGACCAACCGAAGGTCTTAAGAAACATGCTTGAGAACTCCTGGAACTACGGGTCCGTGCCAATCAAAGTTGGCAGGACGAAAAAACATCCCGGAAGTTATCCCCCAAGACTTTCGTGTCAACATCATAGCCGTCTGCTAACGCTTTGCGACGCGCGGCGCCGCATTTTTAATTGAATGAAAGCTTCGATTTTCATTTCACGAAGGATCGTCCCCCGGAAAGTGCGCGATATCATCGGCAATCGGCCCCTCGGTGAGCACCTGGGGCTTGTCACCTGCGGGTCTATTTTTCGCATGCAACCCCGTCGCCGTCGCGGTCAAGGGCTGTTCTGTAACCCGGCTGGCCAGCGTGGAGCGGGGCCGCTCCTGCGGCTTTGGCGGCGGTGCAGTTCGCGTAGTAAACGGAGGCTGGTGCGGGCACCATCGGATCCGATGTAGCGGGAACCGGGACATCCGGTACAGCTGGAGCCGTTGCGGGTGCGTGAACGACCTGGACTGAGGCGGACTGGGAGGGTGTTGGTGCTACGGGAGCCTTTTCATTCGTCGGTACCAACTGGCCGGAACAACCGGCCAAAATGCCGGCCATCGCGTCATGTTCGGCCTGCGTGACCCACAGATCGTAGGTGGCCTTGACGGAGATCTGGCGGGCTACGTATTCACACCGGAAGGGCCTGTTTGGTGGCAGCCAGGTTGCGGCGTCGCCGTCACCCTTTTGAACGTTCGTGGGACCGTCGGTGGCCTGAAGGTTCAGAGGATCATTGGCAAATGCTGTCCGTTGCTCCGGGGTGAGTAATTGGGCACCTTTTTGCCACGCGTCACTGAGGGCGACGACGTGATCGATCTGCACGGCAGTACTGGTCGTGGAACCGCGCAGGAAGTCAATGGAATTTCCCGTGTAGGGATCTGCAAGCGTTCCGCTCTGGACTTTGCACGGCACGCTATTCGTGAAGGAGACATTGGTCAGATCGCGTTTGAGGATGTCGTTGCGGGTGTCGCAGCCATTTCGATCGACATCCGCCCATGCCTGGCCAAAGAGTGCACGATCATAACCTGTTTTGGGAGCCCGACCTTTGACCGGGAGCGCAGCAAGCAGGTCCAGGGCTTTCGTCGCATAGGCCGGCTCGGCGTGCGGGGCGGCGACGCTGACGCCCTTCGCGAATTCCGTGACTTTGTCGGGATCCAAGGGTTCCCCGATTACCTCGGGAGTCGGTGGTGAGGAGCCTCTGTTGGCCGGAGCGGCAGTTTCATCCCCGTTCTTCGACACAGCCGACGCACCGAGAGATTCCGCCTCGCTTCGCGGCGATACCGCTGCGCCGGCGATGAACAGGCAGCATGAGGCTGCGATGACAAACGCGCCGACTTTCCTACCCCCGCTGACAACAGCCCATGACCGCCGCCCTGTGACCACAACGTACAGTCCGGTCAGAAGCATGACGATGCCCAGCATCACGAGCGCCCCACCCAGGCCTCTGACCAAACCACCAAGAACCACAATCAGCAGCGCAAGCCCGCCGACGAAATACGTGGAACCCGGAAGTCTTCGAGTAGGACCATTCCCCCACGATTTGCGATTGGACACTCATTCCCCCATGTTGAGACCCGACAGCGGACACACCGCCCCGGTGCGATATGACTTGCGTCAACGGCGATTCTAGGATCTGAAATACAAGTTTGTAATCTACCGCGCTTTGTTACGAACGAAGCGGTGCAAGGGCGAACCGGCGCGCCGCGTAAGTCCGTTTCTAGGCAAAACGAAGGTTTCGGTTTTCCACTGGTGACGCGGGGTACCACCCCACAAGCCGAAAAGCCCCACGGTGATGACGATGAGGAGGAACCATTTGATCCAGAGACCAAAGAGACCGGTAGCGGTCCAGGCGAATTCGAGCCTGCGGCCCGTGAGGATAGTGTGCTTGCCCGCCATCATTTCAGGAAGACGAGTGCGAACGGATAGCAAATCCCCAACGTGCAGATTGTGAGTAGCCAACCAAGAATCTTGGTACCCAAATGGTCTCCAGCGCCTCCATCAAGCACGATGAACTTCCCGCCTTGCGCGATGGCCTGCTCGCCGCCAGTGATCTTTCATGCCTATATTCCTTCAGCTCAACCGATGCCAAAACGGCCGCCGGCCGCCTGTGTTTAAGCATGTATTGATACGGGCATAACTTGGCCAAGTGTTTGGGCAGGACTGGCGCAGGATTTCCCGAGCAGGAAAAGGTATGGCAATCCGGCCGCAGGACTGCAGCGCGCCCGCATCGCCGAAACGCTGCTAGGACTCCAGCTGGCCAGACGGCACCGGCGCAATCGTTCACCGATGCCGTCTGGCCTGTGCATTCTATCGAGCCCTCCAGGCTGGAATTTCCGAACGGTCGAAGACTGTCCAGCCGGTCGGCGCCATGAGCATGAAGACCACTGCTAGTTGGCGATGCCGCCGTGCCTGCTGCAGGCACCCTGCCGGGTCGTTCCCGGCCAGACATATCCGTCCTTACAGATAATGACGTTCCCGCCCACGTTAGGTAGGTTCGGTACAGGATCAGGGTTTACGTACGCACTCCCGCCACCGTTGGTTCCTGCTCCGGTGCCAACTCCGGTGTCCGCACCCGTGCCTGCTCCCGCACCGACTTCAGCGGCCTGGGTCGGCGTCGGCGTCAAGGTGGGCGTCGGTGTCGGTGTCGGAGTGTCCGTGTTGTGCTTGACGCCAAGGCTGATGGTCGAGGACTTCGGGACGGAACTGTCTGCCACGGGATCCTGGGAGATCACATCCCAGTTGGCCTTGACGATGATCGCCTTACCCATGGACGTCACGAGCGGCCTTTACGTCATGCCGGTGCTGCACCCCAGTACCATGGACCGTCATAAGAGACATCGCTATTTGTCATTCTGATCTTCACTCGACTCGGGCCTTAGTCCGTGGAGAGCTCAGCATGCAGCTCGGCTCTGATAGTGATTTAAAGCCTCCCTGAGAGCCTCAGCTGCTCGACGAACCACTTCAACCCTTAATATGGCGTTCGCCCCGGTGTGCGCTGGCTTGTGGTTATTGACCAGAACTGCCCAACGTTTGCTATCGCCCACTTCCTCGAAGGTACGCAGCAGGCTCGACAGTACCGTCTTGATCAGCGTCTGCTCCCAGTGGCTGCCCCGGTATGCGCGGCACTCGCTGAGGCCGTTTATGGCGCTTTGGTGTCGGTGCAACAGCAGTAGCTCATCTCATCCATTGATTTGGCCGGGGCGCCCGCTTCAGTTGCAGCCAGCGCCGTTTGAGAACTTGAGGGATCCTTGAGGACTTGGTTGAGGGTCTCGACCGGCACGGCGACGTACTGGCCGCCGCCGGCTGCGTAGGCCACGCCGACAAGTTTCCCTGATGTATATCGACCAAGGGGCTGCCTTAGCTGCCGTGCTCGATGGGCGCGTCGTTGTACATTACCTGGAAGGAGGACGAGCCCAAGGGGTCGGGGCCGCACTTCAGCACATGCCCGCTCGTGGTTGTGAGTTCGCCGCCCAGCGGGTATCCGACTGCCGTCACTTCCGCCCCCACCGGCGGGTTCGACGGTTTGGGCCGGAGCGTGGCCGGTAGCGCCTCCTTCGTCGAAACGAGCGCGAGGTCTGCGACAATGACCGCGCCGACCGCGTTGACCGTGATGTCCCTGCCGTCGTACGTGCTCACCTGCAGGAGTGCCGCTCCTCCGACCACGTGGCGGTTCGTCACGAAAACATGATCCGCGATGGCGAACCCGGAGCCGGAAGAGACGCCCCCGCAGCGTCAGAGGGACGCCACCACAAGCTTTGTAAACACGTTAAAGCAAAAACCCCTCTGACGAGGGGGAATGCTGTGCCCGAGGTGGGACTCGAACCCACACACCTTTCGATACCGCATTTTGAGTGCGGCGCGTCTGCCAATTCCGCCACTCGGGCGCGGAAACACCGAAACAAGACTAACCGACGTCGGGCTCTTCACAGAACTCGACGCTCCCTGTTGCAGTGCGCGAAACTACTCTACATGCAGATAGGCTAATTTCCAGAACCGGCTCGGCCGAGCAATAAATCATACGCAGGGACCGGGTGCAACTAAGATGGTTGAGAACCCGCCGTACGTCTTGAAGGAGATCCCGTGTCAGAACAGACGGAGTCCAAGCCCGCATCCCAGCCGGCACGCCGAGTAGTTGTCGCAGAGGATGAGACCCTCATCCGCCTGGACATCATCGAGATCTTGAAGGGCGAAGGCTACGACGTTGTCGGTGAGGCCGACAACGGTGAGAAGGCAGTCCAGCTGGCCGAGGAACTGAAGCCGGATCTGGTCCTCATGGACGTCAAGATGCCTGTCATGGACGGCATCTCTGCTGCGGAGAAGATCGTCAAGGCGAGGATCGCCCCCGTGGTCCTCCTCACGGCGTTCAGCCAGAAAGAGCTCGTGGAGCGCGCCCGCGACGCCGGCGCCATGGCGTACGTCGTCAAGCCTTTCACTCCGGCCGACCTGATCCCCGCAATCGAGATCGCCTTGTCCCGCCATGAGGAGATCAAGGCGCTCGAAAACGAAGTGTCCGACCTTCAGGAGCAGTTCGCCACGCGCAAGCTTGTAGAGCGCGCCAAGAGCCTCCTGACCACCAAGATGGGTCTCACGGAGCCGGAAGCATTCCGGTGGATCCAGAAGACCTCCATGGACCGCCGCCTCAGCATGCGCGAGGTCGCCGAAACCATCATCAACCAGGTCAACTAAGCACTCCCCCGCGAAGGGCGCCGCTTCCAATGGGAAGCGGCGCCCTTCGTCGTCACCGGCCCCGCGCCCCGGAACCAGCCCACGAATCACCCGCAAACCACCCACGCCCCCAAAACAAGACAAAGGAGGCCCCGCCAAACGGCGGAGCCTCCTAACAGCGCTAAAAAATTCAGGCCTTCGACTTGGCCTTCTTCTTTTCCGGCCACGGTCCGACCTTTTCCTTGCGGGCTGCGGCCTCTTCCACACGGGAGGTGTCCGCAAGGTCGCCCACCTTGTGGACCTTGAGCGAGTTCGTGGAACCCGCCTGTCCGGGAGGCGAACCGGCTGCGATGACCACGAGGTCGCCGTTCTCCACGATCTTCATCTCGAGGAGGCTGCGGTCCACCTGGGCCGTCATGGCGTCAGTGTGGCCCACCATGGGGACCAGGACGGGCTGGATGCCCCAGGTCAGCGCCAACTGGTTCCAGACGTGCTCCACCGGGGTGAAGGCGAAAACCGGCTTGACGGGACGCAGGCGGGACAGCCGGCGGGCCGAGTCGCCGGACTGGGTGAAAGTACAGATGTACTTCGCGTCCAGCTGGTCGGCGATTTCGACGGCGGCACGCGTGATGGCGCCACCGCGGGTCTTGGGCTTGGTGCCGAGCGGAGGAACGCGCTCAAGACCGTGTTCTTCGGTGGACTCGATGATGCGGGCCATGGTCTTGACCGTTTCGATCGGGTACTTGCCCACGCTGGTCTCGCCCGAAAGCATGACTGCGTCGGCGCCGTCGAGCACTGCGTTGGCGCAGTCCGAAGCCTCGGCGCGGGTCGGGCGGGGGTTGTCGATCATCGATTCGAGCACCTGGGTGGCCACGATGACCGGCTTGGCCCAACGCCGGGCCAGTTCAATGGCACGCTTCTGCACGATCGGCACTTCCTCGAGCGGGAGTTCCACGCCAAGGTCGCCACGGGCAACCATGATGGCGTCGAAGGCGTCGATGATTTCGTGGAGCTGGTCCACTGCCTGCGGCTTCTCGATCTTGGCGATGACCGGCACGCGCCGGCCTTCCTCGTCCATGATTTCGTGCACGCGCTTGATGTCGGACGCATCACGGACGAAGGACAGTGCCACCAGGTCGACACCGCGCTTCAAAGCCCAGCGGAGATCGTCCTCGTCCTTTTCGCTCAGCGCGGGGACGTTGACGGCAACGCCGGGCAGGTTGATGCCCTTGTTGTTGGACACCCAGCCGCCGACGGTCACCGTGGCGACCACCTTGACGTCGTCAACCTCGATGGCGCGAAGGGCAACCTTGCCGTCGTCGATCAGCAGTGCATCGCCGATGTTGACGTCTTCGGTCAGGCTCTTGAGCGTGGTGGAGCAGATGTCCTTGGTACCCGGGACGTCCTCGGTGGTGATGGTGAAAGTGTCACCGACGGCGAGTTCGTGGGGGCCGTCGACAAATCGACCCAGGCGGATCTTCGGGCCCTGCAGGTCAGCCATGATGGCAACCGGCTTGTGAAGCTGGGCGGCGGCTTTGCGAACGTTCTCGTACGTGGTGTCGTGTACCGAGTAGTCGCCATGGCTCATGTTCATGCGGGCGACGTCGACGCCGGCTTCCAGCACCGCGAGGGTGTTGTCAAAGCTGGAAATTGCCGGTCCGAACGTTGCCACGATTTTTGCGCGTCTCATATACCTACCCTAGTAGTGTGCTGCAGTTGGAGTTGGGAAAGCGTCGTACGCCGGTCCTTAGAGGACCGCTATGGCCCGGTCGGTGGGAGCCACCGGCGCGGGGAGAATGGTGCTGCCCATGAGGTACTTGTCGACGGCGGCCGCGCAGGCGCGGCCTTCGGCGATAGCCCAGACAATCAAGGACTGCCCGCGGCCGGCATCGCCTGCCACGAAGACGCCCTCGGTGTTGGTCATGTAGTACCCGTCTCGGGCCACGTTGCCGCGGCCGTCGAATTCTGCGCTGACCTGTTCGGTGATACCGGCAGGTTCCGCACCCGTGAAGCCGAGCGAGAGGAACACCAGGTCGGCGGGAATGATGCGTTCCGTGCCCGCCTTCGGCAGGCGCTTGCCGTCCACGAATTCGGTCTCGGCCACCTTGACGCCTGTGAGCTTGCCGTTTTCGCCGACAAATTCAACGGTCGAGGCGAGGTAGGTCCGTTCGCCGCCCTCTTCGTGCGCGCTGGCAACTTCGAAGAGCGTGGGGAACGTCGGCCACGGCTGGTGCGATGCGCGCTCAAGCGGCGGCTGCTTGCCGATGGCGAGGGTGGTGACGGACGCGGCGCCCTGGCGGTGTGCCGTGCCGAGGCAGTCGGCGCCGGTGTCGCCGCCACCGAGGATGATCACGTGCTTGCCCTTGGCATCGATCTGGTCCTCCACGGTTTCACCGGCAACCACACGATTTGCGGGGACCAGGTAATCCATGGCGAAGTGGATGCCTTCAAGGCTGCGGCCCGGGATGGGAAGGTCGCGCGGAACCGTGGCACCGGTGGCGATCACCACCGAGTCGTACCGGCGGCGCAACTGCTCCCACGTCACGTCGCTTCCGACCGCCACACCCGTGCGGAAGCGGGTGCCCTCGGCCTTCATCTGCTCGACGCGGCGGTCGACCTGTTCCTTTTCCATCTTGAAATCGGGGATGCCATAGCGCAGCAGTCCCCCGATCTTGTCGTCGCGCTCGTAGACGGCCACCGTGTGTCCGACGCGCGTCAGCTGCTGTGCGACCGCAAGCCCTGCGGGGCCGGAACCGACGACGGCGACCGTCTTGCCGGAGAGACGCGCCGGCGGAAGGGGTTGTACCCAGCCGTTTTCGAAGGCGTCGTCGATGATCGAAACTTCAACCTGCTTGATGGTCACAGCGGGCTGGTTGATGCCCAAAACACAGGATGCTTCACACGGCGCAGGACACAGCCGGCCAGTGAACTCCGGGAAGTTGTTCGTGGCGTGCAGTCGCTCGATCGCTTCCTCGCCCTTGCCGCGCCACGTGAGGTCGTTCCACTCGGGGATGAGGTTCCCCAAGGGGCAGCCCTGGTGGCAGAACGGAATGCCACAGTCCATGCAGCGGCCCGCCTGGCTCTTGAGCACGCCCCTGTCCTGGGCTTCGTAAACCTCTTTCCAGTCCATGATGCGGACGGGAACAGGACGGCGTGGCTGCGTCTCGCGCTGCCGGACTTTCAGAAATCCGCGTGGATCAGCCACCGGTTACCTCCAGGATTCGAGACCATACTTCTTCGCCATCGGGATCAAGGCCCTCTTCGATGGCGTCGAGACGGGTTTGCAGGACTGCGGCGTAGTCGCGCGGCAGGACTTTGGTGATGCGGGCGGCTGTGTCGTCAAAGTTTTCGAGCAAGCGGCCTGCAAGGACGGATTCGGTTTCTTCCAGGTGCTTGACCAGGAGTCCGTGGACGATGGTGCGGTCCTCGTCGTCAAGCTCAAGCAGCTGCAGCTCCCCTGAATCCAAGGCCTGCTTGTTGACCCGGGCGGGCTGGAGGTCCAGTACATAAGCGGTACCACCGGACATGCCGGCACCGAAGTTGCGGCCCGTACGGCCGATGATCAGCGTCTGGCCGCCGGTCATGTACTCGCAGCCATGGTCACCGATGCCTTCAACAACGGCGGTGGCCCCCGAGTTGCGTACCAGGAAGCGTTCGCCCACCTGGCCACGCAGGAACAATTCGCCGCTCGTGGCGCCGTAGCCGATCACGTTGCCGGCGATGACGTTGCGTTCCGCCTGGAAAACGTTGGTGCGGTCCGGGCGGACGATGATGCGTCCACCGGAGAGGCCCTTGCCGACGTAGTCGTTGGAGTCGCCGAACATGCGCAGGGTAATGCCTGCCGGAAGGAAGGCTCCGAGCGACTGCCCGGCGGTGCCCTTCAGCGTGATGTCGATGGTGTCGGTGGCGAGCACGTCGACGCCGAAGGTCTTGGTCACGACGTGCCCCAGCATGGTGCCGACGGAACGGTCCGTGTTGATGACGTCGACGGCGATCTTCACCGGTGTGCGGTCGCTCAAAGCCTCGGCGGCCATGCCGATGAGGCGCTGGTCGAAGTGCTTGTCGAGCTCGTGGTTCTGGCCGGTGAGGTTCCGCAGGGGAACGTCGTCGTCGAACTCGAGGCCGTGCAGGATCGGGTCGAGGTCGAGCCCCTCGGCCTTCCAGTGGTCGATCGCTTCCCGGGTGTCCAGGACCTCGGCGTGCCCAATGGCCTCTTCGAGGCTGCGGAAACCGAGTTCGGCAAGGAGCTCGCGGACTTCCTCGGCAAGGAATTCGAAGAAGTTGACCACAAACTCGGGCTTGCCGTTGAAACGCGAGCGGAGCTCCGGGTTCTGGGTTGCGACGCCGACCGGGCAGGTATCGAGGTGGCAGACGCGCATCATGATGCAGCCGGACACCACCAGGGGCGCGGTCGCGAAGCCGTACTCCTCGGCACCCAGCAGCGCAGCGATGATGACGTCCCGGCCGGTCTTGAGCTGGCCGTCCACCTGGACCACGACGCGGTCGCGGAGCCCGTTGAGCATGAGCGTCTGCTGGGTCTCGGCGAGGCCGAGCTCCCACGGGACACCCGCGTGCTTGAGCGAGTTCAGCGGCGAGGCGCCGGTTCCGCCGTCGTGCCCTGAGACGAGCACGACGTCGGCCTTCGCCTTGGTGACGCCGGACGCCACCGTGCCGATCCCGACTTCGGATACCAGCTTCACGTGAACGCGCGCCGAGGGATTGGCCCGCTTGGCGTCGTAGATGAGCTGCGCGAGATCCTCGATCGAGTAGATGTCGTGGTGCGGGGGCGGGGAAATGAGCCCGACGCCGGGGGTTGAGTGGCGGGTACGGGCTACCCAGGGGTAGACCTTCTGCGCCATCAACTGGCCGCCTTCACCGGGCTTGGCGCCCTGGGCCATCTTGATCTGGATGTCCTCGGCGTTGGTCAGGTACAGGCTAGTCACGCCGAAACGGCCCGAGGCAATCTGCTTGATCGCGGAGCGACGCTCCGGGTCCAGCAGGCGGTCCACGTCTTCGCCGCCCTCACCGGTGTTGGACTTGCCGCCCAGCCGGTTCATGGCGATCGCGAGCGTTTCGTGGGCTTCCTTGGAGATGGAGCCGTAGCTCATCGCGCCGGTGGAGAAGCGCTTCACGATGCTGGAAACCGGCTCGACCTCTTCAAGCGGCACCGCGGGGCGAAGGCTGTCCTTGAACTTCAAGAGCCCACGCAGGGTCATGAGGTTCTCGGACTGGTCGTCGATGCCCTTGGTGTACGACTTGAAGATGTCGTAGCGGCGTTCGCGGGTCGCGTGCTGCAGGCGGAAGACGGTTTCCGGGTTGAACAGGTGCGGTTCCCCGTCGCGGCGCCACTGGTATTCGCCGCCGCCGAGCAGCGGACGGTGCGGCAATTCGATGCCGCCTTCCGGGTAGGCCATCTGGTGGCGCGCCGAAACTTCGGCGGCGATGACGTCCAGGCCGACGCCGCCCAACTGGGAGTGGGTGCCGGAGAAGAATTCGTCCACGAGGTCCTGGGACAGGCCGAGGGCTTCGAAAGTCTGGGCGCCGGTGTACGAGGCCACCGTGGAAATGCCCATCTTGGACATGATCTTCAGGACGCCCTTGCCGAGGCCCTTGATGAGGTTGTAGACGCCGTCTTCGGGAGTCACGCCAACAACTTCGCCGGTGCTGATGAGCTGCTCCACGGATTCCATCGCCAGGTACGGGTTCACGGCGGAAGCGCCGAAGCCCACAAGCACTGCCACGTGGTGCGTTTCGCGGACGTCGCCGGCCTCGACCACCAGGGCGGTCTTGGTGCGGTTGGCGCTGCGGAGCAAGTGGTGGTGTACCGCGCTGACGAGCAGCAGGGACGGGATCGGGGCCCACTGCGCGTTGGAGTCGCGGTCGGACAGCACGATGTACTGCACGCCGCGGTTGATCGCGCCGGAAACCTGCTCGCAGATTTCAGTCAGGCGGCTCCGGAGTGCTGCTTCGCCGCCTTCCGGACGGTACAGTCCGCGGACCTTCATGGCGACCTTGTCGCCGTCGGCGTTCTCGATGTTGGCGATCTTGGCGAGCTGGTCGTTGTTGATCACCGGGAACGGCAGGGAGATCTGCGGCTGGCGGACCTGCCCGACGTCGAGAAGGTTGCCGTTGGGACCGATGGCGCACTTCAGCGAGGTAACGAGCTCTTCGCGGATCGCGTCCAGGGGCGGGTTGGTGACCTGGGCGAAAGACTGCACGAAGTAGTCGAACAGCAGACGCGGGCGCTTGGACAGCACGGCAACCGGGGTGTCGGAGCCCATGGCACCGAGCGGTTCGGCCCCGGTGCGGGCCATCGGCCCCAGGAGGATCTTCAATTCCTCGGTCGTGTAGCCGAACGTCCGCTGGCGGATGTTCACGGACGCAGCCGTGTGCAGCACGTGCTCGCGCTCGGGAAGCTCGTTGAGGTCGATCAGGTTGTCCTTGACCCATTCAGCCCAGGGGTTGGCTGCCGCCACCTCGGCCTTGACCTCGGCGTCGTCGATGATGCGACCGGCTTCGGTGTCCACCAGGAACATCTTGCCCGGCGAAACACGGCCCTTCTTGACCACCTTCGCCGGCTCGACCTCGATCACGCCGACTTCGGAAGCGAAGACGATCAGGCCATCTTCGGTGATCCAGTAACGGCCGGGGCGCAGGCCGTTGCGGTCAAGGGTTGCACCGACGAGGTTGCCATCGGTGAAGGACACAGCGGCGGGACCGTCCCACGGCTCCATGAGCAGCGAGTGGTACTCGTAGAAGGCGCGGCGGGCCGGATCCATCGTGGCGTGGTTTTCCCACGCCTCGGGGATCATCATCATGATCGAGTGCGTGATGGGCCGCCCGGAAAGCCAGAGCAGCTCGGCAACCTCATCGAAGGACGCGGAGTCCGAGGCACCCGGCGTGCAGATGGGGTACAACTCCTCCGGGGAATCGCCCAGCAGCGGGTTCGCGAGCTGGGACTGGCGCGCCCGCATCCAGTTCCGGTTGCCCTTGACGGTGTTGATTTCACCGTTGTGGGCGATGGTACGGAAGGGTTGGGCAAGCGGCCATGACGGGAACGTGTTGGTGGAGAAGCGCGAGTGCACGATGGCCAGCTTGGTCTTGAAGCGCTTATCCGAGAGATCCGGGTAGAACGGCTCCAGCTGGGCAGTGGTCAACATGCCCTTGTACACGATGGTGCGCGAGGACAGCGACGGGAAGTACACGCCAAACTTGTTCTGGGCACGCTTGCGCACCCGCCATGCCCGGGAATCCAGCTCATTCCGGTCCAGCACTTCGCCAGTGGCGGAAGCAAGGAACGGCTGTGCGAAGTAAGGCATGCAGGCACGGGCCATGGCGCCGACCAGGTCCCCGACTACCGGCACTTCACGCCAGCCAAGAACTGTCAGGCCTTCATCTACCGCAAGGGCCTCGATGCCGGCCTTTGCGGTCTCGGCTTCGCGGGTTTCGGCCGGCAGGAAGGCAGTACCAACCACGTACTGGCCGGGTGCGGGGAGCTCGAACTCAGTGACGGCCCGGAAGAATTCGTCCGGAACCTGCATGAGGAGCCCGGCGCCGTCGCCCGTGCCTTCGTCGGCGCCCACGGCGCCGCGGTGTTCAAGGTTGCGCAGGGCAGTCAGGGCCGCTTCCACGATGTCATAGCCGGGTTCACCACGCAGCGTGGCGATAATGGCCAGGCCACAAGCGTCCTTCTCCTGGTCAGGGTTGTAGAGTCCCTGGGCTTCCGGGAGCGCAGCGAAACGCTTGAAGGGCGAGATGGCACCCTGCGGTTCGACTGATTCGGACCAGCTTGGGTTATGAAGATGGGTCATTGAAGACGTCCTTCCTCGAGATCGTGCGAATGGAAGGGACAACGTTGGCCCCACCTTGCCTGCCGTGTGACGGGCATAACAAAGCGCTAGTTACATGAAATTGTAGGTCAGCGGGCAAGACGCAACGAACAGTTACGCATGTCCCTGACCCAAGCTTGACCGCGGAGCCTCTGTGTGCTGCCGGGCGACTGCCAAGGTGCCACGACGCTGTGGCCGGGGGCCTCTGGGCGGTAGCCCGGTTCCCCTGTGCCGTAGCGCTGGCTACTTGGTGCTGCCAGCTTCCGGCCCGGATCCGGGGGCGCTGCTGGCGGTGGTTTCGGTGGACGCGGAGCCTGAATCCGACGTGACGCCGGCATGTGACTCCTCGGCCGTTTCCGTAGGCTCAGCAGTATGGCCCAGATCGCTTTGGTTATTCCGGAGATTACCATGCGCACCGGTATCTGAGACAGATCCGTCCGTATCATGGGCCTTCGTGCCAGTCACAATTGTGCTGTTAGCCTCAGCATCAGACGTCTCATCGCCCCGGGCGCTTGGGTCAACCGTGGCGGCCTCCTCATCTCCGGCGGTCACCGCGGCCGGTTCCCTGCCGGGAAGGTACACGGTGTCCGGCTCCGGCCTGCCGCGCAGGCTCAGGACGATGAAAATGATGAGCGCTGCGAGGAAGACGAAGATGCTGGTCCATACGTTCAGACGCGTGGTGATGCCGAAGAGGTTGATCTGTTCGGCATCGTCGATCCGCAACGCTTCGATCCAGACGCGGCCCAGCGTGTAGTAGATGGCGTACAGCCAGAAGAGCCTGCCGCGCCGGAAATGGAAGCGCCGGTCCAGGACCAGAAGGACCACGACGCCGACGATGTTCCAGAGGGATTCGTAAAGGAACGTCGGGTGGAACAGGGTGTCACTGGGCATTCCGGCCGGAAAGTTGGGGCTGTTCGGGTCTATCTGGAGGCCCCATGGCAAGGTGGTGGGTCCGCCGAAGAGTTCCTGGTTGAACCAGTTCCCCCAACGCCCGATCGCTTGCGCCAGCAGGAGCCCGGGGGCTGCGGCGTCGAGGAAAGCAGTCAGCTTGACACCGGAACGGCGGCAGCCAAGCCAGGCACCGACAACGCCGAGAAGCACGGCACCCCAGATTCCCAGGCCGCCCCTCCAGATCTGCGGGATCAGGGAGAGGTCGCCGGTGCCGTTGAAGCCCGGGCCGAAGTACGCGTCCGGCGAGGAGATGACGTGGTAGAGGCGGCCGCCCACAATGCCGAAGGGGATCGCCCAGATGGCGATGTCCCACAGGCTGCCTTCGGGGGTGCCGCGGCGCTTCCAGCGCACGGCGGTGAGCCACAGGCCCAGGATGATGCCGAGAAGAATGCACAGGGCATACGCGTGGATACGGAGAGTCCCCCACGGCAGCGGAATATCAAATCCGGACCATGAGGGGCTCGGAATGCTCAGGGGAGCCATTGCCGCGACGTGGAGGAGACTCTGCATTGTCTACGCTTTTCCTTTTCTAGGCCTGCGCTGTTGCACGGCCAAGGCCGGCGCTGAGGTTCTTGGTGAGTTCCGCGACGGCGTCAACGCCGCCGTCCCGGATGGCCGCAACCAACGCGGTACCGACGATCACGCCGTCGGCGTATGCCGCAATCTCGCGGACGTGGTCTGCGTTGGAGACTCCGAGCCCGACGCAGACCCGTTCGGCACCGGCCGCATGCGTATCGGCCACGACCTTCTCCGCGGCGCTGCTGACAGACTGTCGGGCCCCGGTGACACCCATGATGGAGACGGCGTAAACGAAGCCGCGGCTCGCCTCAACCGTCATGGCAAGGCGTTCCGGGGTGGACGACGGTGCCACGAGGAAGACCCGGTCGAGTCCGTATTTGTCCGATGCGGCGAACCATTCGGCAGCCTCGTCCGGAATGAGGTCAGGCGTGATGAGTCCGGCTCCCCCGGCCTCGGCCAGCCTGCGTGAGAACTCGTCAACGCCCATGCGCATCACCGGGTTCCAGTAGGTCATGACCAGCACGGCGGCGTCGGTGGCCGCCGTGATGCCCGCTACCACGTCGAAGACGCTGGCGACGCGGAACCCGTTGGCGATGGCCTCCGTAGTCGCGGCCTGGATGACAGCGCCGTCCATGACGGGGTCCGAATACGGGACACCGATTTCAATAAGGTCCGCGCCGTTGCGCGCCATGGCAATGCCGGCGTCGATGCTTGACTGAACATCGGGGTAGCCTGCCGGCAGGTATCCGATCAGCGCCGCCCGGCCTTGTGCCTTCGCGCGGTCGATCGCCGCCGCGGACTTGCTTGTGATCTGCTCAGTCATCAGTTCTGGTCCTCGCTTGCTTCTTCAGTGCTGATCTCAAGGTTGCTGCGCTCGGACGGGCCCTTGGGTTTGCGCGTGGAGAGGGTGGTGCCCTTGACGTTGCCGTTTTCGTCCAGCATGTCGAACCATTCGGCGGCCGTTTCAACGTCCTTGTCACCGCGCCCGGACAAGTTCACGATGATGATCGTGTCGGCCGGGTTTTCCTTGCCTTCGGTGAGGAGTTTGCCCACTTTGATGGCACCGGCGAGGGCGTGCGAGGACTCGATGGCGGGGATGATGCCTTCCGTCCGGCAGAGCAGGCGGAACGCGTCCATGGCTTCGGTGTCCGTGATGGGCTCGTACGTGACGCGGCCTATGTCCGCGAGGTAGGAGTGCTCCGGACCGACGCTCGGGTAGTCGAGGCCTGCGGAAATCGAGTGGGACTCGATAGTCTGGCCGTCTTCGTCCTGCATGAGGTAGGAGCGGGCACCGTGCAGCACGCCGGGGCGTCCGAGGGTGATGGCGGCCGCGTGGCGTCCTGTTTCGACCCCGTCGCCGCCGGCTTCGAAACCGTAGATCTTCACGGAGGCGTCGTCCAGGAAGCTGTGGAAGATGCCGATGGCATTGGAACCGCCGCCGATGCAGGCACAGACGGCGTCCGGAAGCCTGCCGGTCTGCTCCAGGATCTGGGCGCGGGCTTCCTCCCCGATGACCTCGTGGAAGAAACGCACCATCGCCGGGAACGGGTGCGCACCCGCCGCGGTGCCCAGCAGGTAGTGGGTGGTGTCCACATTGGAAACCCAGTCGCGGAGGGCGTCGTTGATGGCGTCCTTGAGCGTTTGCGATCCGTTGGTTACGGGAACCACGGTGGCGCCCAGGAGTTGCATGCGGGCCACGTTCAGTGCCTGGCGGCGGCAATCCTCGGCGCCCATATAGACGACGCATTCCAGTCCGAGCAACGCTGCAGCGGTGGCGCTGGCAACGCCGTGCTGGCCGGCGCCGGTCTCGGCGATGACACGGGTCTTGCCCATGCGCTTCGCGAGCAAAGCCTGGCCGAGGACGTTGTTGATCTTGTGGGATCCGGTGTGGTTCAGGTCTTCGCGCTTGAGGAAGATGCGCGCGCCGCCGGCGTGCTGGGAGAAACGCTTGGCCTCCGTGAGGAGCGACGGACGGCCCGAGTAGTTCTTGTTGAGGTCCTTTAGCTGGGCAAGGAACCCAGGATCGGCCTTGGCCTTCTCGAACGTGTCCTCGACTTCATCCAGGGCGGCGATGAGGGACTCGGGCATCCAGCGTCCGCCGTAGGAGCCGAAGTACGGCCCGGCGGCATTGCGGAGCGAGGCTCCACCTTGTAGGAATGCGTCGGCCACATTCTCTTGCGAGTTGGCTGTTGATGCGTCCACCATCAGTCTCACCGTCCTGTTCACTTGGTAGTTGGGTCTTTCAGGGCCGCAGGACAGCTACCAGCCGCGTTGTCTGCTGCTGTCCGGGTCCACGCCGCGAATCAGGCCTGTCAGGTCCTGACGGCAATGGCGGCAGCTCCGGCCGCCTTGAATTCGCTGATCCGCTCGCGCGGGGTGGAGTCGCTCACAAGGGCTTCGCCCACAAGGATTGCGTGCGCACCGTTCCCCGCATAGTGCGCGACGTCGTCGGCGTTCCGCACGCCGGACTCGGCCACGACAACCGCTCCCGTTGGAATGTTTCCGGCGAGCGAGGCAAACAGGGAACGGTCGACGTCGAGCGTCTTGAGGTTGCGGACGTTCACCCCGATGATCCGCGCCTGGGCTGCGGCCGCGCGCTCGATTTCCTCGGGGGTGTGCGTTTCCACCAGGACGTTCATGCCGAGCTCGTGGCTCAATGCGCTGAATTCACGCAGCTGTGCATCCGAAAGCGCGGCGACAATCAGCAGGATGAGGTCCGCGCCATGGGCACGGGCTTCCCAGATCTGGTACTCGTCGACCGTGAAGTCCTTGCGCAGCAACGGAATGTCGACGGCGGCCCGCACCGCGTCCAGGTCCGCGAGGGACCCGTTGAAGCGCCGCTGTTCGGTGAGGACGCTGATCACGGAGGCGCCGCCGTCGGCGTACTGCAATGCCAGCGCGGCAGGGTCGACGATGCTCGCGAGATCGCCCTTGGAGGGGCTGCGGCGCTTGATTTCCGCGATGACCTTCAGTTCGTCGCGGGTGGCTGACGGACCGCCCAAGGCAGCCCAGGCGTCAAGCGGAGGCACAGCGGCCGCCGCCCGCTCTTTCAGTTCGTCAAGGCCGACAAGGCGGCGGCGAGCCTCCATGTCCTCCCTGACACCGACGATGATGTCATCAAGAACGGTCACAGTCAGTGGCCGGCGTTCTTCAGCTTGCTGCCGTCGACGCCGTAGCCGGCCTTGCGCATGGCCCAGCCCGCAATCAGGCCGGCCACCATCACGACGATGCCGGCGATGAAGATGGGGGTGCTGGCGATAACAAAGGCGATGGAGGACACCAGTGCCCCTACCAGCATGACAATCACGCAGGTCCACGCGGCCGGGCTGTTGCCGTGGCCGATGGCGTCGCTGTGGCTGGCAGCGGTCACAGGGGCCTTGCTCGCGGACACTGTGGTTTTGCTCATGTGAAAATCTCCTCAGGATGAATACTGCTTACATTCTGCCATTTATTGACCGCGCCCGGGACATCGTCCGACGTCCGGACAGCCGGGTCCTACGTGGGGTCTTCTCCGCGCGAGAGGCTGTCCCAGCTATCGATCTCGTCTACGGGTCCGGAGCCGGCGAGGGCTGCCCGGCTGGCGACGTCGTATTTGGTGCGCGCCTTCCAGTGCCGGCCGGCGACCGGCAGCAGGCCGCCACACAAAGCCAGCAGAGCCGCAGCGACGACGGCGAGTACCGGGAACACGGTGGATGACGCGGCCGCCTGGCCACCCGAGATCCCGGTGGTCGCCGCAATGGTTCCTTGCGCCGCACCAAGGGGGTCCGCCAGGACCGTCGCCGCGGCAATGATGATGCCTGCCGAGGCAAGCACGATGATCGTTGCAATGATCCAGCGCGAAACCTTGCCTGCAATGGACGATGCCAGTCCCCCGGCCAGGGCGACGAGCGCGAGTGCGGTCACCGCTGTTGCGGCTTTGCTCCCCTGGACGTGGAGGTCGGCATTGGCCGCGGCAGAGGGATCGAGCCGGACGTTGATCCAGGTCTGGGTGGTGGTCCCGAAAACGGCGAGGGCGAGAATTGCCATGGCGAGCACGACGTTGCCCTTCCGTGCCCACACGGGAGGCTTGGTAGTGGCCGGCTGAGGGCGGGCAGTGCTCACGGGGCAGGGTTCCCGTCCACGACCGTATCCGCGGAAACCGCGTCCGGGGAAATGTTATGGAGCGATCCGGCGGTGTGCACGGCACGCAAGGGGGCGGCAGCCTTGTTCACGGTCTCGAGCGCTTCGGAAGGCTTGTGGGAATCGGCCACGATGCCGCCGCCGGCCTGGACGTACGCCCGGCCCTCACGCAGCAGTGCCGAGCGGATGGCGATCGCCATGTCCATATCGCCTGCGAAGTCCAGGTAACCCACCACGCCGCCGTAGATGCCGCGTCGGTGCGGTTCAAGTTCGTCCAGGAGACGCAGCGCGCGCGGCTTGGGGGCACCGGACAGCGTGCCGGCGGGGAAGGTCGCCTTGAGCACGTCGTACGCCTTCGCTCCTGGTGCCAGCTCTCCGACCACTGTGGACACGAGGTGCATGATGTGGCTGAAGCGTTCGACCTCCATGAACTGCGTGACGTCCACGGTTCCTGCCACGCAGACCTTGGACAGGTCGTTCCGGGACAAGTCGACGAGCATGAGGTGTTCGGCGCGTTCCTTCTGGTCCGCGAGCAACTCGGTGGCCAGGGCCTTGTCGGCCTCGACGGTCTTGCCGCGGGGCCGCGATCCGGCAATCGGGTGTGTGATGACCTCGTTGCCGGTGACCGTCACCAAGGCCTCCGGGGAGGAGCCGACGATCGTGTACTCGCGGCCCTCGGGATCTTCGAGGCTGAAGAGGTACATGTACGGGCTCGGGTTGGTGTTGCGCAGCACGCGGTAAACATCCAGAGGGTCGGCGGCACACTCCATTTCGAAGCGCCGCGAAATGACCACCTGGAAGACCTCGCCGTCGACGATCGCTTCCTTGCCGCGATCGATCGCGTTGAGGTATTCCTGCTCATTCCAGCGTTCCTGGACGCTGGATCCGAAGTCGAGGGCTTCGGACTGCAACACGGACACAGGCTGCTTCACCGGCGTGCTGATCTGGTCCAGCAGTCGCTTCACCCGCGCGACGGCGTCATGCCAGGCTTCGTCGACCCGTTCGGAACTGTTGTCGAAATTGATGGCGTTGGCGATCAACAGGACGGTGCCGTCCATGTTGTCGTGGACCGCCATGTCCGTCACGAGGTTCAGGGCCAGTTCCGGCAGGTGGAGGTCATCCTCCGGGGGGCTCGTCAGCTTCTCCCAGTGCCGGACGGTTTCCCATCCGAGGAAGCCGACAAGGCCGGAGGTGAACGGCGGCAGGTCCGGGAAGCGGTCGGTTTGCAGGGCCGCAATGGTGTCGCGGACGGCGTCGACGGGGCTGCCGTCGACCGGCACACCGACGGGAGGCTCGCCGATCCAGTGGGCCTGGCCGTCCTTGCTGGTCAGGGTGGCACGAGAGCGGGAACCGATGAAGGAATAGCGTGACCATGCTCCGCCGACGGCTGCCGATTCCAGGAGGAAGGTGCCCGGCTGGCCCTGGGCCAGTTTGCGGTAGAGCCCGATGGGCGTCTCCGCGTCGGCCAGTACCCTGAGCCGGACCGGGATGACCCGGCTGTGTGCGGCGAGTTCGCGGAACTCCTCCAGGCCCGGGCTGATGATTCCAAGGTCCTGCATGGTTTGTGTTCTCCGCCTCTTCTTGTGTGCTTGCCTCAGTGGATGGTGTGTAGTGGCTAGTCCCGCTCGCCGGTGACGGCAGCGAGGCTCCGGTCATCGAAGCATGTGCGCGTACCGGTGTGGCAGGCCGCGCCCACTTGGTCGACGCGGACCAGGAGGGCATCGCCGTCGCAATCCAGGGCCACCGATTTCACGAACTGGACGTGCCCGGAAGTGTCACCCTTGCGCCAGTATTCCTGGCGCGAACGGGAGAAGAATGTGACGCGCCCCGTGGTCAGGGTCCGGTGCAAAGCCTCATCGTCCATCCAGCCGAGCATCAGCACTTCGTCAGTGTCGAACTGCTGGATGATCGCTGCCACCAGGCCAGCGGAATCGCGCTTCAGCGCGGCGGCCAGCCCTTGCGGGAGCGGACTTACGGGCGCGACGGCGGGCTCCGCGGCAAAGGCGGCAGCGGGCGTGGCTGGGGGTGTTGACTGCTCAGACATCAGATCAAGTCTAGTGCCTTATCTGGGGCCGAAATTCAGCGGCGGTTCCACTGCGCAACAGAGCGCGTCTCGTGCTAGTTTCACAAGTGATGCATTTCGTCGATCCCTCCCGCGAAGTACTGGCCGAAACACTCCTGGCGGCCGGACCTGACTCCCCCACGCTCTGCGAAGGGTGGCTGACAAGGGACCTCGCGGCGCACTTGTACTTGCGGGAGCGAAAAGCGGCCGTCGGCATCGGCTTGGTCATCAAGAGCCTCGCCCGGGCCTCGGACAAAGCCACGGCCAAACTGGCCTCCAAGCTCAAAACCACGGAAGATTACGCCGAGCTGGTGAATACCTTCCGCGCAGGTCCGCCCGCCTTGTCTCCCCTCAAGATCAAGGCCCTCGACGAGTCCTCCAACCTCATCGAATATTTCGTGCACACCGAAGACATCCGCCGGGCCGGAGACCGTTGGGCTCCACGGGCCCTGGACGAGGAATACTCGGACGCCCTGTGGGACGAATTGATCAAACGCGCTGCCATTCTTTACCGCGGCGTGGATCTCGGGATCGTGTTGGTCCGCCCCTCCGGTCCCCGCCATGTGGCCAAGCGGGCTCCCGTATCCGTCGCCATCGTGGGTGAACCCGGTGAACTCCTGATGCACGCCCACGGCCGCACGCATCACGCGCTGGTCACCTTCGAAGGCCAGCCGGACGCCGTCGCCCTGCTCCAGTCAGCCGAAGTCGGCCTCTGACCCGCCGTTAAGCCCAACTAGCTCGAAGTTGTTGTCGTTATGAGGGCTCAAAACGACAACAACTTCGAGCTAGTTGGGACCCGTTTAGCGGACCAGGAAGCCTGCTTCGCGAATCGCTGCCTTGACCTGGGCCATCATGTCATCGGGACCGAAGTGGAACACCGAGGCTGCCAGAACGGCGTCGGCACCTGCTTCCACTGCGGGCGGGAAATGCGCCGGTTCTCCAGCGCCCCCGGAGGCGATGATCGGGATGCGGACGGCCGCACGGACCAGGCGGATGAGTTCGAGGTCGAAGCCGTCCTTGGTGCCGTCGGCGTCAATGGAATTCAGGAGGATCTCCCCCACGCCGCGGTCCGCGGCTTCCCTGGCCCACGCAATGGCGTCGATTCCGGTTCCCTGGCGTCCACCGTGCGTGGTCACCTCGAAGCCGGAAGCCGTGGGCTCAGAGCCGGGCCTCGTCCGTCGCGCGTCCACCGACAGGACCAGTACCTGGGAGCCGAAGTGGCGCGTGATCTCGTCGATGACGTCCGGGCGTGCGACGGCGGCCGTGTTGATGGAGGCCTTGTCCGCGCCGAAACGCAGGAGCTTGTCCACTTCGGCCACGCCGCGGACGCCACCGCCGACCGTGAGCGGGATGAAGACTTCCTCGGCGGTGCGTCGAACGACGTCGAACGTGGTTTCCCGGTTGCCGGAAGACGCCGTGACATCGAGAAAAGTGAGCTCGTCCGCCCCGGCGTTGTCATAGCGGTGCGCCAGCTCTACGGGGTCTCCGGCGTCGCGAAGACCCTCGAAATTAATGCCCTTCACCACACGGCCGGCGTCGACATCTAGGCAAGGGATGACCCGTACTGCTACAGCCATTGCTACTCCTGGAATTGTCTCTCGTGGATGGCGTCAGATGCGGCAGGCGTGGATGCTGCTGACCAGGATGGCGCGGGCGCCGAGGTCGTACAGTTCATCCATGATCCGGTTGGTTTCCTTTTTGGGAACCATGGAGCGGACAGCGACCCAATCCGAGTCGCGCAGCGGCGACACGGTGGGCGATTCCAGACCCGGGGTGAGGGTGGCGGCTTCTTCTACAAGATCCTTGCGGATGTCGTAGTCCATGAGGACGTACTGACGGGCGACGAGCACGCCCTGCAGGCGCCTGATCAGGACCTCGATCTCCTTCGCGGTGCCGTTTGCGGCACCACCCTCGCCGGTGCGGCGGATCAGGACGGCTTCGGATTTGAGGATGGGCTCGCCGAAGATTTCCATTCCGGCAGCTTTGAGCGTATTTCCGGTTTCGACGACGTCGGCGATCGCGTCAGCGACGCCGAGGCGCACGGAAGACTCAACGGCGCCGTCGAGGCGGACGACCTTGGCTTTGACGCCCCGCTCGGCGAGGTAATCGCGCAGGAGGCCGTCGTAGCTCGTCGCGAGGCGCTTGCCTTCAAGCTGCTCGACGCTGGAGAAGTCACCGACGGGGCCGGCGAAACGGAATGTGGACGCGGCGAAGCCAAGCGGAAGCAGCTCTTCTGCTTCGACCTGAGCGTCCAGTAGGAGGTCGCGGCCGGTGATGCCGACGTCGAGGGTTCCTTGGCCGACATACACGGCGATGTCGCGGGGGCGGAGGAAGAAGAATTCAATGTCGTTGTCGGGATCGACCATGACCAGTTCGCGGGTATCGCGGCGCTGGCGGTATCCCGCCTCGGACAGCATCGCGGAGGCGGCTTCGGACAAGGATCCCTTGTTGGGGACGGCTACTCGCAGCATGGGGGGACTTTCTTGGGGAGTGGAAGGGGATGTTTCAGGCATTGTGCTCACTGCACTGTTCTCATGGGGACTGTTCTCAGAGGGGCTGTCTCAGAGAGGGCGCAGTGGGCGCGGGGGCCACGCTGGGCTCCAGCCGGACCTTTCGGGTCCGCGGGGAGCTGACGTGGCTAGAGATGCTTGTAAACGTCTTCCAGGCCCAGACCCTTGGCGAGCATCAGGACCTGCAGGTGGTAGAGCAACTGGGAGATTTCCTCGGCCGCGGCTTCATCGGATTCATACTCTGCAGCCATCCAGACTTCGGCGGCTTCCTCCACGACCTTCTTGCCGATGCCGTGGATTCCGGAGTCCAATTCGGCGACGGTACGGGAGCCTGCCGGACGGGTCGCTGCCTTTTCGCTCAGTTCTGCGAACAGCGTCTCGAAATTCTTCACGCCCTACAGCCTACTTGCTCGGGACCGGTGACCGCCTGTCGGGTCATTGCATGACGGCAGGGATGTGAGCGAACGCACAAAGTGCGCCGGCACGCCCACATCCCTTCCGTCGATTGCTAGCCGTACTGCTTGAGGGTCAGTGCCGTGGCGAGCGCGGCGGTGACGGCTTCGTGTCCTTTGTCCTCGGACGAGCCTTCAAGTCCCGCGCGGTCCAGGCCCTGCTGCTCGGTGTCGCACGTAAGCACGCCGAAGCCCACCGGCACACCGGTGCGAACGCTGACTTCAGTGAGTCCCGACGTAGCCGCCTGGCACACGTAGTCAAAGTGCGGCGTACCTCCGCGGATGACGACGCCGAGGGCAACGACGGCGTCGAAATGCGGTGCGAGCCGTGCCGCCGCGACGGGAAGCTCAAAGGACCCCGGGACGCGCAGCACGGTGGGCTCGGCAATGCCGGCTTCCTTTGCGGCGCGCAGCGCTCCGTCGAGGAGCCCGTCCATGATCTGGGTGTGCCAGCTGGCAGCCACGATGGCGAGTTTCAGCTGGTGGGTTTCCTCCGGGTTGAGGGTGGTGAGGTCGATGGTGGGGGCGCCGTGTCCGCTCATGGGTGTGTGGTAGTCCGTTCAGTCTTGGTAGTGCAGTTCAGTCTTGGTCGAGGTCGAAAGTGCCGGTAGCTGCATGGGTACCGGCCGGTTCTGTGTCACCGAGGGTCAGGCGGTGGTCCATGCGGTCCTTCTTGGTCTGAAGGTACCGAAGGTTTTCTTCACGGGACGGGACCTCGGTGGGCACCATCTCGACCACCTTCACTCCAGCTGCGGCAAGCCGGTTCTGCTTGTCCGGGTTGTTGCTCAGGAGGCGGATTTCGTGAAGGCCCATTTCGGCAAGGATCTGGGCAGCCGCTTTGTAGCAGCGGGCGTCCACCGGCAGCCCGAGCTGCTCGTTGGCCTCGACTGTGTCGAATCCGGCCTCTTGGAGTGCGTAGGCCTTGATTTTGTTTGCCAGGCCGATGCCGCGGCCTTCTTGTCCACGCAGGTAGAGCAGGGTGCCGCCCTCTTCGCGGATCAGCTCGAGGGCATAGGCCAGCTGTTCGCCGCAGTCACAGCGGTACGAGCCGAAAACGTCGCCCGTGAGGCACTCCGAATGGAGGCGCACCAGCGGGGCCTTGCCTTCGCGCGGCGTTTTCGGGGAACTCACCGCGAGGTGCTCCGCACCCGTCGCAAGGTCGGTCCACGCTTGTGCCACGAACTCACCGAAGGCGGTGGGTAGCTGGACAATCGGGCCGCCGCTCACGGGATGCGGTGCGCGCGCGTGCGTGCCGCCGTCGTGCGTTGTCGCTGTGGTCATCGCTGCTCCTCGTTTCCTGCCGGTATTGCAACCTGGTGCTCAGCCTCCGACGCTACAACATAAGCTACGAGGTCCTCGATCGAAATCAGGGGACATCCGTGCTCGGCAGCGAACTCGCGGAGGCTGTCCAGGCGCATCATTTCACCATCGTCATGTACCAACTCGGCGATCACTCCCACCGGGGCGAGCCCTGCAAGCCGGCAGAGATCGACTGCCGCCTCCGTGTGTCCCGGACGTTCACGCACTCCCCCATTAACGGCCCGGAGCGGAAAAATATGCCCGGGCCGGGTGATCGATGACGGCGTGCTGCGTGGATCAGCCAGAATCCGTGCGGTCAGGGCCCTATCCGTTGCGGAAATACCGGTGCTTACGCCGAAGGCAGCATCGCAGGACACCGTGTAGGCGGTGCCCTTGGCGTCTTCGTTGACCAGGACCATCGGCGGGAGCGCCAGGGCATCAGCCCGCGAACCCTCGAGGGGAACGCAAATGACTCCCGAGCTGTAGCGGATGGTCCAGCCCATGAGGGCAGGAGTCGCGTGTTCGGCGGCGAAGATGATGTCGCCTTCGTTTTCGCGGTCTTCATTGTCCACGACAATGACGGGACGGCCGGCTGCCATGGCCTGAATAGCCTTCTCGACGGGGTCCAGCCCCAGGCGTACCACGGTGGTACTGCCGTTGTGTGCGGCGCTCACTGGGCAGCCCCGCCGGTAGTTGCCGGGGAGCGGAAGGACAGCAGGCGCTCGGTGTATTTCGCGAGAACGTCCACCTCAAGGTTGACGCGGCCGCCTGTGGCCTTGGCCCCGAGCCCGGTTTCGTCCAGCGTGGTGGGAATGAGTCCCACTTCAAACCAGGGGTTCTCTTCTTCGGCCGGGCTGACGGCGGTGACGGTGAGTGAAACGCCGTCGACGGCGATCGAGCCCTTTTCGGCGATGTACCGTGCCAACGGGGCCGGCACGGCGAAACGGAGGCGGTCCCAGTTGCCCAGCGACTCGCGCTCCAGAAGCTGCCCGACGCCGTCGACGTGGCCCTGTACGACGTGGCCGTCCAAGCGGCCGCCGGCCTGGACACAACGCTCGAGGTTCACAGTGTCGCCCGTAGTCAGTTCGCCGATAGTGGTCCGGACGAGGGTTTCACCCATGACGTCAACGCTGAACTCCCGGCCGTCGATCTCCGTGGCTGTGAGGCAAACGCCGTTGACGGCGATCGAGCCGCCCAGGCCAAGACCTTCAGTGGTGCTGGGGGCCATGAGGCGCAGCGTGGCGCTGGCCTCGCCGTCGTGCTCGACGGACAGGACCGTGCCTTGTTCAGCAACGATTCCGGTAAACATCAGTGTCCTCCTGTGGTGGTGTCCGAGGCGTCCTTGCCCGGAAATGGTTCGTGGTGTTCGGGGTGGGACTTCGTCCACGCCGGTTTGTTTCCGTCCGATGGTCCGGACCTCAAATGCAGCCGCAGGTCGCGGCCCAGTGCATGGACCGCGCCGCCACCGGCGTCGTCCCAGTTCCAGTGCTGGGCGTCTGCCAGGGTGGAGATGCCCAGATCCGTCAGGGCAGGTGTACCCGAGCCCAGCAGGGTGGGCGCGAGATAGACGATCAATTCATCCACAAGACCCGCGGCAAGGAAGGCGCTCAGGATGCGGGAGCCGCCTTCCACCATGACGTGCCGGATGCCTTCGGCGAACAGCAACTCCAAAGCTTCTGAAGGATCGCGGGTTGGCAGCTGGATGAACTTACCGTCAGTCCCCCGCACCGCGGCATCCGCAGGGACCTCCCGCAGCCCCATGACGGCCCGAAGCGGCTGGCTTGGCGATTCCGCGCCGTCCGCTTCCCGCGCTGTCAGCCGCGGGTTGTCAACCAGGACGGTTTCGGTGCCCACCAGAATGGCGTCGATCAAGCGGCGCAGTCCGTGGTTGTCGGCCAGCGATTCCGGGCTGGAGATCCATTGGCTGGTCCCGTCGGTGGCCGCGATCCTGCTGTCCAGGGTCTGGGCAATGTGAAGCGTGACGAACGGGCGCCTCGCTTCCACCGCATTGAACCACTCGCGGTTCAGCTTCCAGGCCTCGGCGGCTGCCAGCCCGGACTGCACGTCCACTCCGGCAGCGCGCAGCGTGCCGGCACCTCCGGCGGCGGGATCGTGGGGATCGTCCACGGCGTAGACCACCCTGGATATCCCGGCGTCAATGATGGCCCGCGCACAAGGTCCCGTACGCCCTATGTGGTTGCAAGGCTCCAAGGTGACCACCATCGTTGTCCCGGCGAGGTCCAGGCCTTTTGCCTGCGCTTTGGCGATCGCATCGGCTTCGGCGTGGGGCGTACCGGCCCCGCGGTGGTAGCCCGTGACGAGTTGTTCTCCCTTGGGCCCGAGCACAACCGCTCCCACCAAGGGATTGGCGCCACGGAGTCCCCGGAGGGCCACGTGCAGTGCTGTTTCCATGGCCGCGTTCTCAGTCTCAGGGAAATCAAGCTTCAAGGCCTCGCTCATGAGAGGGCTCCTGCAGTTTCCGGCTCGGGCGTTGGCTCGCCCGTTGGCTTGAGCGGCCGGCTTTCACGTCGGTCCGCGCGCCACCAGACAAAGAATCCGGCAAGCGTGAAGAACCCGTAAAAGAGGTACATGAAAGCGCTGGCAAAATAGCCTGCGCTGAAGAGCAGCGGAACTCCCACAATGTCCACGGCGACCCAGATCAGCCAGAATTCCGTCCAGCCGCGCGCCATCCCATAGGTCGCCAGAAGTGAACCCATGAAGGTCCAGGCGTCTGCCCACACGGGAGGGTAGGAACCCATGGCGTCGAAGACGGGAGTCAGGCCGGCTGTTCCCGCAATCATGGCTGCCGCCATTGCCATCCGCACTTTGGGGCTCGCCCATCCGGGCACAATGGCGTGCCCGTGGGTGCCTGGTTGGCGGCCCTGGCGCCAGCGGTACCAGCCGTAGGCTGCGACGCTGATGAACATGATCTGCCGTCCGGCCTGGCCCCACAGGGTTGCCGGCGAGGCGGCACCGAAGACGTTGCCAAGAAAGACCGTCAGCAGGAGCAGGTTGCCTGCGATCCCGATGGGCCATGCCCAGACTTTGCGGCGCATGCCGCCCAAGGCGCTGGCGAGCCCGAAAATATTGCCTAGCACTTCGCGAAGAACAAGGACAGATCCGCCTACGGGAATCTGTGCTTCGAAGAGCCATCGCAGAAAGTCCATGCCGTTCCTTCCCTCGAATGCCGCGATGGCTCCGGGGGTGTACGACAGCGCGATGCCGGGCGCACAAAACGCCGAGGCATGACTGTACGTGCTTCTCCCATCCAGACTTTAACTGTCGGTACTGGAATTCCACCAGTTCAACCGTCCGCCGTCGAGATTCCCGTGAAGGAAACGCGATGGCTCGCGGGTCGCGGACTATAACCGCCGGTTCGGAATTACACCGACCCCGGAGCACGTATGTGTGTTGCTATTCTGACACAACTGGAGGCATGGCCGATGTATTCCCGGAGGAATATGCAGCCGATTGCGTCATTGTTGTCACATTGCCGCGAGGCCGGTCACATTGCCGCGAGGCCGGCGGCGCGGAGCCGCTCAATAGCGGCAGCGGGGTCCTCATGGCCGTAGACCGCGGAGCCGGCAACGAATACATTCGCGCCGGCTTCGGCTGCCCGGACAATGGTCTCTTCCGTGACGCCGCCGTCAACCTGGATTGCGACGCCGATACCGGAGCCGTCGATCGCCGCACGCGCCCGCCGGATCTTCGGCAGCGTCACGTCCAGGAAGGACTGCCCGCCGAAGCCCGGTTCCACGGTCATGATGAGGAGCATGTCCAGTTCACTGAGCATGTCCAGGTAGGGTTCCACCGGCGTGGCCGGACGAAGGGCCATGCCCGCCTTCGCACCGCGGGCACGGAGCTCGCGGGCGAGCTTGATGGGGGCCATCGCCGCTTCCGCATGGAAGGTCACGGAAGCCACGCCGGCGTCGGCGTAGGCGGGGGCCCATCGGTCGGCGTCGGCGATCATCAGGTGGGCGTCCAGCGGGACCGGACTGACGGCCTGGATCCGCTCCACGACGGGCAGGCCGAGCGTCAGGTTCGGAACAAAGTGGTTGTCCATCACATCGACGTGGACGGCGTCGGCGTTGCTGATTCTCTTCAGCTCGGCTTCCAGGTTCACGAAGTCCGCGGACAGGATGCTCGGGTTGATACAGCACTCAGTCAAGGCAGTTCCCTCAGTATTGGTGACGGTGTGGTGGTGGCAATTCTCCAGCTTAGGCACGCGGGACTTTAAGCCGGGGAAAGGCGCTGAAGGTTACGGATTCTTCCGGATAAGCGCCAGGAACATCGCATCAGTCTGATGCACATGCGGCCACAATTGGGCGGTCAACTCGTGCCCCGCGCCGAGCTTGCCGGTCAGGCTGACCGAGTCCAGGGCCGCGCCGGCGTCGATCTGCTCCAAATCGTCCCGCTTGCGCAGGACATCGCTGACGACGGCGGTGGTTTCGGCCGGGTGCGGGGAGCACGTCACGTACGCCACGACTCCGCCCGGTTTGACAGCGTCGATGGCCGAGTTGAGCAATTCACGCTGCAACGGACCGAGATCGGCAAGGTCCTTGGGCGTCCGGCGCCAGCGCGATTCGGGGCGGCGGCGCAGCGCGCCAAGGCCGCTGCAGGGGACGTCGACCAGCACCCGGTCGAAAGTTTCCGGTTGTTCCTTGCCGACGTCGCGTCCATCGCCTATCCGAACGGTCCAGGCGTCCGCCGGAACTGCCGAGAGCGCCTGGCTGACCAGCTTCGCCCGGTGTTCTGCGGGTTCATTGGCCAAGAGGCTCGCGCCTTCCTGGTGGGCGAGGGCAGCCAGCAACGCGGCCTTGCCACCGGGACCCGCGCAAAGGTCCAGCCACTTCTCGCCGTCCTTGGCGGCCTGTCCGAGGTCCACGGCCGCGACGGCGCGGGCCACCAACTGGGATCCGACGTCCTGGACGCGCGTGGTGCCTTCGCGGATGGAGGACAGGCGACCGAGATCGCCGCCGCTGGACAGCGCCGAATCAATGACAAGCTCGCCGGGAGTGGCCCCGTTCTCCAGGGCTTCATCGAGGTTGCCGATGCCTGGAAGCGCCACCAGGTTCACGACCGGGGCAGCGTTGTCGGCTTCAAGCAGTTCGGTGATTTCGCTCGCTGAGCGGCCGTGCATGACGAGCGACTGCCGCAGCGCCCTGACAATCCATTCCGGGTGCGCATGGCGTACGGAGGCGATACGGGTCTCGTCGGTCTCGTTTTCCAGCAAGTGGTCGAGCCACTCCGGCAGCGTCCTGGCGGTGACTTTCCGGAGCACCGCGTTGATGAGCGACGACGGGCCGGCTCCGATGACCGCGCGGGCCAGCCCGACAGTCTGGTCCAGGGCGGCGTGGGCAGGAACACGCATCGCGAGCAATTGGTGGGCACCAAGTCGCAAGGCATCAAGGACTGCCGGATCGAGTTGGGCGAGCGGCCGGTCGACACACTCGGCCAGGACGGCGTCGTACATCCCCTGGCCGCGCAGGGCCCCGTAGCTTAGCTCGGTGGCGAATCCGGCGTCGCGCTTGTCGAGGTGGTGGTGGCGGATCCGTGAGGGCAGCACCAGGTTTGCGTACGCGTCTTCCGATGCGACTGCGCGCAGGACTTCGAACGCCACCAATCGGGCCGGATCCGCGCGCCGGGTCCGCTGGGACGGTGCGTTGGCGGAGAAACCGCGTTGCGGGCCCCTGTTGCGTTCGCGGCCTTGGGCGTTGCGGTTGCTTTCGCCGCGGGGACCGCGGTTGCCGTGGCCCCCGCCGTCTCTTTTCCCACCGTTGTTGGGGCCACTGTTGTCGGGGCCGCGCCGGCCGGACTCATTCATTCGAATTCCACGCTTTCTGGTGTTGCCAAACCACGGGCCCAATCGGCCGACGGCATCATCTTCCTGCCCGCAGGCTGGATCCGCCCGAGCTGCACTGCATGGGATCCGGTCCCGACCAGGACGTTCTTGCCGTCAACCCGGACCTGGCCGGGTGCGAGGTCCCGGATGTCCGGGCGCAGACGGACGGGTTCCAGCTTGACGCGCTGCCCGTCGAGCATGGTCCATGCTCCCGGTTCGGGCGTGACGCCGCGGGACCTGCGGTTGATGGCGAGGGCCGGTTGCGTCCAGTCGAGCCGGCCATCGTCGAGGGTCAGTTTGGGCGCGAGCGTGACATCGCCTTGCTGGGGCAAGGGGGCCGCCTTGCCGGACTCGACGGCGGATAGTGTCTGGGCGAGCAGGATCGCGCCGCTGCGCGAAAGCCGCTCCAGCAAGTCGCCGGCCGTGTCCTCGGGACGTACCGTTTCCGTCAAAGTCCCGAAGACCGGTCCCGTGTCGAGTCCTTCTTCCAGGAGGAAGGTGGCCGCGCCGGTGATGTCGTCGCCGGCGATGACTGAACGTTGGACCGGTGCGGCGCCGCGCCAGGCCGGAAGGAGGGAGAAGTGGAGGTTGATCCAGCCGTGGCGCGGGATTCCGAGTGCGGCTTTGGGGACGAGGCCGCCGTAGGCGACAATCGCTGCGACGTCCGGCTCATAGGAAGCGATCCGCTCGGTGGTCCCGGCGTCCACTTTCGAGGCGTGGATGATGTCGATGCCCAGTGCGGCGGCACGTGCTGCCACGGGCGAGGGCGTCAGGATCCGTTTGCGGCCGGTCGGGGCATCCGGCCTCGTCAGCACCGCCACGATCTCGAAACCCGCCTCGATGAGCGCGTCCAGGGAAGGGACGGCTACAGCCGGGGTGCCGGCGAAAAGCACCCTCATTCGGCAGCCCCGAAGCTGCCGAAGCTGGAGCCGACAGTGTTGGCCCGCTTGGCGGTGGTCCGTTCTGTCACGGCGTGGTAGTTCGCCGCGCGGATGGCCCGGAGGGCGGTTTTCCGGTCCTCACCCTCCAGGCGGTCGGTGAACAGGATCCCGTCCAGGTGGTCAGTTTCGTGCTGGAAGCAGCGGGCGAGCATGCCTTCCGCTTCAACGGACACGGGGTTGCCGTTCAGGTCCACGCCGGTGGCGCGGGTGGTCTTGCGGCGGCGCACCGGGAACGCGAGTCCGGGAATGGAGAGGCAGCCTTCCACCTCGTCAGGCTGGAAGTCATCGCTGTTTTCCAGCACGGGGTTGATGATGTGCCCTTCCACACCGCCGATCCGGTAGGTGAAGACCCGCTGGCTGACGCCGACCTGGGGCGCGGCGAGCCCTGCACCGTCCACGTCTTCCATGGTCTCGGTCATGTCCGCGACGAGTTTGGCGAGCTCAGGCCCGAATTCCGTGACTGGATCAGCAACCGTGCGGAGCACGGGGTCGCCGATGATACGGATACTCAAAATGGCCATGTGCTGTCTTTCCTCACGATCGGCGAAGTTTCGGTCCCCGCGAAAGGGGCCTAGGCCAGTTTAGTTGAGCCTGCGGGCGCCGCTGCGGCAGGGTACGACGGCGGAGCTACAGGGAGCAGCGCTGTTCCGGCTGCGGCCACGTCCGCGGACATCTCCCACACCCGCTTCAAGGCGCAGAATTTCCACCAGTGGTGCTTGAGAACGTCCGGGTTGGCCAGTTGGGGGCGCACTTCGGTCTCGCCGATAGCCACCGCAAGCAGGACAGGGTTTTCCCCGTACTTCCACGGCTCCCACTCCCCTGCCACTGGATCCACCAGGCTTTCCTCGGCCTTCATTCCCGCCACCAGCTGCATCACCACCTTGTCGTCGAGGGGTTTCACCGTTCCATCGCGGGTGGTGCCTTTGGTCTTGTAGTCGATCAGGCAGATCCTGCCGTTGATCTTGGCGACGAGGTCAAGGGTTCCGGCATAGCCAACGCTGGCGTTCCACACTGTGATCTCGGGCGCAACGGGCTCCACCCGGTACAGCTCCCACCATTCATCGAAGCGAGCCGCGAAGGCTTCCTCGCCATGTGAAGCGAGCTCTTCGCGCGTTTCCTTCACGCGGTGCGCCCGTCCGAGGGCGCGCAGGGCCACTTGCTCGCAGTAGTTGTGCACGCGGTCGCCGCGGCGTGCAGCGTCGTCCCGGTACACCTCCGCAGCCTTGGCTGCCTTGTTGACGGCCTGCCTCATCTTGGCGGGGCTGGATAGATGTTGCGGGAGTTCGGGATCCTTCGCCAGGCTGCTGGCACCCATGTAGCCGAACCAGCCGTCCAGGGAGTGGGCCTGCTGGCCGATCACTGTGGTGATGGAAGGGACCGAGAAGGTCTCGGCCGTGGACCGGGCATACATCCGGCCGTATTCGGTGGCGTGGGCAAGCAGTGGATCTGTCATAGGAAAACTCTTTCACACACCGCTGACAAGAAGATCCGGAGCCTAGGAGGTTGCCGACGAAGGAACACAGGTTCACGGGGATGATTTGAATATGCGGATTTCTTACGACCCTGAAGCGCGGGCGGCCTATGTTTCATTGCTCGGAGCGATCAAAGATGGCTCATCGGTACGCCAGGTTGGCCCCATTGACCTTCCGGGCGGGGACGGCCAGATTGTGGTTGATTTGGACAAAGACGGACACATCCTTGGTTTCGAAATCCTCAATGCCGATCTCGCCCTGAGCCCGGAGGTAATCGCCAAAGCATCAAATCCGGGTGAGTGATCTGAAATACAAAAGCAAGCGCCGCTCCGCCCCGCAACCAGGGCCTTCACGCATGGCGCACAAGTTTCCTTGACTCCCGGTGCCATAATTGGTCACGTCCGCGGATACGGGAGCGAAAAGTGGTCCTCGATATAACAACACTGCGAGTGGCCCTTGGCGTGGTCGCCCTGACGCTGCTCCTTCTTTTTTATGCATCCTTCAGGCGCACGCGGTCCTCCTACAACGGGTGGTGGTGCATCGCCCTCTTGTTCTTCCTTGCTGGAAACCTGGCCTTCCTTCTCAACGGGACACCGCACCAAGTCTGGGCGAATCCTTCGGGAAACGTCCTTTTGGTGGGCGGGGCACTAAGTGTCTGGACCGGAGCCCGCTCTCTCCGGATGTTGCCGCCGCCAAAATGGCAGTTTGCTACGGCGTGTGGAATCACAGCACTCTCTTCTCTATTGGAGAACCCCGGTTACAACACCTGGTCCGGGGGCCTGGTCTATCTGGGATTCATGACCCTGGGCATCGCGTTGGCGTCCCGCGACCTGTGGCTGTTGGACTCCAGCTACTCCCACGTGCACAAGTCGATGGCCTTGGCCGCGGGATTCCTGGCCGCCTACTATTTCTGCCGCCTGGCCGTGTACCTCGTAGACGGTCCAAGCGGACCGAATTTCCGCATGTATTTCGGCCCATCAATGGCCAGCCTGGTCACGCTGGTACTCCTTGTTGCGGTCTCTTTCAGCATGACCGCCCTCAGCAACGATCAGCTGATCAACCGGCTCAGCGAACGCGCTGCCCGCGACAACCTGACCGGGCTCCTCAATCGTGGCACTTTCATGGATCTGGCCACCAAGGAACTTGAGCGCCTGCACACCACAGGCTCTGTCGCGTCCTTGATCCTGGCCGACCTGGACCACTTCAAAGCGATCAATGACGAGTTCGGTCATGCGGCCGGTGACGCCGCCCTACAAGCATTCGCGGCTGCGTGCTCCGAGTCCGTACGATCCACCGACCTCGTCGGACGGTATGGGGGCGAAGAATTCATCTTGCTCTTGCCGGGAGCGGCCCAGGAGCGGGCCGAGAGCATCGCGGCCGAGATCAATCGCTCTTTGGCCGCCAGCAAAAGCCTCGACGACGTCCACATTCCTACGGTGAGCTACGGAGTCACCTCAACCCAGTTCGGCGCAGTCGACCTCACGGCGATGATTGCGGCCGCCGATGCGGCCCTCTACGAGGCCAAGTCGCTCGGAAGAAACCGGGTGGTCAGGGCAGCGCCCCGCACATGATCGGTCCTCGATGGGCGACGATCCAGCGACCCGCGGGCAATGACAAGAGGTCCTGTGCGAAACATGAACAATGTTTCGCACAGGACCTCTTCTTGGTGGGCGATACTGGGTTCGAACCAGTGACCTCTTCGGTGTGAACGAAGCGCGCTACCACTGCGCCAATCGCCCGTGCACAAGAAGACTAGCCGACCCCGGCCGGAATTCAAAAATCCGGAAAGCGCCGGGCCGGCCTAGCAGGCAACACTCGAAAAAAGACCCACGAATCACACCCGTGTAACTCGGAAAATCCGCGCCAATTCAGGGAACAAGCACCCATTGCTTACGATTCCGGCCGATCGATTTGGAGTTTCCCCGAACCTCCTATAGAGTTTTTACTCGTCGGAAAGCGACGGAATGCCCCCTGCGGGCAGGCTGCTGCAGAGGACAATGCGGACGTAGCTCAGCTGGTAGAGCACCACCTTGCCAAGGTGGATGTCGCGAGTTCGAATCTCGTCGTCCGCTCGCAGGACACTGTCACGGCATTGACTTCTTGGAACCCCAGGAATCGTGCTTACACGGTGGGTTGGCCGAGAGGCGAGGCAGCGGCCTGCAAAGCCGTATACACGGGTTCGAATCCCGTACCCACCTCGGTGAAAACCTTGGTTTCCGGTCCAGGCCGGATTGCATTTGGGCGATTGGCGCAGCGGTAGCGCGCTTCCCTGACACGGAAGAGGTCACTGGTTCGATCCCAGTATCGCCCACCAAGGCAAGGAAACTTGCTTGTTGATGAACATCCGGCCCCGGCCTGACGATCATCATGTGCGGACGTAGCTCAGCTGGTAGAGCACCACCTTGCCAAGGTGGATGTCGCGAGTTCGAATCTCGTCGTCCGCTCTCGTATTTTAAGGTCCCGGCAACGGGCCGGCCGGCTTATGCCGATCCGGGCGATTGGCGCAGCGGTAGCGCGCTTCCCTGACACGGAAGAGGTCACTGGTTCGATCCCAGTATCGCCCACCAAGGCAAGGCAACTTGCTTGTTGATGAACATCCGGCCCCGCCGGATTCCATCATGTGCGGACGTAGCTCAGCTGGTAGAGCACCACCTTGCCAAGGTGGATGTCGCGAGTTCGAATCTCGTCGTCCGCTCCATTTCCCCGAAAACAGGCCACGGCCACTGGCCAAACGCAGTGTCATTTCCCCAGCAGCTCCGCCGGAGCTGCTTTTTTTGTGCCCAGGGATGCCCGCCCCGAACTCCGTCGACCTGGATATGGTCATGGAAAGATCAGCCGGACTGATCAATACAACTCAGCAAAAATCACTTTATCCAATGTGATTCAGGTCGCATACTTTTCTTCAGCCCTAATTCGTCCACGCCTACAGGCAGGAGTAACACGGTGAATCAAGAAACACTCGTCCGTTCGATCATGAGGAAGAAACCCATTGACGACATCGAGGAGGAAAGCAAGCACAGCGGGCTCTTCAAAAGCCTGGGCCTCTGGCAGCTGACCGCCATCGGCGTCGGCGGCATCATCGGCGTCGGGATCTTCTCCCTGGCCGGCCTCGTGGCCCACGGAAGCAAAGACACCCCCGGAGTCGGCCCCGCTGTGCTGATCTCGTTCCTGGTCGCGGGCCTTGCATCAGCGGCCGCGGCGCTCTCCTACGCAGAATTCGCCGGCATGATCCCCCGCGCCGGATCGGCCTACACCTATGGCTACGTTGCCCTGGGCGAGGTCATCGGCTGGTTCATCGGCTGGGACCTGCTGCTCGAGTACATCGCGATCGTCGCCGTCGTCGCAATCGGCATTTCCGGGTACTTCGATGCCTTCCTGTCGGGGATCGGCATCCACATGCCCGCCTGGATGACCTCAACCGTGGACGAAGGTAAGGGCGGGGTCATCAACCTTCCGGCCATCCTGGTCTGCTTGTTGGTCACCTGGATCCTAAGCCGCGGAACCAAGGCGTTCGGCCGTTTCGAACTGGTTGCGGTGGCCATCAAAGTGGTGCTCATCCTGTTCATCATTGGCCTGGGCATCTTCTACATCAACACCAACAACTACAACCCGTTCATGCCCAGCGGCTTCGGTCCGGTACTGGCCGGGTCCGCAACGGTCTTCTTCGCAGTGTTCGGCTATGACGCCATGAGTACAGCCGCGGAGGAAGCGACTGATGGCAAGAAGCACATGCCGAAGGCAATCGTTCTCTCGCTTGTCATCGCGATGCTCCTCTACGTTGCGGCAACCCTGGTGCTCACCGGTATGCAGAACTACAAGGACATCAACCCCACCGCCGGCTTCGCCTCCGCCTTCACCGGCGTTGGCTTGCCCGTCATTGCCACCATCATCTCCGTGTTCGCGGTCCTGTCCATCCTGACCGTGATGCTGACCTTCCTCCTGGGCGTCACCCGCGTCTGGTTCTCGATGAGCCGCGATGGCTTGCTTCCGGGCTGGTTTGCCGGGACTGACAAGCACGGAACTCCGCAGCGCGTCACCTGGATCGCGGGCGTCGCCTCGGCCCTGCTCGCCGGCGTGTTCCCCATCAAGGCTGTCGCCGACCTCACCAATATCGGCATCCTCGCCGCGTTCGTCGTGGTGTGCTTGTCGGTCATCATCTTCCGCTACAAGAAGCCCAATGCGCCCCGCACCTTCAGGCTGCCGTTCATGCCTGTGGTTCCGGCCTTCGGCATGCTTGCCTCCGGCTTCCTCATGCTCCAGCTCCATTGGGAAACCTGGCTGCGTTTTGTGGTGTGGCTTGTCATCGGACTGGTCATCTACTTCGGCTACGGCCGCAAGCATTCCTTGATGAATCCGGACAGTCCCCGCCACCAGCAGCTTTCTCCCGAGAAGCAGTTGTGACCTGTTCGAGGAATCCGTTTGACTTCCCAGTCAAATTTTCCCTTGGCACCTCCTAGGTCTCGGGTTAGGATCGAAAACGGAGGAGCGAACTGGCTCCGGGATGGAAAGGAGGTGCCCGTGGGATTATTTGACGATCTGAAGGGCAAAGTTCAGGACCTCGTTGGTGGCAAGGAAGAAGCCATCAAGGATGGCATCGAATAGGCCGCCGATTTTATCGACGACTAGATGCGGTTCAGAGAGCCGCTTCCGAGTTCGTGGGCAACCTCGACGGTTTGCTGTAAGGGCTACGGCCTGGACAGCTCCCTCCGCCAATGAGGCTCCGTAGCCGGTTCATCCGGCCAGAGCTCCCGAATACAGTTACGTCAACGGGGCACCGGTCCCGCCGCGAGGCGCCGCCGGTGCCCTTGGCGTTTAACCGTTGCGGCCTCGGCAGACGCGCCACGGTTCGGGTAACGTGATGGACTGTGCCAGCGTCATCCCTCCACACCGGACAGCCACTTCCAGCCTCCGCTTCCCGGCAGCTCTCCCGTCCGCTCGTGGCTGGAATTGTGACCGCGCTGGTCGGTTTCACCTCCTCCTTCGCGGTGGTGCTCGCAGGCCTCCGGGCGGTCGGAGCCACGCAGGAACAGGCGGCCAGCGGGCTCCTTGCCCTCACCCTCACCTTCGGGCTCGGCGTGCTCTGGCTTTCCTGGCGGTCGCGAGTGCCTGTCACGCTTGCGTGGTCGACACCCGGTGCCGCGCTGCTCGCGGGAGCTGGAGTGCCCGACGGCGGGTGGCCGGCCGCCGTCGGCGCCTTCCTTATCGCTGGTGTGCTGATCGCCCTGACGGGGCTCATTCCGGCCCTGGGAAAGCTGATGGCGAAGATTCCGACGGCCCTCGCCCAGGCGATGCTGGCCGGGGTGCTTCTATTGCTTTGCCTTGCCCCGTTCAAGGCCTTGGGCACCGCACCCTTGTTGGTGGCCCCCGTGATCCTCTGCTGGCTGGTCATGATGAAGCTGGCGCCCCGCTGGTCGGTCCCTGCCGCGCTGTTGGTGGCTCTCGCAGTCATTGGAATCTACATCGTGGTCAACGGCGTGAGCGTCCCTACGGACCGGCTGCTGCCTGAGTTGCATTGGACCACTCCCGCCTTCACGCTCAGCACGGTGGCCGGCATCGCCTTGCCTTTGTTCATAGTCACCATGGCTTCACAGAACATTCCGGGGGTGGCAGTGCTGAAGTCCTTCGGCTACACGGTCCCGTGGCGCCAGTCGATGCTGGTGACCGGTGCAGGAACTGCCCTGGGGGCGCCCTTCGGCGGGCACGCTATCAACCTGGCTGCTTTGAGCGCCGCTCTGGCGGCAGGGGAAGAAGCAGGCGGGGACCGTGGCCGGCGCTGGATCGCAGCCTTCACGTCGGGCGTGGCCTACCTCGTGCTGGCAGCCTTCTCCGCCGCGCTCGTGACCGTCGTGGCGGCGGCGCCGCCGGGGCTCCTGGAAGCGGTCGCGGGCTTGGCGCTGCTGGGCACCCTGGCCTCCGCGATCGCCTCGGCGCTGGCCATTGCCGAAGAACGCATCGGCGCCTCCGTGACGTTCCTGGTCGCAGCCTCGGGCCTCAGCTTCGCTGGGATCGGCGCCGCGTTCTGGGCACTTGCCGCCGGAATCCTGGTGCGATGGGTCCTTAGGACGCGCGAGTCCCAGGAACCCCAAAAGTAGAGTGGGGCAGTCGGGTCCCTACGTGGCGACGGAGTCGACACGAAAGGGCCTGCCTAGAGTGGGGCAGTCGGGTCCCTACGTGGCGACGGAGTCGACACGAAAGGGCCTGCCTAGAGTGGGGCAGTCGGGTCCCTTCGTGGCGACGGAGTCGACACGAAAGGGCCTGCCCCAATCTCTACGAAGGCTCGTGGTTTTGGCCTTCACGCGCCAGGGCGGTCAGGCGGGACACGGCGCGGAAGTATTTCTTCATGTACCCGCCGGTCATCATTTCCTCGGTGAAGAGCTTGTCGAAGGGCACGCCGCTGGCAAGGATCGGGACGTCCTTGTCGTACAGGCGGTCGGCCAGCACCACGAAGCGAAGGGCGACGGCCTGCTCCGTAATGGTTTCGACGTTGCGCCAGACAACGGCATCGATTCCTGCGATCAGCTTGCGGTAGCGGCTGGGATGCACACCGGCAAGGTGGTCGATCAGGCCGCGGAATTCGTCCATGGCCACAGTCTGGCCATCGAACTCGGCATGCATCTGCCGCTTGAGGTCTTCGTTCCTCAACGGTGCCGGCGCCGCAGGCAAGCCGCGGTGCCTGAAGTCTTCCCCGTCGATCCTGACAACATCGAACTGGTCCGCAAGGACCTGGATCTCCCGCTGGAAGTCGACGGCGGCAAATCGGCCGTCCCCGAGTGAACCAGGCAGGGTGTTGGACGTGGCAGCGAGCTTCACACCGGCGTCGGACAATTCACGCATGAGGCGGGACATCAGCACCGTGTCCCCCGGGTCGTCGAGCTCAAATTCGTCAATGCAGACAAGCTTGTAGCTGCTCAAAGCCTCCACAATCTTCCGGAAGGACAGGGCGCCCACCAGGTTGGTGTACTCCACGAACGTCCCGAAGGCTTTCGGCCCCGGAGCCGAGTGCCACAGGGAAGCCAGCAGGTGGGTCTTTCCGACGCCGAATCCGCCGTCGAGGTAGATGCCCGCCCGGCTGTTGACCTTCTTGCCGAAAAGGCGTTTGAACAGGCCGTCTCCGTCACCGGCTCCCACCGTCGCCCCAAAAGCTTCCAGGGCCTTTACCGCTGCGGCCTGGCTGGGCTGGTTCGGATCCGGCCGGTAGCTTTTGAAGGACACCTCTCCGAACCGTGGCGAAGGGTAGAAACCCTTCAGAATCTCATCCGCTGAAACCGCCGGCGTGCGCGCGACGAGCTGTTCGATCTGTACCAATGCGGTCCGTTCTTCGTGTCGTAAGTCCCCAGCAAGAATACCGGCAATGCCACGCCCCGGACGGACACGTGATGAAGGCCATATTTCACCATATGAACGGGGAGGAGCTTTAGACCCCGGCCCTCGATAATGTGGGATCAATGCCGGGCACCATCGCCCGGCGCCGCCCGGTGTCAGTGAAAGTGTCAGTGAAAGGCCATACCAATGTCCTACCCCGTTGAACAGAACGAGAAGTTCGCCGCGTACGCCCACCCCGAACGCCTCGTGTCCACCGAGTGGCTTGCCGCGGCACTCGAGGGCGGCGCGCTTGGCGACGGCAAGCTGGTTGTTGTCGAATCCGACGAAGACGTCCTCCTATACGAGACCGGCCACATTCCGGGCGCTGTCAAGATCGACTGGCACACGGACCTGAACGATGAAGTCACCAGGGATTACGTCGACGGTGAAGCGTTCGCAGCCCTCGCAGCAGCCAAGGGCATCTCGCGGGACACCACCGTGGTGATCTACGGCGACAAGTCCAACTGGTGGGCCGCTTACGCCCTCTGGGTTTTCACGCTCTTCGGCCACGACGACGTCCGGCTCCTGGACGGCGGTCGCGACAAGTGGATCGCCGAAGGCCGCGAAATCACCACTGACGTCCCCCAGCCTGCCCCGGGCGAGTACCCCGTGATCGAACGGAACGACGCCCCGATCCGCGCCTTCAAGGACGACGTGCTGGCTCACTTCGGCAAGCCGCTGATCGACGTCCGCTCCCCCGAGGAATACACCGGCCAGCGCACCCACATGCCGGCCTACCCCGAGGAGGGCGCCCTGCGCGGGGGACACATCCCCACCGCGGCCTCCATCCCGTGGGCACGCGCCGCTGCCGAAGATGGCACCTACCGTAACCGGACCGAACTCGAGGCCCTCTACCTTGGAGAAGCCGGCCTCACGGAAGGCGACGACGTCGTGGCGTACTGCCGCATCGGCGAGCGTTCCAGCCACACCTGGTTCGCACTGAAATACCTGCTTGGGTTCGAAACGGTCCGCAATTACGACGGTTCCTGGACGGAGTGGGGCAATGCCGTGCGCGTCCCGATCGTCAAGGGCGCCGAGCGGGGCTCCGTCCCCGCACTCGCTGGAAAGTAATCCGGAGTCCCTGTGCCTTGCCACTGGTCCGGCCATATTGAAGCAACGGGAACCAGACCGGCCCGGACGTGCGTAAGCTGGAAGTGATGAGTACCTATACGTTGCCCGCCGCACTGGCGGAAATTGTCGATGACTTCCAGGCGCTGACCGAGCCCGATCGCCTTCAGCTGTTGCTTGAATTCTCGCGCGGGCTCCCGGCCCTGCCGGAGCGGCTGCTGGACCACCCTGAACTCCTTGAGCAAGTGGTGGAGTGCCAGTCGCCGCTGTTCCTGACCATCGAGCAGGAAAAGAAGCCCGACGGCGTCGCCTACCGTTTGTTTTTCAAGGCACCGCCGGAGGCGCCCACCACGCGCGGCTTTGCGGGCGTTTTGCATGAAGGCTTGGACGGGCTGACTGCCGCCGAGATCCTGGCTGTTCCGGATGACATGCCGGAACTGCTGGGCCTCACCCGGGCGATCACACCGCTGCGCATGCGTGGCATGACGGCCATGTTGGGGCGGATCAAGCGCAAGGTCGCCGCGGCGGACCGCTTGTCCTCCTGAGCCGGAGTACCGGGAATGGCCAAGAAACAGGCTTCACAGGGAACGCCGGCCACAGCCGTACTGGCTGCGGCCGGCGTTCCTTTTACCCTGCACCCCTATACGCATGATCCATCGGCGGCCAGCTACGGGCTTGAGGCAGCCGAGGTCCTGGGTATCGATCCCGGCCGGGTCTTCAAGACCTTGATGGTGGACGTCGAAGGCAAGCTCGCGGTGGGCATCGTCCCGGTGAGTGGCACCCTTGACCTCAAGGCGATCGCCGCGGCCCTAGGCTCCAAGAAGGCCACCATGGCCGATCCCAAAACGGCCGAGCGACGCACCGGCTATGTCCTCGGCGGGATTTCCCCGCTGGGTCAACGACAGCCATCGCCCACCGTGCTCGACGAATCGGCGTTGGCCTTCGGAACGGTGCTCGTTTCCGGTGGACGCCGTGGCCTGGACATCGAGCTGGACCCCACGGACCTTATCCGGCTGACCGGTGCCCGGACTGCGCCCATCGGCAGCCCTTAGGAAACTCCGGGAGCAGCGCACGTATTCTCAACCCGCCGCTGGGCCGCCCTCAAGCCGACGACGGCCCGCCACGGGGCGCGAGGTGCGGAGCGAGCCACGAGCGCACCAGCCGCTCCCACTTCTGCGGATCCACGTTCCACTCTTTCGTGTGGCGCGCGCCTTCGAAGGGTTCAAAGGTGACCATGTCCGGATTCTTTTCAGCAAGGCTGGCCGAAGGTTCGTAGGGAACGTACTCATCATCCACGCTATGGATCACCAGCGTCGGAGTCCGCAGTTCAACGGCGCGGGCATCCCAGTCCATTGCCTTCAAGTCGACGGGCGCGGCCAGGCCGGTAAGGCGCCGGCCCAACGGGTGCCCCAACATCAACTGCCCGTAACGGCCCACGGCGTAGGGGATCCGGTTGATCTGGGCGTGGTGTGCCAGGACGTTGACCCAGTTGATCACCGGTGCGTCCAGGACCATGGCCCTGATCACAAGGCGGTGATGCGACAGATCGGCCGTCTGCAGGCAGATCGCCCCGCCCATCGACCATCCGAACAGGACCACTTCGTGGGCGCCGTGGGCGAGTGCGTACTCAATGGCAGCGTCGACGTCGTGCCATTCCGTGGAGCCCAGGCCGTAGCGCCCGTCCGGGGCAGACGGCGCCAGGCCGTCGTTCCGGTACGAAACCAGCAGGCTGTTGAGTCCGAGATCGTGCGCCACTCGCACCGCGCGCAAGCCTTCGAGGCGGGTAGCGCCACGGCCGTGCACCATGATCGCCCACACCTTCGCGGGCTTCCCTGCGGCTGACGGAATCAGCCACGCGGGCGCCTGGCCCCCCTCGACATCGATCCGTATATCTTCCGAATCCAGGCCAAGCGCCGCCGGGGAGTCATAGACGACACCGCTCCACCATCCGCGCCGGGCCGTTGCCAGGTCCCCGCTGTAGACTTCCTCGACTTCGCGCTGCACGGTCCGCTCCGCGGGCGAATAGGACACGATCCGTCCGATCCGCGCGAAACCTGTCCCGCCCGCGAAGAAGAGGCTGAACACGCCGTCGATGGTGGTGTCCGGCGTAGCTGCGAGGATGACCTGAAGCCCGCTGTCACCGCGCACCACCGCCAACACCTCCTGGTCGGCCTCGCGCACTGACGGGGTGATGACCCGCCGGGCGAAATAGGCTGCGAGCGCCGAAGAGCCCGCGCCCAGCAAGCCCGCAATGCTGCTTCCCGCAACGATCCCCGCAACGGTCCATTTGGCGCGGACGGACATTTTCGCGCCGTTCTCAACGGTTGGCGCAGCTCGGGTCATGGATGCCATGTGACCATTCTCCCGGTTGCGGGGCCTTGTTCCGAACAGCGCCCTCCATGGCGTTTCCCCCGGGAGGCTACGCCGCTGCGGGAACAGAATTGCCGCGCTAAACCATGCCTCCCGGCGCGGCTCAGGTCTACGCTGTAGCCATGAGTGAACCAATCGTCATCCTTACCGAAGAGCCTCTCGGCCCGGACGACCGCGTCAATATTGCCAAACTGGTCGACGGCGGAGACTCGCCCCTGGTGGTGCTGGTGCCCGCGAACACCGAACGGCACTTATTGGTGGACTTCCTCGAGAACCTCTCCTTGCTTGAGATAGCCAAGGCATTCCGGGAGCTGCTCGCAGAAGCGCCGGATCCACAATCGGAGCGGGCCCAGGCTGCGGAGGCCTTGTCGGTATCCCTCGCGGCCTTGGACGGACTGGGCGGCGGGGTGACTGGTGAAATCGTCGACGGCGGTGCCGTGGCGGGCTTGGTGTCCAAGGTCAAGGCACTCAATGCGGCACAGGCCGTCGTGGTCACCCGCCCGCACGCGATTGCCGATACCTTCCACACAGACTGGGCGAACAAAGCCCAGGACCAGTTGGGGCTGCCTGTGCTGCATCTCTACGCGGGCTCGGGATTTATCGGCGACTCGTGAACGTTGAGAGAACATGAGCACTGCAGATAACAGGAAGTATTTCCAGGCCGCGGACCCCTTGGCCGGGGTTCCCCTCCAGGATGTCCCGCAGGGCGGGCAATGCGTGGAGAAAACGGAAGCGGAGTGGCGTGAAGAACTCACCCCGGAGGAGTTCAGGGTGCTTCGCCAGGCCGGAACGGAACGTCCGTACACGGGTGAGTACTGGGCCACCCATACGGCAGGCGTGTACCAGTGCCGCGCGTGCGGCGCAGAGCTCTTCACCAGCAACGAGAAATTCGATTCCCATTGCGGCTGGCCGTCCTTCTGGGCACCGCTCGCGGAAGGCACCGTCCGGTACCTTCACGACCGCACTTTGGGAATGGAACGGGTGGAGGTCCGCTGCGCCAATTGCGATTCACACTTGGGACACGTTTTCGAGGGTGAGGGCTACGGCACACCTACTGACCAGCGGTATTGCATCAACTCCGTTTCACTCAAGCTTGTCGAGTCCCCGGCCGGGCAGTAGTCCCGGGCGGTATATCCGGGCCCCGGCTCCGGACGCAAACGGCAAGCTACCGGCGGTCCCCGATGGCCAGCCCTCCCCGGGCTGGATCTTCCGGGGGCCACCGGAACCATTTGACCAAGAGTTTCTTATGCTCAGGCCGCTTTTGAATTAGCGACTCTGGCCGCTTGCTACGCTCACCTCAGAACAATGATTTCTTGAGGAAAGGCACCGTCAACGATGACCACCACCGTTACCAGCACCCGTCCGCGCATCACCCCGGACAACCGGGACTGGATCGCCCTGAAGGCCGCAGCCACTGCCCTCCAGGCATTCCAGGGCCAGGATGGTTCCATCCAGGATTCCCTCCACCACGAGGCTGCACGGGCCTACACAGCCACCATCATGGAGGCCATCAAGACCCTGGCTCCTGCTTTCCCGCACGACGCTGCCTATCTCGAACTCCTCGTCACGGATTTCGGCCGTTGGGCCGACGCCGGCTTCGGAGTCCCGGACTTCCTCGACTCTCTGCTGGCCTTCAAGCCGCAGGAACACCGCGAAGACGGGCTCCAGCACCTCGTGGTGTTCCCCATGTACACCCAGAACGGCAGCACGAGCCGTCTTGTGGAAGCAGTCCTGATCGAGGTGATCTGGCCCGAGTTCATCGGCGCTTTGGAGGCCGGCGAATACTCCAACAAGCTGTTCGTACCTATCCGTTTCCTGGACTTCACCCCCGGGTACGACACCAATTCGGCTGTGCTCTTTCCCGAGACCGTAGCGGTGAGGCAAACGCCTGCCTTCACGTGGGGCGCCATCTTCGCCGACCGCGAGGCCGCACGCTTCCGCCGTGTCCTCAAGGCAGCTGCCGCAACGACATCCCTTGAACTCCCCGCAGATGCCGCCAAGCTGTTGGATGACCAGGAACTCACGCAGCGGACGTTCGTCATGTGGGACCTGATCCATGACCGCACCCACATGCGCGGCGACCTTCCCTTCGATCCGTTCATGATCAAGCAACGGATGCCGTTCTTCCTCTATTCGCTCGAGGAGCTCCGCTGCGACCTGACAGCCTTCCGCGAATCTGTCCGGATCGAGAAGGACGAGGACGCTTCCCCCGACGCCCGCCGCCACGCGAAGCTCGTCCAGTACGCCGTCATCTTCGACCGTATCTTCCGCTTCGCGATCACCGGCAACCGGGTCCGCAACTACGACGGCCTGGGTGGCCAGCTCCTCTTCGCATGGATGCACCAGCACCACGTCCTGCACTGGACCGACAGCAAACTCAGCATCGACTGGGACGAGGCCGCCGACGTCGTCATCGAGCTCGGCGCCCGGATCGAAGAACTGTACTGGCGCTCGATCGACCGCCCCAAGGCTGCCCACTGGCTCGCAGCGTATAAGCTCATTTCCGGTACGGTCACTCCCCACCCGGCTTCGGTCTGGGCGAAGGGCCCGGAGGCACTGCCGCTCGACGGACCGCCCCGCGGCCTCACCGACCAGGTCCTCGACGACGAATTCCCCCTGTCCATGTTCTACGAAGCACTGGAGAAGAAAATGCGTCCCATCATCGAATCCACCACCGGTATCACCGGGCAGACCGCAGCATCATGACCGGCGGACCGCTGACTGTCGTCGTCACAGGTGGCAGCAACTCCTCCGGGATCGCTGTCGCCCGCGCTCTCGCTCTGGCCGGGCACCGCGTCTTCACGATCGGCTCGAACGAAGCACGCATCAAGGCCGCCGCGGCCGAAGCGGGCAACGACGTCACCGCCCTGGTGTGCGATCTTTCCCGGCTGGAGTCCGTGCGCGAACTCGCATCGGAGATCCACGGAAGCACAGAAAGGGTCGACGGCGTCATCCACCTGGTGGGAGGGTGGCGCGGGGCCAAGGGAATCGAAGACCAGCCGGACGAAGACTGGTCCGCCCTTGAGCAAAGCGCCATCACAACCCTGAGAAACGTCTCCCGGGTCTTCTACAACGATCTCGCTTCCTCCCCTACGGGACGTTTCGCGATGGTGAGCTCGACGGCGGTCGCCGCACCTACCGCGGGCGCCGCCACCTACGCGGCGGCCAAAGCCGCCGCCGAGACCTGGACCCTGGCGGTGGCCGACGGGTTCCGTCGTGATCAATCCGGAAACTCCGGAATCAAGGACGAACCCGTGGAGCAGCACAGCGCCGCCGTGGTCTTTGTGGTGAAGTCCCTCCTGGACGCGGCGATGCGAAGGGAACATCCGGAGCGGAAATTCCCCGGATACACGGACGTTGAAGACTTGGCGGCGGCCGCCGTCGGGCTCTTCGACAAGCCGGCAGCCGAACTGAACGGACAGCGCCTCCTCCTGGCCAAATAGACTGAAAGCGTGAATGAACAAGTGACGAGCACTACAAAAGAATTCCCGGCTGCCCTCGAAACGGGAGCCAGTGGGCGGCTCCACGATCCCTCCGTCCGCGGTTTCGCCTCGGACAACTACTCCGGCGTCCACCCTGAAATCCTGGCGGCCCTCGCCGCAGCCAACGGCGGCCACCAGGTCTCCTATGGGGAGGACCAGTACACGGAACGGCTCCAGGAAGTCATGGAGCAGCACTTCGGCACAGGCATCGAGTGCTTCCCGGTGTTCAACGGCACCGGGGCGAACGTCTTGTCCCTGCAGTCGCTGCTCCCGCGCTGGGGTGCGGTCATTTGCGCCTCGACCGCGCACATCAACATGGATGAGAACGGGGCGCCGGAGCGGATCGGCGGCATCAAGCTCCTCCAGGTCCCGACGCCCGACGGCAAGCTGACTCCGGAATTGATCGACCGCGAAGCGTGGGGCTGGGGCGACGAGCACCGTGCGCAGCCCCTTGCCGTCTCCATCACGCAGACAACGGAGCTCGGCACGTGCTACACGCCGGAAGAAATCCGGGCGATCGCCGACCACATCCATGCCAAGGGCATGAAACTCCACATGGACGGCGCACGGCTCGCCAATGCCGCCGCCCACCTTGGCGTGCCGTTGCGGACGTTCACCCGCGACGCCGGAGTGGACATTTTGTCCTTCGGCGGCACCAAGAACGGGCTGCTGTTCGGCGAAGTAGTGGTCGCCCTCAATCCGGAGGCAGCCCATGGGCTGAAGTTCCTGCGCAAGATGAACATGCAGCTGGCCTCCAAGATGCGCTTCATTTCGGCCCAGTTCATTGCGCTTCTTGAGTCCGGGCTGTGGCTTCGCTCTGCGGAACACGCAAATGCCATGGCCTCACGGCTCCGTACTGCGGTTGACTCCATCGAGGGTGTGGAGCCTACGCAGGCCACGGAGTCCAACGGCGTCTTCGCGGTGCTCCCCGCCGGCGTCGCCGATCGCCTCCGCTCGTCCTTCAAGTTCTACGACTGGAACGAAGCGAACCGCGAGGTGCGCTGGATGTGTTCCTTCGACACCACGGAAGAGGATATCGATTCCTTCGTTGCAGCAATCAAGCGTGAACTGGCGTCCGCATAGGGCACCCCACGGGGCGGCGTGGCTTCAAGGTTTCGCCGCCCCTGACACATAATCTGCGAAGGTGAACGCACTCGCACAGGTTCCCGCGGATTTCTTGCATGCGTTGGGAACGCTACGAAAAGCAAAGTGCCGGAGTGAGCTGCGGCTCGCGGAAATCCCGGCACCCTCCCGCTTGGCCCCCTACGCCGTGGCCTTGGGGGCAGAGGTCTTCAGCCGGTCGACGCGTCCCGGCCGGACCCCTCTCCATGGACCCGCGGCCATGGCATTCTCCAGCGAGAACACCCCGGGCTCCCCCGGCACGGCCGATGATGAAGACGATGAGCTCGCAACAGGCAGGTTCATCTTGCTCCACGATCCCGACGGCTCGGCTGTATGGGACGGGGAATTCCGGATCGTCACCTATATCCGGGCGCAGCTGGAAGCCGACATGGGCAACGATGCCATGCTCGGTTCCGTGGCCTGGACGTGGCTCGTGGACGCCCTCGAGAACCATTCGGCCCAGTACCGCGCGGCGGGCGGAACCGCCACACGCATCCTGTCCGAGAGTTTCGGGACGCTGGCCGAAAGACCGGAAACCATTGACATCGAGCTCCGTGCCTCATGGACACCTGCGTCATCGGATGTCCAGGCACATCTGGAAGCGTGGTGCGACATGGTCTGCACGTTCGCGGGGCTCCCTCCCCTGCCTCCCGGCGTCACTCCCTTGCCTAATCGGCGGCTCACATGAAGTCCGTGAGAGTCCGCCCGAACCCCTGGCCGGACCGGCCGAGCACAGAGTCGGTAAACTGAAGGCACCATGACCCCTGAAAATCTGGAACCCACCACAGCCGGCGCTCCGGCTGCTGATCCCAAACCACACATCACGGTAGACGGCTTCGAAGGCCGGATACCCGAGATCATCGATCTGGACGCCCCGCGCGAGGGCGTGCCCCTTGTCATTGACACCATGGCCGGCCTGGAGCGATGCGCTGCTGCCATCGCCGCGGGATCCGGCCCCGCCGGGGTCGACGCCGAACGTGCATCCGGCTTCCGCTACGGGCAGCGTGCCTTCCTCGTACAGATCAGGCGCGACGGCGCAGGCACCTGGTTGATCGACCCCGAACCCTTCGATGACCTGAAAATCGTCAACGAAGCGCTGCGCGGCGTCGAGTGGATCCTGCACGCCGCCACGCAGGACCTTCCGTGCCTGGCCGAGCTCGGCATGTGGCCCGACAAGCTCTTCGACACGGAACTCGCCGCGCGCCTTGCCGGACTGCCCCGCGTGGGCCTGGCAGCCGTCATCGAGCAGCTCCTGGGGTTCGGCCTCGCCAAGGAACACTCCGCCGCCGACTGGTCCACCCGCCCCCTCCCCGAACCCTGGCTGCGGTACGCGGCCCTCGACGTCGAGGTGCTCGCCGAACTGCGCGAAGAACTCATTGAACTCCTGGAAGCGGACGGCAAGCTGGAATTTGCCGAACAGGAATTCGCGGGCATCCTCGCAGCAGGCCTTCCAGCCCCGCGGGTTGACCCGTGGCGCAAGACCTCCGGACTGCACCAGATCCGTGACCGCCGTCAGTTGGCTGCCGTTCGCGAGCTTTGGTACGAACGGGATCAGCTCGCTCGGAAACGGGATGTTGCTCCCAGCCGCCTCATTCCCGATTCCGCCCTGGTCGCCGCAGCAAAGGCCATGCCCACAACCGTTCCGCAGCTCCTGGCCACCAAAGGCTTCCACGGGCGGGCCGCGCAACGCGAAGCACCACGCTGGCTGCGCTGCATCGCCGGTGCGAGGAACACCGACGACCTTCCACCCCTGCATCTTCCAACCAACGCTCCCCCGCCGCCGCGCGTCTGGACAGACCGCGATCCCGAAGCCGCGGCGCGCCTGGGGACTGCCCGGCCCCGGCTTCAAGAGGCGGCCGACGGGCTCAAGCTCCCCGTGGAGAACCTGCTCACCCCGGATTACATGAGGCGCGTGCTGTGGCGGCCGCCGTCGGACATCACTGTGGAGTCCGTGTCGGAAGAACTGCGCGCGCTGGGCGCCCGTGACTGGCAAATCGCCATCACGGCGCCGATCCTCACCGAGGCGTCACTGTATCCGCAACCGCTCCCGCCCAAGGAACCCAAAGAGCCACGGAACCCGGCTACCAAGGAACCCACCCCCGCCCCTTAGCCCGAGGTTCCCGCGCCCCCCTTGAGACCCCCGCTCACAAACAAGCCCCCCAAACCCGACCCCCGCTCACATACAAGCCCTTCCGGCACGACGCCCGCTCACAAACAAGCCCCTCAAGCCCGACCCCCGCTCACAAACAAGCCCTTCCGGCACGACGCCCGCTCAGATATAGGCCCTTTCCAAGGGCAATCCTTGGGTGACGTGAGCGAGGATCCGCCGGGAACCGTTCATACGTGAGCGAGGATCCGCCGGGAACCGTTCATATGTGAGCGAGGATCCGCCGGAAACCCTTCATACGTGAGCGAGGATCCGCCGGAAACCCTTCATACGTGAGCGAGGATCCGCCGGGAACCGTTCATACGTGAGCGAGGATCCGCCGGGAACCGTTCATATGTGAGCGAGGATCGGTATTGAACTCCTTGCACGCTAAGTTACTGGCGAGTAACATGGCGGTGAATGACACCGGCTTCCCCTGCGAGGGCTGTCCGGCATCCATGTCTCAACGAGGAGCCACACATGAGCCAAACAGGGAACACCGCCAAGCCTCGGGCAGTCCGGGACGTCGTCTTCGTCGACGGTGTCCGGACGCCGTTCGGCAAAGCCGGCGAAAAAGGCATCTATGCGGGCACCCGTGCCGATGACCTCGTAGTCAAGTGCATCCGCGAACTGATGCGCCGCAACCCGGGCCTACCCGCCGAACGCGTTGACGAAGTCGCCATCGCCGCTACGACGCAGACGGGCGACCAGGGCTTGACCATCGGCCGCACAGCCGCCCTCCTTGCCGGCCTCCCCCGCAGCGTTCCCGGCTTTGCGATCGACCGCATGTGCGCCGGAGCAATGACCGCGGTCACGACGACGGCGAGCGGCATCGGTTTCGGCGCGTACGACGTCGTGATTGCCGGCGGCGTGGAGCACATGGGCAACCACCCCATGGGCGCGGGCGCGGATCCCAACCCCAGGTTCATGTCCGAGCGGATCGTGGACCCGGCCGCGCTGAACATGGGCAACACCGCCGAGAACCTGCACGACCGTTTCCCCTCGATCACCAAAGAGCGAACGGACACCTACGCCGCGGCATCCCAGGCAAAACTCGCCGCGGCCTACGGCAAGGGCCAGATCCAGCCCGACCTGGTCCCGGTCGCCACGATGAAGCCGGGACAGGGCTGGACAGTAAACACGAGCGACGAGCCGCCGCGCCCCGGGACCACGGTGGAAGACCTCGCGGAGCTGCGCACCCCGTTCAGGGCCCACGGCCGGGTCACCGCAGGCAATGCCGCCGGCTTGAACGACGGCGCGACGGCGGCAGTCCTGGCCTCCGCCGAAGCTGCCGCGGAGCTCGGCCTGTCCGTGAAGATGCGCCTGGTCTCCTATGCCTTCGCCGGCGTCGAACCCGAAGTCATGGGCATCGGACCGGTCCCCGCCACCGAGAAGGCGCTTAAGAACGCCGGACTGGGCATCGAGGACATCGGCCTTTTCGAGATCAACGAGGCCTTCGCGGTTCAGGTCCTGAGCTTCCTGGACCACTTCGGAATCTCCGACGACGACCCGCGCGTCAACCGCTACGGCGGGGCGATCGCCGTCGGGCATCCCTTGGCGTCTTCCGGCGTGCGGCTCATGAACCAATTGGCGCGCCAGTTCGAAGAAGACCCTTCAGTCCGGTACGGCATAACAACCATGTGCATCGGCCTGGGAATGGGCGCAACAGTAATCTGGGAGAACCCGCATCACGTGGATTACAACGGCTACAGAGACTACGACAGCGCAACAGAGACCTCCGTCGACACCGAAACCAAGGGAGCCGCAGCATGAGCGCCGCCGAATTCCAGACACTGGCCGGACTCTTCCCGGACGAGACCGTGACCCACTCCTATGTCCAGGACATCGAACTCCCCGGCAACGCCGGAACGTTCGCCCTGATCACCCTCGACAACGGCCTGGACCACACGAAGCCCACCACCCTCGGACCAAATACCCTGGTGGAGCTCGGGACGGTACTTGAAGGCCTTAAGGCTCGCGCTGCGCGCGGCGAGATCGTCGGCGTCGGCGTCACGGGCAAGCCGTACTTCCTGGTGGCCGGAGCGGACCTCTCAGCAGTCAAGCGGCTCGAAGAGCGCGAACACGGCCTGTGGATGGCCCAGCTCGGCCACGACGTCTACGCAACGCTCGCCGACCTCGGTGTTCCGAGTTTCGCCTTCATCAATGGCCTCGCGCTCGGTGGTGGCCTTGAAATCGCCCTCCAGTCCACCTACCGTACGGTCTCGACCGGTGCGGGGGCCCTCGGGTTGCCCGAAGCCTTCATCGGGCTCGTCCCCGGCTGGGGCGGCGTCTACATCCTGCCGAGACTCATTGGCCCGGAAAACGCCGTCAAGGTCATGATCGAGAATCCGCTGAGCAACAACCGAACGCTCACCGGCCCCCAGGCTTTCCAGCTAGGCATTGCCGACGCCATCTTCGAGCCCGCTGATTTCGTGGAGCAGTCCCTTGCCTGGGCCGCGAAGGTGATCGCGGGCGAGGTCGTCCCGGAACGGCGCAATTCCGTGGATCCAGCGGATCCCGCAGTTGCCGAACGCTGGGCCGGTGCGGTAGCAGCGGGCCGGGCGTTCGTGGAAGCCAAGACCTCAAACGCATCACCGGCTCCGGCCAAGGTCCTGGACATCCTCGAGGCCAACCGGACCATGGGCAAGGCGGATTCCGCGGCCCTTGAATGCGAGACGCTCGCCGAGTTGATGCAGACGGACGAGTTCCGTTCCACTGTCTACGCTTTCCTTGACCTCGTGCAGAAGCGGTCCAAGCGGCCCGCCGGTGCGCCCGACCGCAAGCTCGCACGTCCGGTGACGAAGATCGGCGTCGTCGGTGCCGGCCTGATGGCGAGCCAACTCGCCCTGCTGTTCGCCCGCCAGCTCAAAGTGCCAGTCGTCCTGACGGACATCGACCAGGAGCGCGTGGACAAGGGCGTTGCCTACGTCCACGCGGAGGTGGACAAGCTGCTCGGCAAGAAGCGGATCAGCTCCGACGCCGCCAACCGGACCAAGGCCCTCGTCAGCGGTTCCGTCTCCAAAGAGTCATTCGCCGACGCCGACTTCGTCATTGAAGCTGTCTTCGAGGAACTCAATGTCAAGAAGCAGGTCTTCGCGGAAGTGGAAGCGATCGTCTCCCCCGAATGCATCCTGGCCACCAACACATCCTCGCTGTCCGTGACCGCGATGGCCGAAGACCTGCAGTACCCGGAGCGGCTCGTCGGTTTCCACTTCTTCAACCCGGTTGCGGTCATGCCGCTCCTGGAAATCGTGCGTGCTCCGAAGACCGACGACGCCGTGCTGGCCACCGCGTTCGAGCTCGCCAAGGGCTTGAAGAAGACAGCCGTGCTGGTCAAGGACGCGCCCGCTTTCGTCGTCAACCGGATCCTGCTGCGGCTCATGGGCGAAGTCATTGCCGCGTTCGACGAAGGGACACCGGCCGAAGTAGCCGACTCGGCGCTGCGCCCCATGGGCCTGCCAATGAGTCCGTTCACCCTCAGCGCGATGGTGGGCCTTCCGGTCGCCCAGCACGTCCAGGAATCGCTGCACGCTGCCTTCGGCGAGCGTTTCGCGGTATCGCAGAACCTGCAGAAGTTGGTTGACAATGGCGTGAAGTCACTCTGGGTCCCAGGTCCTGACGGAAAGCCGGTCATCCCGGCCGACACCTTGGCGCTCATGTCCTTCGGCACCACGCCTTCCACGGCCGAGGAAGTCCTGCGGCGCACGCAGGACGCATTGGCGGAGGAAATCGGGCTCATGCTCTCCGAAGGCGTCGTGGCCGGGCCCGAAGACATCGATCTCTGCGTCATCCTCGGTGCCGGCTGGCCGATGTTCCTCGGCGGGATCACACCCTATTTGGACCGGGTGGGCGCCTCCGAGCGCATCAACGGCAAGCGCTTCCTGGCACCCGGTATCGCGTCGAAGCCGAACGCGGGCTAACCCTGCCGTCCGGGAGTGTCCGGCAGCCTCCGGGCAAGGCCTCCCAATGCGCTCACCAATTCGGCAAAGGCCTCCCCCGGGTCGTTCTCCGAAACGATGCGCGCGTTGGGAGGCTCTCCCCACAGTCCGCGGAAGTCAGCCACGGTGGTTCCGATGAGCCTGGGGGCTGCAGTCTCGACGTGCACTGTTGCCATGCGGGTGCGATACCTGGCTGTTCCGGCGCCGACGGATGCTGCGAAGTAGTCGTGGATGTGCGCCACGTAGCCCGGGCCATAACGGCGATGGAACTCGAAATAGAAGCGCAGCATGTCGCTAATGTGCCGCACGAGTTCGTTCGAAGCGGTGCTGCGCCGCCCCTCGGGCTGTTCGGGAAGGACAAGTTCCGGCTCCGTGCAGCCTGCCTCCGAAGCCAGGGCGGCCACGTGTCCGGGCGTCAGTTCGATCCGTTCCGTGGTCTCCAGGGCGCACACCACCGGCAGCCGGTCCTCCGGAAGGCCGGAGAAGGCAGCAAAAACTTCCGCCGCTGCATGCGGATCAACGTGCGTGTTCCACTCGGCCGTGGGCGTCGTATTGCCCTGATAGTAATAACTCCCGCCCATGATCACGACGCCGCGCAGCAGCTCCGGCAGGCGCGGCTCGGCCCGCAGGGCGAGGGCGAAGTTGGTGAGGGGCGCGGTCAGCAAGGCGGTCAGCTCCCCCGGCCGTGACCGGGCCGCTTCGACCCAGAGCTCGACGGCGTCGACGTCGTGCACCTTTCCGTGCGGTTCCGGCAGCTCGGCGTAGCCGACGCCTTGCGGTCCGTGGGTTTCCGGGGTGGTGACCAGCGGGATCCGCAGCGGCGCCCGGGCACCGATGGCAACGGGCACGTCCGGACGCCCGCACAGCTCGAGCAGGGCCAGGTTGTTCCGTGCCACTTGCTCTGCTCCAACGTTGCCCGGGGTGCTGCTCACGGCAACGAGCTCCACCTGCGGCTGGCTGCACAGATAGGCCAAGGCGAGGGCGTCGTCGATTCCCGTGTCGCAGTCCACGAGCAGGCTCACGGACCCGCGACGGGCCGCAGCGGCTGCGTGCTCCCCGCTCATGGAACCCTCCTTAGAAAAGCGCAACCTTGGGCGTGCGCGGGAAGATGTCATCCAGTTCGGCGCGTTCTTCTGCCGTGGGTACCCATCGCACGGCTTTCGCGTTTTCGGTGATTTGCGCCGGGCGGGTGGCACCGGCAATCACGCTGCTGACTGCGGGCTGGGCGGCCAGCCAGGAAAAGGCCAGCTGCAGTTCGTTCAGGTCCCGCTCCTTGGCGAATTGGCTGAACCGGCCCAGCTGGACCCAGTCGGCGTCGTTGACCATGTTGGTCCGCGTGTGGCTGAGGCGCGATCCTTCCGGGACGTTGCCTGGCGCATACTTGCCCGTCAGGAGGCCGTTCGCCAAGGGGAAATACGGCAGGACACCGAGCCTGAAGGCCTGGGCGGCCGGCAGCACTTCGAGCTCCGCGCGACGGTCCAGCAGGTTGTAATGGTTCTGGGTCGAAATGAACCGCGCACCGCCCTGCATCCGGGCGACGTATTCGGCTTCGGCGATCTGCCAGCCTGCGCGGTTGGAATGGCCGAGGTACCGGACCTTGCCGCTTGTCACGAGGTCGTCGAGGGCGGCGAGGGTCTCATCCACTGGGGTGAGAGGGTCCGGGGTGTGGTACTGATACAGGTCAATCCAGTCGGTGCCGAGGCGGCGCAGCGACGCCTCGACAGCCTGGATGATGTAGCGGCGCGATCCCCGGGCACCAAAATCGTTGCCGTTGGCGCCGTGCATGTCCATGCCGAATTTCGTGGCCACGATGGCATCGTCCCTGCAGCCTTTCAGGGCGACCCCCAGCATGGTCTCACTGAGGCCAGGCTCCCGGCCATAGACGTCTGCGACATCGAACAGGGTCACACCGGCATCCAATGCGGCATGCACTACCGCGTTGGTGCCCTCCTGCGATTCCGTGGCCGTATTGGCCCGGCCGAGGTTATTGCACCCCAAACCAACTACTGAGACAGTCAATCCGGAATTTCCAAGACGGCGATATTCAGTCATGGTTTCACCCTACAACGCCCGTGGTGGCCGACCCGCCGCTCAGGACCCGAAGGCGATTCCTGCCTCTTCCATCGCGTCGTGCAACTGGGCCATGACCTTGGGGCCCATGCCGTGCAGGGCCGCCACCCGCCCTTCACCGAATTCGGCGACCTGTTCCAAGGTTTCCAGGCCCTCGTGGGCGAGTGCCCTTCGTGCGGGAGCGGACAAGCCCTTGGGCAGCGGAGTGTGTCCGGGCCAGTTGCTCTTGGGCGCCATGGTTGTCCCTTCGAAGCGGAGATATGGTCCTTAGAGAGTAAAGCCCGCGCCGGTTTTCGGCGAGTGTTTCACTTTGAAGGCGGCGGGTTCGGCATGGGGTGCGGCCGCGATGCTCAGCTTGGTGAAGTCCAGGTCTTCTCCGCGGATGCTCACCTTGATGGCGTTGACGGCCTTGTTGACGTCCGGGCACAGGCAGAAAATGTTGAGCTTCGAGTCGCCGATTTCCGATCGATCCACCGTACCCAGGCCCCGCCAGGCCAGTTCGCTCGTCAATGCGGCCTTGGCCTTGCGTTCAAGGTAGCGGTCGCGGTCGGTACCGTCTTTCGTCTTCAGTGCAATCTGGGCGACCACCCAGAACTGCTCTTCCTCGGGAATCTCCGCATAGCCGTCCTCTTCGCATTGCGCGGCAAAGGCGGTCATGAGTCCTTCGACAGCGGATTCGTCCTCGACGTCGGTTTCGTCGGTACTGCTCTGGTGCCCTACGACCCCGTGGTTGATGACGAACTGCTTGAATTCCTCGTCATACCAAGCCTCCCGGAAATGCAGGACCGCTTCGTCGTCGCGCTTATACGTGCGGATGATGCCGCTCATGCCCGTCCTTTTCTGAACCACTCCGCGCAGGTACTGTTTGGACCTGTGCCGTCGAAGGGTGCCTGTGTATGTGTGATGGCGGCCGGAACAGGCCGTTCACAGCGTGGGGATACTGCCTGTGCTGGGATGTTCTTGTCCTGGCAGTGGCCGCGCGAAAGGCACCTTTGTCCCCAGGACCTGCGCGACGACGTCGTGCGTTATCTGTTGGGCGGTAAGCCCCACCCGCTCAAGGACCTGGGTCCTGGTTCCATGGTCGAGGAATTCGACTGGAAGGCCCACCTCGTTGAGGGCCGTATCCACGCCGGACGCGCGCATCTCCTGGCGGATCCGGGATCCGACGCCGCCCGCCCGGACGCCGTCTTCGATGCAGATCACCAATCGGTGCCGGGCTGCGAGGGCAATGATCGATTTGCGTACAGGCAGGACCCACCGCGGATCAACCACTGTGGAACTGATGCCTTGGGATCCGAGCCGGGACGCGACGTCGAGGGCGAGCTCGGACATCGCGCCGACGCTGACAATCAGGACATCGTTCTCGGTGGAGCCTTCTGGGCGGCGCGCCAGCACGTCGACGCCGTCGGAGAGCCGTTCGATCGCTTCGATCTCACTTCCGACGCTGCCTTTGGAGAAGCGCACCACGCTGGGTGCGTCGGCGATGGCAACCGCCTCGCGGAGCTCTTCCCGCAAGCGGCTGGCATCGCGCGGAGCCGCGAGATGCAGCCCCGGAACGATCTGGACCATCGCCATGTCCCACATGCCGTGGTGGCTTGCTCCGTCCGGACCGGTCACGCCTGCGCGGTCCAACACCACCGTCACTCCGGCTTTGTGCAGGGCGACGTCCATGAGGAGCTGGTCGAAGGCGCGGTTCAGGAACGTGGCGTAAACGGCGACGACCGGGTGCAGTCCACCGAAGGCCATGCCAGCTGCCGAGGTGAGGGCGTGCTGTTCGGCGATGCCGACGTCGATCACCCGTTCCGGGTGCCGTTCCGCAAACTTGTGCAATCCGACGGGGATCAGCATGGCGCCGGTGATGCCTACGATGTCTTCGCGTTCGTCGGCAATGTCCGCGATTTCCTCGGCGAACACCGATGTCCACGAGCGGGCTCCACCGGCTTCGGTGGGTTCGCCGGTTTCGGGATCGATGATCCCGACGGCGTGGAACTGGTCCGCCTCGTTGGCGAGGGCAGGCGCGTAACCGTGGCCCTTTTCGGTCATCGCGTGGACGATCACGGGGCCGCCGTAGTTGCGGGCGGTGGTGAGCGCGTGTTCAAGGGCCCGCACGTTGTGGCCGTCGACAGGGCCGATGTACTTCATGCCGAGGTCTTCGAACATGCCTTGCGGAGCCCACCAATCCTTGATGCCCTTCTTCATGGCATGCAGGCTCTTGTAGGTGAACTGGCCGATCGGTCCGCCGCTTTGCAGCTTCTTCTTCCACCAGTCCAACACGACTTCGTAGGTGGGCGCTGCCCGGAGGGAGTCGATCGTGGGGCGCAATGAAGCGAGGTAGTCCGCCACTCCGCCGACGGTGGGGGCGTAGGAGCGTCCATTGTCGTTGACGACGATCACCACGCGGCGTCGTTTATCCGCGGCGATGTTGTTGATCGCCTCCCACGCCATGCCGCCCGTCAGGGCCCCGTCTCCGACGACGGCGACGACGCAGCGGTCGCCCTCACCGGTCAACTGGCGGGCGCGGGAGATACCGTCGGCCCAGGACAAGGAAGAGGACGCGTGGGAGCTTTCGACGATGTCGTGCTCGGACTCGGCACGATCGGGGTAGCCGGACATGCCCCCTTGCTGCCGGAGGGTGCTGAAATCCTGCCTGCCGGTCAGCAATTTGTGGACGTAGGACTGGTGGCCGGTGTCGAAAACGATGCTGTCGCGCGGCGAATCGAAGACCTTGTGGATGGCCATGGTGAGCTCCACCACGCCAAGGTTCGGTCCAAGGTGACCACCGGTTTGAGCGACGTTGGTGATGAGGAAAGTCCTGATCTCGCCTGCAAGCTGCTCCAGTTGCTCACTGGTGAGCTTGCTCAGGTCCTGCGGGTTCCGGATTGTCTCCAAAAGTCCCAACGGCCCCTCCTTAGGTGATTGACGTGCTATACAACTCTAACGCCTTGGCCGGAACCAAGCCGCAGGAAAGGCTACAGCCCCAGCAGGTCGATGACCAGCCGGGGCTGTAGCGATTGCCTTTCGGCTCAGGCGTTGTCCGCGCTAGTGAGCCGAGATTTGGCGCAAAACGTACTGCAGGATGCCGCCGCTGCGGTAGTAGTCCGCTTCGCCCGGGGTATCGATGCGCAACACGGCATCGAAGGACTTGGTGCTGCCGTCCTCGGCCGTTGCCGTGACCTTGAGCGTCCTCGGCGTCGTGCCGTTGTTCAGCTCGGTGACGCCCTCGACGGAGAACGTTTCCGTGCCCGCCAGGCCCAGCGACGCAGCGGATTCGCCGGCCGGGTACTGCAGCGGGAGGACGCCCATGCCGATGAGGTTGGAGCGGTGGATCCGCTCGTAGCTTTCGGCGATGACAGCCTTCACGCCCAGAAGCGCGGTTCCCTTGGCAGCCCAGTCACGGGAAGAGCCGGAGCCGTACTCCTTGCCGGCCAGGACCACCAGCGGGGTGCCGGCTGCCTGGTAGTTCTGGGCAGCGTCGTAGACGTAGGCCTGGGGGCCGTCCGGCTGGGTGAAGTCGCGGGTGAAGCCACCCTCGACGCCCGCGCCGTCGTTGAAGTCCGCGAGCAGCTGGTTCTTGATGCGGATGTTCGCGAAGGTTCCGCGGATCATGACTTCGTGGTTGCCACGGCGTGAACCGTAGGAGTTGAAGTCCTTGCGCTCCACACCGTTGGCCAGAAGGTACTGGCCTGCAGGGGTGTCCGACTTGAAGGAACCGGCCGGGGAGATGTGGTCAGTGGTGACCGAATCCCCGAGCTTCAGCAGCACGCGGGCGCCGGCGATGTCCGTTACCGGATCCGGCTGGGCCTTCATGCCTTCAAAGTACGGGGGCTTCCGGACGTACGTGGACTTGGCGTCCCAGGCGAAGGTGTCGCCTGCCGGGGTTTCGAGTGCCTTCCAGCGGTCGTCGCCGTCGAAGACGCCTTCGTAACCGCGGGCGAACATTTCCTTGTCGATCGAGGAATCGATGACCTTCTGGACCTCGACAGGGTTCGGCCAGATGTCCTTCAAGAAGACATCGTTGCCGTCCTGGTCCTGGCCCAGCGGATCGGCGTCGAAGTCGAAGTCCATGGTTCCGGCCAGGGCATAGGCGATGACCAGCGGCGGCGAAGCCAGGTAGTTCATCTTGACGTCCGGGTTGATCCGGCCTTCGAAGTTGCGGTTGCCGGAGAGCACAGCGGTGACGGAAAGGTCGTTGGCCTGGATGGCCTCGGAGATTTCGGCGTCGAGCGGTCCGGAGTTGCCGATGCAGGTGGCGCAGCCATAGCCCACGATGTAGAATCCGAGCTTCTCCAAGTAGGGAGTCAGGCCGGACTTCTCGTAGTAGTCGGTGACAACCTTGGAGCCGGGAGCGACCGAAGTCTTGACCCACGGCTTGGACGTGAGGCCCTTGTCAACGGCGTTGCGGGCGAGCAGCGCGGCGGCCAGCATCACGGAGGGGTTGGACGTGTTGGTGCAGGAGGTGATGGAAGCGATCGAGACGGCACCGTGGTCCAGTTCGAATTCGCGGCCGTCAGCTGTTGTGACGCTCACCTTGTTCGACGGACGACCGTTGGACTTCGGGCCGTGTGCGTGCGGCGCGATGTCGGCCAGGTGGGTCGCGGAGGCGGTGAACGACGGCGAATCGGAGGCCGGGAAGCTTTCGTCGATCGCTTCGTCCAGGCTTCCGCCTACCAGGTCTTCCTTCACGTAGTTGCGCAGGTCCTCGCGGAACTGGGCCTTGGCTTCCGTGAGGATGATGCGGTCCTGTGGACGCTTCGGGCCTGAGATGGAGGGAACAACCGTGGACAGGTCGAGCTCGAGGTACTCGGAGAACTTGATCTCGTGCGAGGGATCGTGCCAGAGGCCCTGTTCCTTCGCGTAGGCCTCGACCAGGGCGACGTTCTGCTCGGAGCGGCCGGTGAGGCGCAGGTACTCGAGCGTGACGTCGTCGATCGGGAACATCGCTGCCGTGGAGCCGAACTCCGGGCTCATGTTGCCGATAGTGGCGCGGTTGGCCAGCGGCACAGCCGCAACGCCTTCGCCGTAGAACTCCACGAACTTGCCGACCACACCGTGGTTGCGCAGCTGCTCGGTGATGGTCAGGACGACGTCCGTGGCGGTAGCGCCCGCGGGGATCGAGCCCGTGAGCTTGAAGCCGACAACGCGCGGGATCAGCATGGAGACGGGCTGGCCCAGCATGGCAGCCTCGGCTTCGATGCCGCCTACGCCCCAGCCCAGCACGCCCAGGCCGTTGACCATGGTGGTGTGCGAGTCCGTGCCGACGCAGGTGTCGGGGTATGCGCGGAGGACGCCGTCAACTTCGCGCGTCATGACGGTGCGTGCCAGGTATTCGATGTTGACCTGGTGGACGATGCCGGTTCCCGGGGGAACAACCTTGAAGTCGTCGAAAGCAGTCTGGCCCCAGCGCAGGAACTGGTAACGCTCGCCGTTGCGCTGGTATTCGATCTCCATGTTGCGCTCAAGGGCGCCGGAGTTGCCGAAGGCGTCGATCTGCACGGAGTGGTCGATGACCATCTCAGCCGGAGCCAGCGGGTTGACGCGCTTGGGGTCGCCGCCGAGGTCCTTGATGGCTTCACGCATGGTGGCAAGGTCAACGACACAGGGAACCCCGGTGAAGTCCTGCATGATGACGCGGGCCGGGGTGAACTGGATCTCGGTGTCTGGCTGAGCATCCGGGTCCCAGCCGGCCAGGGCGCGGACGTGGTCGGCCGTGATATTGGCGCCGTCTTCCGTCCGCAGGAGGTTTTCAAGCAATACCTTAAGGCTGAACGGAAGGCTTTCTGCGCCCTCAACGGAGTTCAACCGGAAAATTTCATAATCGGTGCCGGCTACATTCAGTACGCCTTTGGAACCGAAGCTGTCCACAGTGCTCATGGCAGGACTCCTCTCGCAACAGCTTTCATCTTTGTCGCGTGGTTGACCGCTAGCTAGTTAGGCAAACCTAATCTGGGCGTCGGGCGGCCGATGGAGAAATGAAGCGCGACGTAGGACTTCTCCACCATCGTAGTGGCGGCTATGCCGCGGGCACCAGCAACGCAACGGTCTCGAGGTGATGCGTGTGCGGATACAAGTCGAAGGCCCGGAGGGATTCAAGCCGCCATCCGCCGTTCCGGAAGTACCCCAGATCACGAGCGAAGGAGGCCGGATCACACGACACATAGGCGATTGCCCGCGGCCCGGACTCGATGAGCTGGCTGACCACGGCCTTGCCAGCGCCGGCCCGCGGCGGGTCGATCACCAAGGCGTCGAAGCTGCGGGGGCGCTGCCGGAGGACACGTTCCACCCTGCCCTGGACAATTTCCACCTGGGTCTCTCCATGCAGATTCTTGCGGGCATCCCGGCTCGTCCCGGGCGATCCTTCGACGGAGAGCACCGAACCGGTGACCCCCACAGCATCCGCCAAGGGCGCCGTAAACAATCCGGCTCCCGCGTAAAGGTCGGCGACGGCCGATCCCGGAAGGAGGTAGCCGCCGTCGTGCAGGAAACCCGTCACCGCCCCCACCAGGGTCCCGGGCGCATCCTTGTGGATCTGCCAGAACCCTTCTCCCGTTACGCGGTATTCGTGGCCTGCAGCCGATTCCTGGACCCACGTCCTGCCGCGCAGCTGCAGGACTTCTCCGCCCACGGGGTCGAAGCTGGCCACCGACACTTCGTGCGGGAGCTGGCCCAGGATCCGGTTGAGGCGCCGGGCATCGGCACCTGCTTCCGGGGCAAGAAGGACAAGCGGACGCGATCCGTTGGCAGGCGCGGCCACTTCCACCCGCGAAATTCCCCGCAGGTCGATGTCCCAGAGCCGCAACTCGTTGATGCCCGGTAGTGCCAAAGGCATCTCGTGGACCGGAATCACGACGTCGGAGCGGTGGGCATGCATCCCCAGCCGGCCACCGGGGGTGACAGCAAAGCTCGCACGGGTCCGCCAGCCGAGCCCGGTATCGCCGTCGGAGCCCGAAACGCGGTCGGAGCCCGGGTCACCGGCGGCCGCCGGCTCCACCTCGACATGGAGTTCGACGCCGGCGAGCCGCTTCAGTTGCTCGGCGAGGACTTCGGATTTGAGCAGGCGCTGCCGTTCGAGTGTCACGTGTCCCAGTTCGGCGCCGCCCACGGGCGGACCGCCCTTGCGCCAGGCGGCAAGCGAGTCGGCGAGCGGCCAGAAATGGCGCGTCCGATCCTCTGATGCTTCCAGGACGTCGACGACGTCGGCACGCCAGAAACGGGAAGACTCCCCCGCATCGGTCAGCCGGACCCGGACCTTCTCCCCCGGGATGCCGTGCCGGACAAAAATGACCCGGCCTTCGTGCCGTGCGACAAAGTGGCCGCCGTGGGCGACGGGGCCGACGTCCACCACCAGCTCCATGGCAGCTCCGTCCTGGGCCGTGGGCGAGCTGGATTCGGTGTTGCTGGGGTGGGTCATCAGGTATCCTGCAATGCCTTTGCTTCTTCGGAGGACTTCAATTGCCATGGAACGCTAGCCACCATGACGCCGGGTTCAAAGTGGAGCCGGGCCTTGATGCGCAAGGCGGTCTGGTTGTGCACGAGCTGTTCCCACCACTTGCCGACGACGTACTCCGGGATGTAGACGACGATCAGGTCGCGCGGGGAATCGCGGCGCATGTTCTTGACGTAGTCCAGGATGGGCGTGACGGTTTCACGGTACGGGCTCGCCAACACGGTCAACGGGACAGGAATGTCCAGCTTCTCCCAAGCCTCCACGGTGCGCGCCGTCTCCTCGTGGTCGATATCCACGATGATGGCATCCAGCCGGGACGGCCTCGACGCCCGCGCGTAGGCCAGTGCGCGCAGCACCGGTTTGCGGACATGGGAAACAAGCAGCACCGCATGGACCCGGGTGGGCAATGCGCGCGGGGATGAATCCTCATCAACGGCCAATTCCTTGGCCACATTGTCGTAGTGGGCGCGGATGCTCCACATGATGAGGAACAGCACGAACATCGCCAAAAGGGCGATCCAGGCGCCCTGCTCGAACTTGGTGATCAGCACGATGGTCAGCACCAACGCCGTCATGGCAAAGCCGAGCATGTTGATGGTCCGGGACTTCACGATCCTGCGGCGGACGGCTTTGTCCTGCGCAAGTTTGAGTTCCCTGCCCCAGTGACGCACCATGCCCAGCTGGCTCATCGTGAAGGAAATGAAGACGCCAACGATGTACAGCTGGATGAGCTTGGTGACATCGGCGTTGAAGGAAATGATGAGGACCAAGGCCCCCGCCGCGAGGGCCAGGACGCCGTTGCTGAAGGCCAGGCGGTCTCCGCGGGTCCGAAGCTGACGGGGAAGGTAGCCGTCCTGGGCGAGGATCGAGCCCAGGACCGGGAATCCGTTGAAAGCGGTGTTGGAGGCGAAGACGAGGATGACCCCCGTGGCGGCGACAACAACGTAGAACGGGATGGACCCGGCGCCGAAGATCGTCTGTGCAATCTGGCTGATGGCGGGGTTCTGGATGTAGTCGTCCGGGAGCGGTTGGCCATTCAGGAGGAATTCCTTGGCCGGATCCAGCACGATGTGGACCTTGGTGGCGTTGGCAAGATAGATGATGCCCGCGAGCATGGCCGAGGCGATGACTCCGAGCAGCAAGAGCGTGGTGGCCGCATTCTTGCTCTTGGGCTTCTTGAAGTTCGGCACGCCGTTGCTGATGGCCTCCACACCGGTCAGGGCGGCGGCGCCGGAGGAGAAGGCCCTCAAGAGCAGGAACGCGCCTGCCAGGCCCACGAGTCCCTGGTCGAATCCCTCTTGCGGGACGATGGTGAAGGCCGCCGAGGGAGCCTGGCCGAGTTGTCCTATGGCTGCCTGGAAGATACCGACGGCCGTCATGCCAAGGATGGAGAACATGAAGATATAGGTGGGAATCGCGAAGACGCTGCCGGCTTCCTTGATTCCGCGCAGATTCACCAGTGCCAGGATGACGACGCCGACTGTGGCGATGAGCGCCTGCTGCCCGTGCATCGAGGGGATCGCCGTGGTCAGGTACGCCGCCGCGGAGGACATCGACACGGCGACGGTGAGGACGTAGTCCACCAACAAGGCAGCGGCGACCGTCAGGCCAGCGAACTTCCCAAGATTGACGTTGGCGATTTCGTAGTCGCCGCCACCTGAGGGATAGGCGTGGACGTTCTGCCGGTACGAGGCAACAACCGTGAGCAAGACCACCATGACTGCGAGGCCTACGAGCGGCGAAATGGCCACGGCACTCACGCCGGCGAGGGCCAGCGTCAGCAGGATTTCATCGGGAGCGTACGCCACGGAGGACAGGGCGTCCGAAGCGAAAATCGGCAGCGCAATGCGCTTGGGAAGCAGGGTGTGGGCCAGGCGGTCGTTCCGGAACGGCCGCCCCACCAACACCCGCTTCGCGGCGTTGAGAATTGTCAGCACTCCGCAAAGCTACTCTGAATCGAACGCGATGTCATGACGGCGGACTGGCTTCCGCGACTTGCCCCGGTAGAGTCTTACCGAGCGGCATGCATAAGAGTGAAGGAGAAACCGTGGCTCACTTTGTGATCATGGGTTGCGGACGAGTTGGCGCAACGTTGGCGCACACCTTGGAAGACGCCGGCCATTCGGTGGCAATCATCGACCAGGACGACCGTGCCTTCCGCCGCTTGCGCAGCGGATTCACCGGTAGGAAAGTCACGGGCGTCGGATTCGACCGGGACACCCTCAAGCAGGCAGGTTGCGAGGAGGCGTACGCCTTCGCCGCCGTTTCCAGCGGTGACAATTCCAATATCCTCGCCACCCGGGTAGCGCGTGAAACTTTCCATGTTTCGCATGTTGTTGCCCGCATCTACGATCCCGGCCGCGCCGAAATCTACCAGCGCCTGGGCATCCCCACGGTCGCCGCCGTGCGTTGGAGCGCGGACCAGGTCCTGCGCCGGATCCTGCCCGAGCAGCACCTGGCAGGCGATTACCGCGAACCCTCGGGTCGGCTGGTTTTGTCCGAAGTCGACCTTGACCAAGGCTGGATCGGTCACCCGTTGACTGCCATCGAAGCAGCATCCGGCATCCGCATCGCTTTCCTTACCCGCTTTGGCGAAGGCGTCCTGCCGCAGGCCGGAACGGCCTACCAGGAGGGCGACACCGTGCACGCCATGTTGAATCTTGACCGCAGCGCCGAGGTGGCGCGCATCCTTTCCAGCGCACCCGCCAAGGAGTCTGAGTGAAAGTCGTTATTGTCGGCGCAGGCAGCGTCGGTTCATCGATCGCGCGCGAATTGCTCGCCCACAAACACGAGATCATGCTGATCGACCTCAAACCGGAGGTCATCGGGCGCAGCGGGCTCCGCGGTGCCCGCTGGCTGGTGGGCGATGCGTGCGAATTGAGCACGCTGCAGGACGCGAAATTGGAAGGGGCCGACGTCGTCGTGTCCGCGACCGGCGACGACAAAGTCAACCTTGTGGTGTCCTTGCTTGCCAAGACCGAATTCGGTGTGGGCCGCACGGTGGGCCGGGTCAACAATCCCAAGAACGACTGGATGTTCAACGATTCCTGGGGCGTCGACGTCGCAGTCAACACCCCGCAGCTCATGACGGCGCTCGTGGAAGAAGCCGTGGAAATCGGTGACCTCGTCCGTTTGCTGACCTTGCAGACAGGCGTGTCCTCGCTGGTCGAATTCACGGTTCCCCACGACTCGCACATCATCGGCAGCACTGTGGGCGGCATCGAATGGCCCGACGACGCGACCCTGGTGGCGATCCTCCGGGACCACGCGCCGATCACACCAAGCCGCGACGACGTGATCGACGGCGGCGACGAACTGTTCTTCGTCACGACCATCGAGGCCGAAGACGGCCTCAGGGCCCTGCTCTCCCCGTCCGCCGGGGACCACGGTTCGGCCGGCGTCGAGGAGGAATTTTCGGATCAGTCCGACGACGACGGTTTCGACGGCTGAGGATCGCGCTCCGGCTTCGGGCCCGGCGCAGGCCGGGTCAGGAGCCAGGCAATCCAGAGACCCAGGATGTACAGCGGAGCACCCATGATCAACCTCATGGTAGCGAGCGCAGCCAGGCCGGTTTCGCCCAGGAAATACAGGGGCACCTGGACCACAAGCCGTAGTGCCAGCACGGCAATGACCACCCACGTGCCGATGGCATATGCCCGCAAGCGCTCCGGGTTCTTCCGCCATTCGAAGCCTTCGTTGCGGACGAAGCCGAACAGCAGGCCGGCGATCGGCCACTTGAGCAGGATCGAGAGCACCATTCCCACGATGTAGGCGATATTCGTGTAGAAACCCAGGACGTAGAAGTCCTCGGCCTTGCCCGTGGTGTTCGCCAGCCAAGCGGAGATGGCGACGCCGGCGATCCCGGCAAGCGCCTGGGTCAACGGGCGCCGTTGGACCAGCCGGACCACGGTGAAGACGGCTGCCGCGGCGAGGGAGGCAATCAGGGACGCCGGAAGGTCGCGGGTGACCATGAAGGCGATCAGGAATACGAGGCCGGGTACGATGCTCTCGGCTATCCCCTGGACACCTCCGGCCGATTTGAGGATGTCCACATGCCCGTGGCTGTTGCGTTGGAGTCCCGCTTTTTCGGCGTAGCCGGCGGCGATGTCCGCAATGCCCGGGCCCTGGGTGCCCCGCCTGGATTCCTCCTCCGGACCGGGCTTTCCCCGGGCCGGCTTTTCGTGGGGGCCGGATCCGTTGGCGACTGTCATTGGTGCTCCTGCCGGGAGAGGATTTCATAGCGCGGATTGAACATCGTGGGCATCCCGTCCCGCTGTGTGACCATGCCTTCGAGCCGCAGGACAGTCCCGGGTTCGATCCCGGGCACTTTGCGTCGCCCGAGCCAGATGACGCGCAGCCGGGTCAACGGACCCGTGTCGCCCCTGTGCGCAATCCGGTCAACGACGATCGCAGAGAAGTGTGCTTGCTCGCTGGCGGGCTGGTAGGTCACCGACTCGATGAAACCCGTGCAGTCGACCCGGCCCCGAACCGGGAGCTCAGTGAGGGGCACGGGCGCCGGGCTGCCTGGGGCGGAAGCGGAACGCCCCGCTTCGTCAGCCAATCTGGGTGATCTCCGGGCCGCGTTCGGGTTGCTGAAGCGGCGGCGCTTCATGGGGAGCACCGTGCTGCCCCGGCGCTACGGCGTCCTTGGGCAGCTTCAGCTGAAGCAGCTCACGGGGCGGCATGGGGTTGTCTCCGCGAACGACCACAACCTTCCGGAAGAGGTTCTCCAGTCCTTCGGCCGCTTTCCTGTCCAAAGCCGCGTTGCCGCCGATGACTCCGCGAAGGAACCAGCGGGGCCCATCGACGCCCATGAACCGGGCAGCCCGGAAGCCACGTCCGCCGTCTGCGGATTCCGTAGGAAGTTTGGCGATGAGTTCCGTGCCGAAGGTGCCGATGATCTCCTCGACTTCCCCTCCTTGGCTGGATACGGATTGGCCGATTTGTTCGCGGATCTCGTCCCACAGCCCTTCGGAACGTGGGGCGGCAAACGCCTGGAGCTGGAGGCTCGAGCCATCGAGGTCCATAGTGACCGCCACCACCCGTTGGGTTGCCTCTTCCACTTCGAGGCGCAATTGAAGGCCTTCGGAAGGTTCGATCAGCAGGGCGCCAAGATCCACGTAGCCATCCTGGCTGTCAATTTCGCTGGCGTCGAATGGCCCCTTGGACAGGCGGAAGTCCCCCTTGGCGGCTCCACCGGCTACCGGGCCGTCGTCCTGCCGCGTCGTCGCGGCATCGGCCTGCTCAGTGCCGTTGTCTTTCGGCTGCTCAGCCTTGGACTTCTTTCCGCGCCCAAAAAGCATCGGGTTTTCTCCTTAGTAGTGGTCCATCCCCCAGTAAACCGCAGACTGCCCGTCAACTCGCGGGCAGCATGGCAATCAGCTCCGTGCAGCGCCGATTGTCGAGGGTTGTTTCTAGCTCACGGCCGGCGCGAAGCCCCCGGTGGATCCAAAGCCGCCGGTGCCCCGCGAGGTGTCGGACAACTCCTCCACGGAAACGAACTGCGCATACTCGACGCGCTGTATCACCATTTGAGCAATTCTATCGCCGCGCTTGAGTTCGATTGCGTGGTTTTGGTCGGTATTCAAAAGCGTCACGGAAATTTCACCTCGGTAGCCGGCATCAACCGTTCCGGGAGCGTTCACCACGGTGAGTCCGTGCTTGGTTGCCAGCCCTGACCGGGGGTGGATCAGTGCGACAAAGCCGTTCGGCAGGGCGATTGAGACGCCCGTGGGAACGAGCTTCCGCTCTCCCGGCGCGAGGGATACGTCCGCGCGGGCCCGCAAGTCCGCGCCCGCGTCACCGGGGTGGGCGTACGACGGCGCTTCCAAACCGGCGTCGAGCATTTTCAGCTGGACCTGAAGGGTCGGCGCACCGTATTCGGCGGAGGTGTCTGCTGGGTTGGCTACTGCTGTCTCGTGGCTCACAGTCACATATTCTATCGCCCACGGAACACTCCCCCGGTTGCGGCCGCAGGTTAGTCGCACTGCAACGGGGGCGTTAATTCCCGGGGTCACGGTCCCTTAAGCTGGTGGCATGCCTGAATCGACTGCTTCCGTACCCGTGCCGCACCATTCCTCGAGTGGAACGGGCGTCCTGTTTACGGAAAAGCTCTGGCCCTCGCCCTGGATTTGGATCGTGGTGCTCGGACTGTCCGCCGCGGGCATCCTGATGTTCGCGCCTATCAGCATCACCGCGGGCATCATCGCCGCGCTGGTTCTCTTCGCGATCATGACCACCATGCTTGTGGTGTCCACTCCCGCGATTGTGGTGGACCGTGACACCGTCCAGGTGGGACGGGCCACCATCCAGCGCGAGTTTATCGGCGCTGTCACGGCATACCGCAAGGACGAAGCCACGGCAGAGCGCGGTACCCGGCTCCACGGACTCGCGTTCCTGTGCCTCCGCGGCTGGATAGACCCCGTGGTCCGCATTGAAATCACCGACCCGGCGGACCGTACCCCGTACTGGCTGACGTCCACGCGCCGCCCCGAAGAACTTGTGGCGGCGCTGGCCAAGCAGGCCTCCCGAGGCTAGCTTTCGCATTCCTTGCAGTACAGGTGCCCGTCTTTCTCCCGCGCAATCTGGGAGCGGTGTTTGACCAGGAAGCAGTTGAAGCAAGTAAATTCGTCCGCCTGCGGAGGCAGCACCCGGACCAGCAGCTCTTCGCCAGACAAGTCCGCCCCGGGGAGCTCGTAGGCATCTGCCAGATCAGTCTCATCGATGTCGACAGCCGATGATGACTGTTTCTCGGTGCGATGCGACTTGAGTTCCTCGATCGAGTCCTCGGTGTCTTCTTCGGTCTTCCGAGGGGCATCGTAGTCCGTTGCCATGGTCCCTTCTTCATTCTCCCTTGTGCTTCACGCAGGGCTTGCGGTCCTGTCGACCAGAGCCTCCTCCGGTCTAAGGGTGTAACGCAGCAGGCCGCTTTTTTGTGCCCGATACCGGGCAGATTGTCCTCCCGGCGGACTCGAATGTCCATACCCATGTTCCGATCGCCTGCGCAGGGAATGCCGGAATTCGCGGAATATCGCGGCGCGCCCTTTGTCCTAGTAGGAAAAGGCCGTACCGGGTGGCAGAGTTTCGAATGTCAGATAGGCCATGGTGGAGGATTTTATGCGGGATCTACGGCTGGTTGGCGTCCACGACGACGGCGGACATCTTCTGTTGAGCAGTACCGGCGGCGAGATGTTCCAGCTTCCGATTGATGAGGCGTTGCGGGCTGCAGCGAGCCGGACACCTGCCCAGGTGGCCGCACGCGCTTCCATCACGCCCGTCGCCATGTCCCCCCGTGACATCCAGTCACGTATCCGCAGCGGCGCCACGGCCGCGGAAGTGGCGGAACTGTCAGGGCTGCCGCTCGCCAACGTGCAGCGCTATGAGGGTCCTGTTCTTGCCGAGCGCGAGTACATCGCCCAGCAAGCCCGCAAAGTCGAAGTCGCCGCCCCGGCCCCCGGCCAGGACACCTACCGCGCAGCGTTCGGCGACGAACCCGCGAGCCTGGGCGACATGGTTGCACACCGGCTCACGGCCCACGGGATCGATTCCGCTACGGTGGAATGGGATTCCTGGCGCCGGACCGATGGCACGTGGACCGTCGTCGCACGCTTCGAAACCAAGCCAGGCAGCTTGGAGAGCATCGGCGAAGAGCCGCCTGCCATGTGGACCTTCCATCCCGCCCGCAAATCCATCCAGAATGCCAACCGCTGGGCCCAGCAGCTCAGCGAACTGGAACCCCTTGACGGACCCGTACCGGCCCGGCGGCTCGCGGCCGTCTCCGACCGGCCCTTTGACTTTGAGGCCGACGCCGGGACCGCCGCCCGTGCGGCCGCCGCCGCTGCGACGAAGGAAGCCGATGGCCTCCTTGACATGTTGCGCTCACGTCGCGGACAGAGGCTGGGGCTTGACGAAGACAGTGACGACGCTTTGGCGCTACTTCTGAGCAGCGGCGTTCCGGCTGCGCATCCGCGGCCCGGCGATGTCGAAGACGCACCCGCAGACAGCGAAACAGCTGACAAAGAGCCCGCCGACACAGACACGGACGAGCAGGTTGAAGCCGAACCCGCCCCCAGCCGCCGTGACGCGCGCGCATCCATGATGTCGCGGCTGAGCCTGGCCCCGAAGCATGACGACAAGGAAGACGATTCCCTCCATCTTCACGACGGCGTGAGCACGGACACCCGTGAAATCACTCTGATCCCCGCTGCCTTGCGCCCCGTGACCATGCTGCGCGGCCGGAACGAGAACGACACGCACACCGGCCACGACGAGGCACGAAACCCGGGAGCGGCAGCACCGCGGGCGGGCCTGGACGAACTTCTCGGCGGCGCTCCCCGGCGGGAACGCGAAGAGCCGAAGCCAACCCGCGCCGGGCAGAAGAATGAAGAAGCTTCCGACGCCGGGGCGGCCGAACGCCAGCCGTCACGGCCCAAGCGCTCCAGTATTCCCAGCTGGGACGAGATCGTCTTCGGGACCCGCGGAGACTAGGCAGCCTTCAGTTCGTTGCGGCTTCAGCTGGTGCCGTGCCAAAGGCAGGCGTCGACGTCGAACGGCAGCAACTGATCCCGGCTCGCCATGAGGTTGGCCCCGTGCGCCGTCACCCGGCGCATGTAGTGCCTGCGGCATAGGGTCTCGTATCCGACGACCGGGTGCGACCCTTCGGCTTGCTCCGGTGCAGCGTCCCTGTCGGCGTCCGTGGCAACGTCTCCCACCACGACCTGCTCGCCTTCGACCACCATGATGCCGTCCACGGTCCGCGCATTGTGCGTTGCCCGGCGGCCGCACCAACAGAGGGCCTCGACCTGCAGGACCTGGACCCTGTCCGCGAGTTCCACGAAACGCTGGGATCCGGGGAAAAGCCGCGTGCGGAAGTCGGACGTGATGCCAAAAGCGAAGACGTCGACGCCCATCTCATCAACGACGCGCGCCAGCTGTTCCACTTGCTCCGGTGAGTAGAACTGGGCTTCGTCACAGATCAGGTAGTCCACCTTGAGGCCCGTGGTCCGGCGTCGGACAACTTCGTCCCAGAAATCTGTGGTGCCAATGACTTCCACGGCGTCCGTCTGGAGGCCGAGCCGGCTGGAGATGACGGAACCGCCGGCGCGGTCGTTGCAACTGAAGCGGACCCCGCCCCGGCCGCGCGCACGGTGGTTGTAGTCCATCTGCAACGCAAGGGTGGACTTGCCGCAGTCCATGGTTCCGGAGAAGAAAATAAGCTCAGCCACGGCGGCCCTTGGGACCCCCGGCTTGGAAGCAAAGCAGCGGAACTTCGCGTTCCGCTTTGGTCAGCGAACCATGTTGTCCCACCACCTCCAAGGCAGTCGGACGGACGCGGCGGACGTCGTAGAGCGCCAAAGTGTCCCGGGCGGCGATCATGACGTCCCCGATCCGGGGGGAAACCTCTGCCCGAAGGGTCCCGAAGAATCCGGCGTCAAGGGCCTGCTCGCGGGTGAAGGCCCAGATCCTCCCGCCGAAGCGGGCGCGCCAGGCATCCAACAGCGCTTCGCGGTGACGCTCTCCTGCATCGGGTTCCAGGTACAGGTGGACCATGCGCGGTTCCCCTGCCGTGTGCCGGACCCCGGCGATGAGGGCGGGATCGGCGGAGTAGTCGATGCGCTGCGACTCGGGGACGTCGAGCATTCCATGGTCGCCGGTGAGGAGGATGGTTGTCCCCGCGGGCAGTGAGGCGGAGAGCCTTTTGACCGTTGAATCGATTTCTTCGAGCTGGTGCTCCCAGCGATCGGACTGGCAGCCGTAGCGGTGCCCGGCTTTGTCCAGCTCGTTGACGTAGAAGTACATGAGCGAGGGGGTTCCCGCGGCCATTTCCTCCCCCGCCGCTGCGGTCCGGGCGTGGAGCGAGCTGCCGGCCACGAACCGGCTTCCCCGGAGCGCCGCGCGGGTCATCGGTGACGCGCCGAACTGGGGCAAGCTCACGGTGACGACGTCGGCGTCGGCAGCCACGCGTTCGAAAATTGTCGGGAACGGCTGCCAGCGCAGGGGGTCGACTCCGGCGTCCCAGTTGCCGAGCAGGTTGACTACCTTGTCCTGGTCAGGATCCAGGACGTCATAGCCCACCATGCCGTGTTCACCGGGCGTCCGGCCGGTTCCAAGGCTGGCCAAGGACGATGCCGTGGTGGAAGGAAAAGCTGAATCAAGCCACACCGGGACGGCGCCCTGTTCCGAATTCGCAATTGACCTCAGAAACGGAGTATGGGCGGCCTTCTGCTTCAGGAGATTGCGCCCCAGGCCATCGGCGAGAACCACGCACACGCGTTGCGATGCAGGCAGTTGCAGTTTGTTTTCGAAGCCGGGCAGGCCCATGCTCGCTGCTGCGCTGCTGAAGACCTCGGCGATCGATTTGCTGCCATACAGCGGCGCGCCTGGAAGCCCAGGGACGGCGCTGGAAACGGGGACGGCTTCCTGGGCGACGGGTTCCGACGTCGCCATCAGCGCTGGTGCCCGCGGCTCAGCCTGTTGCCGAAGACCCCCGAGCGGAGTCGTGGAGCGGAGATCGTGCCCGTGTGGACTGAGGGCCCGGGAGCGCCTGTGTTCACAGCCCGCAGCGCGCGGGCAAAGACCTTCGCGTCCTGGACAGCCCTGGGGCCGTCGGCCTCGGAACTGATCCGCAGCACGATGTCCTCCTGGGAGATGGTGCCCGTGTATCCGTGGTCGGCTTCGCACTGGGGATCGCCGCAGCTGGCAGGTCCCACATCCAGTCGCTGGCCCCCGGACCAGGCAATGGACAGGGTCAGCTCCCTGACAGGGTCGCTTGGAGTGTAGTTCTGCGGCTGCGCATACATGTAGCTGAGGACCACCGAGCGGATTTGTGCCACAGGCACGGACTCCGTGGAAATCTGGGCGACGATCTGCTCGCCGGCTTCGTCGAGCTGCTGGTCGTCGACGTGGGTGATCACCAGCATGTCCTCGGTGAGCACCAGGACCGTGATGTGCCGCCGGACCTCGGCACGGTCGAAATGGGTTTCCAAATGCACCAGGTGCGCAAGGCAATCGCGCCCGTCCAAGGCGTCGGCCACAACATCGGCAACCAGGACAGGGTAAAAACCTGCCCGTTGAAGTGCCTGGTCCAGGCTCTGCCCCTGCGAGCTGTGGTTGTGTGCTGCATGGTGCCCGGTGGTAGCCGGACCGGACGGAGGCGTCGGGGACTTCGAGCTCATTCCCCCATTTTCACAGATCGGCTGGGGACTTCATAACCGTCCGGCCCTTCGGCGGTCAACTGTCAGCTCAGCCGAGCATCGCACGCCGGGCACTGTCCGTACGCTGTGCGGCGTTCCCGATCCACACCTCCGCGGCAAGGATGTTCGCGCCCCGGGTCCCGGCCAGGACGGGATTGAACTCCACCAAGGCAATACCGGGGTGTTCATCCTTGAGGCGGGCCAACCGTGCTCCCAGGTCTTCGAGGGTCGCCACGTCCACCGCCGGCAGCCCTTGGTAGCCGAAGAGTTTCAGGGAAGCCCGGGGGGCCCTGATGAAGTCGTGGAGATCGGTGGAGGACAGCGGAGGCACCCGGTGCGCCCAGTCGTCCAGGAGGTTCACGGCATCTCCGGCCAAACCGAAGGACACCACGGGCCCCAGGAGCGGATCCTCGATGGCCCGGAACGTGCAGGCCTGCCCCACGGAAACCATGGCCTGCACTTCTATGGCCGATGAACCGTAGGGCTCGAGGGCGCGACGCATCTGCGCGATGTTGCGCCGCAGCGAGTCGGCGTCTTCGATGTCGAGCCGCACACCACCCAGGTCCAGGCGATGCCGGAGGGCAGGATCAGTGGTCTTGAGCACCACGGGCCAGCCGAGCCGTTCGGCAGCGGCGACCGCTTCGTCGTCGCTCTCGAATACGGCCGAGGGCACCACGGGGATGCCATAGCGGGACAGCAGCGCGGCCGCTTCGCCGTCGTCGAGCCGTACCAATTGTTCCCCCGGGACAGAAGATAAGAGCCGTTCAATGTGTTCGCGGGTACTCTCGCGGTCGCAACCCGCCGGCTCCACGAACATGCCTTGGTCCCGGTCCAGCCACTTCGCGTAGCGGACCACTGCCGCCAAGGCCGCCACCGCGCTGCCCGCGCTGGAGTAGCAAGGAAGGGACGGTCCGGACTCACCGGATTCACGGTTCCGGGCAAGCAATCCATCCAGTTGCACGGAAGTGTCGAGGATCCCCGTGAAAGCAGCCACGACGGGCTTGCCTGCCTCCGCCGCGCATTCGGCGAGCACTGCCGCGATCGCGTCCATAGTGAGGCTGCGGGAGGGCACCATCGCCGCCACCACCGCATGCACGGAATCGTCCGCAAGATTCTCCCGGAGGCTGCGCCGCAGACCTTCCCGCGCCGCGGACATTCCCGCGTCCAGGTCCACGTCGGTGACGATCCTGTCGACGATGAGTCCGTGGGGCGCCGCGTTGTCCGCCACGACCTTCCCGAAGGCCGCGGAATTGCTGTAGACGGCGAGCGCCGGGCCCTTGGGCAGGGGCTGGCTGGAAACGATTTGCGCTACGTCCATGAGCTGTTCGATGGTTTCGACGGCGATGACGCCGGCTTGGCGCATCATCGCATCCAGGGCCGCCGCAGGCGCCAGCGTGGTCCGGACGACATGCCCCGCCGGAAGGCGAAGCCCGGTGACATCCGACTTGGCAACGATGACCGGCTTGCTGCGCGACAAGCGCCGGGCCAGGCGGGAGAACTTGCGGGGATTGCCGATCGACTCCAGATAGAGCCCGACGGCGACGGTGTCGGGATCGTCTTCCCAGAACTGCATGACGTCGTTCCCGGAGATATCGGCACGGTTGCCGGCGGACAGGAACGAGGAGATGCCCACTCCCCGGCGGCTCGCCGCGGCGTAGACGGAAACCCCGATGGCCGCGGATTGCGAAAACAGACCCAGTCCTCCACGCCGGGGCAGGCTCGGGGCCATCGACGCGTTGAGCGAAACCTCCGGGTTCGTGTTCACGATCCCCAGGGACTCCGGGCCGATCACGCGCATGCCATAGGATCTGGCCTGGCGCACCAGCTCCCGCTGCCTCCGCAGCCCCCGCTCGCCGTCGTCCGCGTACCCTGCTGTGGCGACCACAAGGCCCTTGACACCGGCCGCCCCGCACTCATTCACGACTTTCGGCACTTCCTCGTACGGAACCGCGATGACGGCGAGCTGCACCGGCCCGGGGACGTCGGCGATCCGGGCGAAGGACTTCATGCCGGCCAGTTCGAATGCTTCGGGGTTGACCGCATAGACCGCGCCGGTGAAGCGACCCTCGAGGATGTGTTCAAGCAACTGGTGCCCGACCGTCCCCCACCGGCGGCTGGCGCCCACTACAGCGATCGACGACGGCGCCAGCAAGTCCCGTACGCTGCGGGCCTCGGCGCGGTGTTCCCGCGATTCCATGACGGCCAGCGATTTTTCGGTGGGGTCGATGTTGAATTCGACGCTGACGACGCCGTCGTCGAATCTGCGCGCGAGCTCGTAGCCGGCGTCGGCGAAGACCCGGAGCATTTTGCGGTTCTCCGGCAGGACCTCGGCCGTGAAGCGGCGGATCCCGTTCTCCCGGGCAGCCGCAGCCAGGTGTTCGAGCAGGATGGAGCCGATGCCCCGGCCCTGCTGGGCGTCGGAAATATTGAAGGCCACCTCGGCCTCGGTGGGGTCATCCAGCCGGTCGTACCGGCCGACGCCCACGATCTCGCCTCCGATGGTGATGACGAACGCCACCCTGTCCTTGTGGTCCACCTCGGTGAAGCGGCGCAGTTCCTTGCTCGAGAGCCTGGATTTGAACGAGAAGAACCGCATGTAGATGGAAGTCTCGGACTGCGCCGTGTGGAAGGCCTGGAGCGCGTCGGCATCTTCGGGTGAGATAGGTCTCAAGTGGGCCGTTCCGCCGTCGCGAAGCACGACATCGGCCTCCCAATATTCCGGATATACGCCGGTGCCGGGCTGATCCACCATAGGCTTAGCCTAGCTAAGTCTTCCGCAGTACACGTTTAAGGATCCACCGACTCCATGGCACGAAGCCAAAGTCCCTCCCGCTCAAACGCAGCCTCGGCCGCCGTCGACGGGGACTTCACCGAGAACATCATCGATATCGACGTCACTTCCGAAATGGAAGGCTCCTTCCTGGAGTACGCGTATTCGGTGATCTATTCCCGCGCGCTCCCCGATGCGCGCGACGGCCTCAAACCCGTCCAACGGCGCATCTTGTACATGATGAGCGACATGGGCCTGCGCCCGGACCGCGGGCACGTGAAAAGCGCCCGCGTGGTGGGCGAAGTCATGGGAAAGCTGCACCCCCACGGTGATGCGGCGATCTATGACGCCATGGTGCGCATGGCACAGGACTTCTCGCTGCGCCTGCCCCTGATTGACGGGCACGGCAACTTCGGTTCGCTCGACGACGGCCCGGCCGCGCCGCGTTACACGGAAGCCCGGCTCGCAGCGGCAGCGATGACGATGACCGAGCACCTCGACGAAGACGTGGTGGATTTCGTCCCCAACTACGACAACCAGCTCACCCAGCCGGATGTCCTGCCCGCGGCTTTCCCGAACTTGCTGGTCAACGGCACCACGGGCATTGCGGTCGGCATGGCCACCAACATGGCTCCCCACAACCTCGTGGAAGTCATCGCGGCCGCCCGGCACCTCATCGCCAATCCGGACGCCACGCTGGACGACGTCATGCGGTTCGTGCCCGGCCCCGACTTGCCCACAGGCGGCAGGATCGTCGGCCTGGACGGAATCCGTGATGCCTACGCCACGGGGCGTGGTTCATTCAAGACCCGCGCCAAGGTGGAGATCGAGCAACTGACCGCGCGGCGCACCGGCCTGGTGGTCACCGAACTCCCCTACATGGTGGGTCCGGAGAAGGTCATCGAGAAGATCAAGGATGCCGTAAACGCCAAAAAGCTGACGGGCATCAGCGATGTCATGGACCTCACTGACCGCAAGCACGGACTGCGGCTCGTGATCGAGATCAAGAACGGCTTCAACCCCAACGCCGTGCTCCAGCAGCTCTACCGGTTCACCCCGATGGAAGACTCCTTCGGCATCAACAACGTGACCCTGGTGGACGGGCAGCCGCAGACTTTGGGCTTGCTCCAGCTCCTGCAGGTGTATGTCGGCCACCGCCTGTCCGTCGTACGCCGCCGCACGGCCTTCCGCCTGGGAAAGAAGAAGGACCGCCTCCACCTGGTGGAGGGCCTGTTGATCGCGATCGTGGACATCGACGAGGTCATCCAGATCATCCGCTCCTCGGACGAGGCAGCGGCGGCCCGCGAACGGCTGATGTCCATCTACGACCTGTCCGAAATCCAGGCCAACTACATCCTGGAACTCCGCCTGCGCCAACTGACCAAGTACTCGCGCATCGAACTTGAGAAAGAGCAGGAAGAACTGCGCCGGGAGATCGCCGAACTCGAAGCGATCCTGAGGTCCGACGTGCTCCTGCGCGAACTGGTGTCCGGGGAATTGGCCGAAGTGGCCGAGAAGTACGGCACGCCGCGACGCACGGTTCTCCTCGAGTCCGAGGCCGTATCCCCCACGGTCGCCGCCGCGCTTGCAGCAGCCGTCCCGGCAGGCAAGGGGAAGGCTGCAGCACTTCCGCTCGAGATCCCCGATGACCCCTGCTGGGCACTGCTCAGCACCTCGGGCCAGATCGCACGCACATCCAACCAGGAGCCGCTGGCCGAATCCGGCCCGCGGAGCAAGCATGATGTCTACCGATCCGTGGTCAAGACAACCGCGCGCGGCGAAATCGGCGCGGTAACCTCGCAGGGCCGCATGCTCCGGGTACAAGTCATGGACATGCCGGTGCTGCCGCCCATGTCCGGCCTGCCCAATCTTGCCGGGGGCGTCGCGGCAAAAGACTTCATCACCCTGCTCAAGGGCGAAACTCTCGTGGCGTTCGTACCGCTGGATGCCGTGTTGGCCATCGGAACGGTCCAGGGCGTGGTGAAGCGCGTCCAGCCGGACTACCCGTTGAACCGGGAAGACTGGGAAATCATCGCCCTGAAGGACAAGGACACGGTGGTGGGGGTGGAGCCGGCCCCCGACGACGACGTCGACCTTGTCTTCGTCACCCGGCTTGCGCAGCTCCTGCGTTTCAGCGCCTCTGCCGTTCGGCCGCAGGGCCGTACCGCGGGCGGCATGGCGGGCATCAAGCTTGCGGACGGCGACGACGTCATCCACTTCGGCACGGTGCGCGCCAACGACCCGGCCGCCGTCGTCGTGACGATTGCCGGCAGCAACGGCGCGCTGCCGGGGACTGCTCCGGGCACGGCGAAGATCACCCGGTTCGAGGAATACCCCGCCAAGGGCCGGGCGACGGGAGGGGTCCGGGCCCACCGTTTCCTCAAGGGCGAAGACACACTGCTGCTCGGGTGGGCGGGGCACGGTCCGGCGAAGGCATCATCCAGCGCCGGGGTGGCCCGTGCCCTGCCACAGGAACACGGCCGCCGTGACGGCTCCGGCGTTCCCCTCTCCCAGCCCGTGGATGCCATTGGTGCGAGCATGGCGTGGGACGAAGGGAACGGAAGCGAAGTAGCAGCCGTCGAAGGCTGAAACCCGAATGCGCCCGGCTACATCGTGGCGATACTGAGGATGTTTCCTTCCGAGTCGAGGAACCAGGCTCCCCGTTCGCCGTCCGGCAAGGTGGCTACGCCGTTTTCGGTTTTCAGGCCCGGGAAGTCGTATTCTTCGAAAACGACTCCGCGGGCCCTGAGATCGGCCATGTCCTTGTCCAGGTCCGTGCTCTGGAAACCCAACTGGGTGTTCTTGGCGGTTCCGGCGTTGGGCGTCTCATAGAGCAGGAAGCCGGTGCCGTTGGCGCACTTGTACATCAGGTTGTCTTTGGCCTCCGGGTTGTCCGGTTCGAGACCGAGCTTGTCGCGGTAGAAGTCGCGGGCGCGGGCGATATCGCTGGCAGGGAGCACTCCGGCGACGTTTAGATCCTTAAGCATGGCAATTTCACTTTCCAGGCTTCCCCAGCTCATAACCTTACTCCTGATCGGGCCGATCGGACGGGGGTTCAGCCTCTCGCAGGTCGCGTGACCGGATCAGGAATCCGGGCCCTAGACTACTGCCATGCCGATCATTCCCGATGACAAGGACTGGACCTGGGTTCTGTCGACGCCCTGCCCCGAATGCGGCTTCGACGCCGCCACTGTGACCCCGTCCACCGTCCCGGGGACAGTCCTGAACATGCTGCCGCGTTGGCGGGCCGTGCTGCGCCGGGAAGACGCGTCCACCCGTCCTGACGAGCACACGTGGTCGCCGTTGGAGTATGCCTGCCACGTGCGGGATGTCTTCAGCCTCTTCGACCAGCGCCTGAACCTGATGCTGCGGGAGGACGACGCCCACTTCGCCAATTGGGACCAGGACAAGGCCGCGATCGACGGCGACTACGCCAACGCGGATCCGGGGGAAGTGGCTGCGCAGCTGGCCGCCGAGGGCACTCAAATTGCCAACTCCTTCGCCGCTGTCCACGAAGACGAGTGGCCCCGCACGGGGGTCCGCAGCAACGGATCCACGTTCACCGTGTTGACGTTTGCCCAGTACTTCCTGCACGACGTCGTCCATCACCTGCACGACGTCGACGGCTAGGCGCTGCGATGTCCTGGAAAGACACACGGGCCAGCCGCCTCTTCAAGATTGACCTGCCCATCGTCCTCGGTCCGTTCGGCGGCTTGTCCTCGGTGGAACTGTCGGCCACCGTCAGCGAGGCCGGCGGGCTCGGTTCGTACGGCCTCTACAGATACGATGCGGAGAGGATTGCCACGACGGCCCGCGAGCTCAGGGAGGCCACCGGGAAAGCTTTCGCACTGAATCTTTGGCTCCCCATCGAGGGTGAAGAGCCGCCAACCGTGGACGCCCGGCAGTTCGCCGCCTACGTGGACGTACTACGGCCGTATTTCGAGCTGGTGGGCGTGGAACCACCCGCGCAACCGGACACCTACCTGCCCGATCTGCAGGAACAGATTCAAGCGGCCATCGCTGCCCGCCCGACCGTGCTGAGTTTCGTCTTCGGGGTTCCGTCCGAAGCTGTCATCGAGGAGGCACACCGGAACGGCATCGTGGTGGTCGGTACTGCCACCACTGTTGACGAAGCCGTGGCCTTGGCTACCGGCGGCGTGGACGCCATCGTGGCCACGGGCATGGAGGCCGGCGGACACCGGGTTTCCTTCCTGCGGGCCCCGGAGGACTCGCTCGTCGGGACCATGGCCCTGGTACCCCAGGTGGTGGATGCCGTCCCGGTTCCAGTCATCGCCGCAGGCGGCATCGCAGACGGGCGCGGGGTCGCTGCCGCCTTGGCGCTCGGCGCGGACGCGGTGCAGATCGGTTCTGCCTTCCTGGCCACGCGCCAGTCAGCCATCAGTCCCGCGCACCTCGCCGCGATGCGCGGGCCCGACGCCGCCCGCACCGTCCTGACGCGCGCCCTCAGCGGCCGCTTGGCGCGCGGCATCCCCAACCGGATCATCGCCGAGCTCGCCGATCCTGCCACGTATGCCCCGTTCCCGATCCAGAACTGGCTGACGGGCAAGTTCCGGCCCGCCGCGGCAGCACAGGGAATACCGGACGTGATGTCCCTATGGGCAGGTCAGTCGACTCCGCTCATCCGGGAAGACGACGCGCGGAAGCTCGTGGACACCATTGTCGAATCGGTGGACGCCACCTTCGAACGGCTCCACGGCTAGTTTCCACGCACGAGCACCGGCAGCGCCGACGGCGAACCGAGATCCAAAAGGGAGTCTCCCCCGGCAATGTCGGCCGGATTGTGCGTCACCAGGACCACCGTGACGTCCTTCAGGCCGGCACGCAGCTCCGCCATCATGAGGCGGCCGGCCTCGGCGTCGAGATGGGCCGTCGGCTCGTCCAGGAGGAGGACAGCTGCGCCGGTGAGGAGCGTGCGGGCCATGGCGAGCCGTTGGCGTTCGCCGCCGCTCAGGAACGAACCCGAGGGGCCTATGCGACTGTCAAGACCCCCGGGAAGCCGGGATACCAATCCTGAAAGCCCGACGGCGCCCAAGGCCTGGTACATGTCCGCTTCGGAAGGCTTACGGCTAGCCGGGCGGGCGAGCAACAGATTGCCCCGGATAGTGGAGTCGAAGAGGTGGGCCTCCTGGGGACACCAAGCAGCATTTCTACTGACGTAGGCCCTCCCGGATGATGCCGGCAGGAAGCCAAGCAGCACGGAGAGCAACGTGGATTTCCCCGAGCCGGAGGGACCCGTGACCGCAAGCCAGCGCCCGGGGGCCGCTTCGGCGCTGAGCCCGCTGAACACGGGCGCGCCGCCGGGCCAGGAAGCCGCGAGTCCGTCCAGCTGCAGTCCCGCAGCGCCGTCGGGTCGCTTCGGCAGCCTCAGCACACCGCCGTCGGAATCTGCGGCGTCAAAGGCTCCTGACTGGGCGATCCGCAGCAGCACCGCGGCCAAAGCCGGACCCTGCCGCACGGCAGACACTACCGCCCCGTAGGGCTCCGCGAGCGCCAGCTGAACCAGGACGACGACGGCGAGCACAGCCGGCGCGACAGTTCCGGATTGCACCGACGGTGCCGCGAGAATGCCGGCGACAAGCGCTCCCAGGGTGCAGGCCAGCACGGTCAACCCCTGGCCGATGCCGTCAGCCCACGCGGAGCGCTGCGCGGCCGCAGTGGCTGAGTTGTCCCTCCGGGTCAGGGAGGACAGAACCGTTCCGGCCACGCCGTTTGCGCTGAGCTCCGCGCGGGCGTCGAGGGCTGCGGCAACGTCGCGCAGAACGAGTGAGCGCAGTTGCTGCTCTGAGCGGGCCGCGTTGCGGTCCGCCATCAGGGCAAGAAGAGGAGCCAGGACAAGGCCAACCACGGCGCTCGCGACAACCGCCGGCACAGTGGCGGGAACCAGCAGGGCCGAGGCGACCACGGCCGAGGCCGCGACGGCAAGCGCGGACAGGGGCGGCAGGACGACGCGCGGCAACACGTCCCGCAGGGTATCGACGTCGTCCACCACCGCTCCGAGGACATTGCCGCCCTGCAGGAGCCGGCGGAGTGACAGCGCCCGCGCGCTGAGCGCCGCCCAGAGCGCCCCCCGGAGCCTTGTCATCGCGGCGAAGACGGTGTCGTGCAGGACGAGCCGTTCGGAGTACCGCAGCACCGCCCTGCCAATGCCGAAGAATCGAACGCCCACGATGGCTCCGAGCAAGTACAGGATGGGCGGTTGTTCGCTGGCCCGGATGATGAGCCAGCCGGACAGCCCGGACAACGCCACGGCAAACAAGGCAGCGAGCGCCGCGAGCAGCACGGCACCGGCGAACTTGTAGCGGACGGGCGCCAGGATACGGGCCAGGGCCTTGAGCGTGGAGATGGTGGTGGTGGGGGGTTCGATTCCCCTGTCCGGTGTGTTGCCGGGATTCGCGTCGTGCTGGCGCGGAGCCGGCACAGTTGCGGCGGATTCCCGGCCCAAGGGCCCGGTTCGCTCCTGCGCCATCCCGCCGTCGACCATCCCGCTGTCGACTGTCCCGCCGTCGACTTTAACGATGTTGTCCGCCAGTTTCCGGGTCGCGGCGTCGTGGGCCACCATGATGACAGTCGCGGCCCCTCGCAGCCCGGCGATGGCCGAACGGATCGCGTCCGCGGATGCGGCGTCGAGGTGCGCGGTGGGTTCGTCGAGCAGCAGGACGGCGGCTCCCGCGTTGAGCCGCGCCAAGCCGCGGGCCACGGCCACCCGCCGTACCTCGCCGGGGCTCAACTCGGAAGGATGTTTGAACGCGAGGTGCTCCGCGGCAGACTGCTCCAGGCAACGCATGGCCCTCGCAATGTCCGCTTCCGGCGTGGACCCAGGGTCCAACGACGCGACGTCCTGGCTGCCGCCGTTCAGGTAAATGACGACCTCGTCCAGCACCGTTCCGGCCACCATGACCGGATGCTGCGGTACCCAAGCCACGGTGCCGGCGCCCAGTCCGTTTACGGAACCTTCAATGGTTGCCAGCGGACCGTCGCCGATCGTTCCGGCGAGGACGCCCAGGATGGTGCTCTTGCCCGAACCGCTCCGGCCGTCAAGGGCGGTGATCTGTCCCGCCGGCGCCTTGAAGTCGATGGGCCCGACGGCGGCGGCCACCCTTCCCGGATACCTCACCGTCAGTCCGGTGACCACGACGGCGGCGGACTCTTCGGTGCCGGAACAACTGCTCAGCGGACGGCCCGCCGGCGACTCCAGCACGGCGTTGGCTGCGGCCAAGGCCTCGCGCCCGTCGTCGCTGGCGTGGTGGGCTGTGCCCAGCTCGCGCAGGGGAAGATAGCAATCGGGGGCGAGGATGAGGGCCAGCAGGCCTGCTTCCAGTCCCATGTCGCCCGCCACCAGCCGCACGCCGATGAAGACGGCCACAACCGCGACGGAAATGGTGGCTATCAGTTCCAGGGCGAGCGCGGACAAGAAGGCAGTACGCAGTGTTCCCATGGTGCGCGAGCGGTATTCCTCGGAGAGGTCCTCAAGGGCGGCGCGCTGTTCGCCCGCGCGGCCCAGTCCCACCAGCACGGGAAGTCCCTTGGCCAACTCCAGGATGTGTCCCGAGAGCCTCCGCAGCGCGGATTGGGCTTCGTGGACCCGGTCCTCGGTGTGGCGGCCGATCAGCACCATGAACAGCGGGACCAGCGGCAAGGTCAGCACCACAACCACGGCGCTGACCCAATCCGCGAAGAGGATCCGCGCGCCAAGGAGCAGGGGCAACGCTGCACAATTGACCAAAGCGGGCAGGAACTGGGTGTAGTAGTTGTCCAGTGCATCAAGTCCGCGGGTCGCGAGCACGGCGAGCCCGCCGTCGTTCACTTCGCCGACCCGTCCCGCAGCCCCGGCGCCGAGGGCACGCCCCAGCAGCCTGGACCTCAGCTCTTCCTTGACCCCAAGGGCCGCCCGGCGCGCCGCGACGCCCTGTCCCCAGACCGTCAGCGACCGCAGGACCGCACCGGCGGCGCCCCAGAGGAGTCCTTCGCGCCACCCCATGCCGCCCGCTGCAAGTCCGGACAGCATTCCCGCGATGGCCTGCGCAATCAGAACCAGGGACAAGGCCTTGAGTGAGGACAGCAGGCCAAGGACGTACAAGGCGGATCGGGTGGCAGGTCCGGCGGGCAGCTGGGGCTTCATCCGTTACTCGCCGGCGTCGTGGGATGCGTTTTTGGCGGCTGGTCCGCCCGGCGCCGCATGGCCGGCCAGGACCTTGGCCGCGATGGCCGGGAGGAAGCCATGTGCGGCGGGAATATGTGCCGCGCTCACGCGGCGGCGGAACACCCAGTAGGTCCAGGCCTGGTAAGCGATGACAAGGGGCAAGCCGACGGCGGCAACGATGCTCATCAGCCCCAGGGTGTAGGCGGAGGACGAGGCGTTGGAAATGGTGAGGTTGAAGGCGGGGTTCAGGGTGGAAGGGATGACCACGGGGAACGCGGCACCGAAAATGGACGCAGTGGCACACACCAGGAACGCACCCAGGGCTCCGAAGGCCTTGCCCTCGGCCCCCTTGCGGGCGAGTACCCAGGCCCCTGCAGCTGCGAGGACTCCGAGGACCACCAGGATCCACGTCAGCGGTTTGCCGTTGAGGAGCTGTACGGCCACCATCCACGCAAGCAGCGGAAGCAACGCGAGCGGTGCGAGCCGCACAAACCAGCGGCGCGCGCGGTGGCGCACTTCGCCGTCGGTCTTCAGGGCCAGGAACGCCAGGGCATGTACCAGCGCGAACGCGACGACGGCGAATCCGCCCAGTACGGCGTATCCGCTGAACCAGGCAAAGGGGCCGCCCTCGCGGTCGCCGTTCGCGTCGATCGGCAGCCCGGTGGTGGTCAACGCCAGCGCGGCGCCGATGCCGAACGCGGCAACGAACGAGCCCAAGGCAATAGCCCAGTCCCAGGCGGTCCGCCAGCGCGGGCTGTCCACTTTGCCCCGGTACTCGAAAGCCACGGCCCGGAAGATCAGGGCCACCAGGACAATCAGGAGCGGCAGGTAGAGCGCCGAAAACAGCGAGGCGTACCACAGCGGGAAGGCGGCGAAGGTGGCACCGGCCGCAGTCAGGAGCCAGACTTCGTTCCCGTCCCACACCGGTCCGATCGTGTTCAGCAGCACCCGGCGGTCGGTGTTGTTCCGGGCGAAGAGCTTCATGAGCATTCCGACACCCAGGTCGAAGCCCTCCAGGAAGAGGTATCCCGTCCACAGCACGGCGATGGCCACGAACCAGACGGTAGGCAACAGTTCCATTCGAAAGATTCCTCTGCTTCCTAGTAGGCGAATGCCAGGACGTCGTCGCTGTCGCCGGGTTGGCCCGGGGCGCCCGGGGTCCCGCCGTCGTCGTCCTTCTTTTCCTTCTTTTCGCTCCCGCGAGCCTCGGCGAGCTCCGGCATCGCGGACGCCACGCCACCCCGGGCGTATTTGACCAGGAGCCGGACTTCGACCACCAGCAGGACCGCGTAGATGGAGGCCAACGCGACGAGCGAGGTGATCAGCTCGGCGGCGGAGACACCTGGTGAGACGGCCGCGGCGGTGAACATGAACACTTGGTCGACGCCGCTGGCGTCCGGATTGGGCGCGACGACGAACGGTTGGCGGCCCATTTCGGTGAAGATCCAGCCGGCGGCGTTGGCCCCGAAGGGAGCCAGGATGCCGAACACCGCCAGGCGCATGATCCAGCGGGATTGCGGGACCATGCCCTTGCGTGTGACCCAGAGGGCAAGCAATGCGGCAAGAGCGGCGATCCCGCCGAAGCCGATCATCATGCGGAAGCCCCAGTAGGTCACTTCCATGACGGGTACGTACTGGATTTGCTGGCCTGCCCGGTCGCCGTACAGGGGATTGCTCGGCAGGTGGGTGCCGTACTTGGCCTGGTATTCGTCGAGGAGGCTGTTGACGCCCTTCACTTCCGTGTTGAAATCGCCCTTGGCTAGGAAGGAAAGGATGCCGGGGACCTCGATCACGGCCACGATGTCGTTGCAGTTCTTGGACCCGAGGTTGCCGATGCTCAGCACGGAAAAGCCCGTACCGTCGTGGCAGGCGGCTTCGGCCGCGGCCATCTTCATGGGCTGTTGTTCGAACATCAGCTTGCCCTGCAAATCGCCGGTAATGGCGGTGCCGGCGAAAGAGATCATGGCGACGACGGCGCCGATCCGCAGCGAGTTGATCCACACCTTGTAGTCGGCCTTGTCCCGTCCGGGAATGTCGGCTTCGCCCGCGATGGCCCGGCCGTCCGCTCCGACGGTGTCAATGCCGTCGTGGCGGCGGCGCCAGAGGTGGTACCAGGCGATGCCCAGGAGGAACGCACCGGCGACGGCGAGCGCACCGAAGAGCGTGTGAGGGACGGCCACCATGGCGGTGTTGTTGGTGAAGACTGCCCAGGCGTCGGTCATGACGGGACGCCCGTTGACCATCGTGACGCCGACAGGGTGCTGCATCCAGGAGTTGGCCACGATGATGAAGTAGGCCGAGAAGACCGAGCCGATCACGGCGATCCAGAGGCACGCGAGGTGGACGCCACGCTTGAGTTGCTTCCAGCCGAAGATCCATAGCCCCAGGAAGGTCGATTCCACAAAGAACGCCAGAAGCGCTTCCAGGGCCAGGGGCGCACCGAAGACGTCGCCGACGAATCGGCTGTATTCGCTCCACGCCATGCCGAACTGGAATTCCTGCACGATACCCGTGGCCACGCCCATGATGAAGTTGATGAGGAAGAGCTTGCCCCAGAACTTGGTCATCCGCAGGTATTCAACTTTGCCCGTGCGGTACCAGAGGGTCTGGATGACGGCCACGACAAGCCCCAGCCCGATGGTCAGCGGCACCATCATGAAGTGGTAGACCGTGGTGATTCCAAATTGCCAGCGTGCGATTTCCAAGGCGTCCATGGCTGTCCTTTTTATCCGGCATTGTCCCGACGCCCGCTTGCGGCGCCTTTCTTCTACGTTGCGTAGAACTGACTTCTTCTACACAGTGTAGAACAAACCCCCCGGGATCTGCTCACCACTCTTCCAGTGGCGTAACAGTGCCGCAAGGACACGCCACGCCGCATGTTCTACCTCACGTAGAATCGCGGGCCAAAAAACGGTAGATTGAGGGTGGAATGTTGGATTATCGCGCTCCTTCAGCCTGGGAAACGGGGCGGGGAAGCGCGGAAAGTAGGGATGCATTGATGGCAAGTCTTGGCGAACTGGAACGGGCGGTCATGGATCTCCTCTGGGCAGGCCAGGAAGCTGCAACAGCCAACAAGCTTCGTGACCTGCTGGCGCAGGATTCTGCCGCCTCGGATGGCATTGCAGGACACCAAGGCAAGGACCTCGCAGTCACCACGGTCCTGACGGTCTTGTCCCGCCTTGAGAAGAAGGGCCTCGTGGAGCGCGAACGCGGCACCCGCCCGCACCGCTACCAGGCCGTTTCGAGCCGCGCGGACCACACGGCGGACCTCATGCACGAGGCCCTGGGTTCCGCCCCGGACCGCGAAGCCGTGCTGGCCCGGTTCATCGGTTCCGTGAGCGAGAGTGAAGCTGCCACGCTGCGCAAGCTGCTCGGCGAAAACTAAGCACCCGTGTTCTGGACCTCATATTTTCTGGCGGTCCTTTCTTTGGTGCTGGCATGGCCGGTTCCCGTCCTTTTGTCGCGCGCTGAGTGGCCGGCGCGCGCGCCTTTCATGGCCATGGTCCTATGGCAAGCCATCGCACTCGCCGGTGGCCTCTCGATGATCGGGGCCATGCTGGTCTACGGGCTTGAGCCCATCGGCGACAACCTCATTGCCGGCCTGCGTTCCTTGGCCGGCATGGTGCTTCACAACGAGCCCACCACGGCGTTGGGCTTCTGGCACTTGTTCGCCTTGTCCGCCGCGGCGCTCCTGAGCGCCCATCTCGTGTTCACCCTGCTGCTTACCTACGTCAAGATCGAGCGGCAGCGGCGGAGGCACCGCGAGCTCCTCGCGCTTCTGGCCTCGCCGTCCGCCGACGGCCCAGGGACCGTGGTCATCAACCACGATTCCCCCGTGGCGTACTGCCTGCCCGGCGGCGCCCGGTCAGTGACCGTCCTGTCCGACGGCCTGATGGCCGCCCTGGAGCCTGCCGAGCTGCGGGCCGTCCTCATCCACGAAAATGCCCATCTCTCGCAACGCCACGACCTCCTCTTGTGGGCCTTCGCGGCATGGCGCCAGGCACTGCCCTGGTTCCCCACCACGCGACTGGCCCAGGTTGCGGTCAACTCCCTGATCGAAATGCTCGCCGACGATGTGGCCTTGCGCACCGAGAGCAAGGGAACGCTCATCAAGGCGATCGCGATCGTGGCCAGCGGCTCCGCCCGCCCCGTGGAGCAATTCGCGCTCCCCCGGACAAGCGATCCGGACGCTTCCCCCGAAAGCAGCTCCTTGAGCGGCACCGGCGGTGCCGATTCACCGCGTACGACGGCGTCGCGCGTCAGCCGGCTGCTCTCACCCAAGCCGCCGCTCCCGGCAGCTCAGCGCGCTTTGGTGCTCGCGGCGTCGGCCATGTTGCTCGCAGTGCCGACAGGCTTGCTGATCGTACCGGGTTTGCTGGGCTGATCCAGGCCACCGGACATGTCCGGCCGCCGGAGAACGCAGTGGACATATTCGGACTATGTCCACTCCACGCTGCCGGGACGGGACATGCCCACCCGAAATCAGGCGTCGATGCGTTCGCGGTCCAGGTCCGCGGCCCCGGCAATAATGAAGTCCTTGCGCGGGGCGACGTCCGATCCCATCAGGAGGTCAAAGGTGTCCTCCGCCATTTTGGCGTTCTCAATCCCCACCTTGCGGAGGGTGCGGTGGCGCGGATCCATCGTGGTCTCGGCGAGCTGCTCGGCGTCCATCTCACCCAGGCCCTTGTAGCGCTGGATCGGCTCCTTGTAGCGCTTGCCTTCCTTGGCGAGCCTGGCCAGCAGGACGTGCAGCTCAGCCTCCGAGTACGTGTAGATCATCTCGTTGGCCTTCTGGCCGGCGTTGATGACTTCCACCCGGTGCAACGGCGGTACCGCAGCGTACACCCGGCCCTCGTCGATCATGGGGCGCATGTACCGGAAGAACAGGGTGAGGAGCAGTGTGCGGATGTGGGCGCCGTCGACGTCCGCATCGGTCATCAGGATCACCTTGCCGTAACGGGCGGCGTCGATGTCGAAGCTCCTGCCCGAGCCGGCACCCACTACCTGGATGAGGGCTGCGCACTCCGCGTTGGAGAGCATGTCCCCCACCGAGGCCTTCTGCACGTTGAGGATCTTGCCGCGGATCGGCAGCAGCGCCTGGAAGTCCGAGGACCGCGCCAGCTTGGCAGTGCCGAGCGCGGAGTCACCTTCCACGATGAACAGCTCCGAGCGTCCAACATCGTCCGTGCGGCAATCTGCCAGCTTGGTGGGCATCGACGACGTCTCCAGCGCATTCTTCCGGCGTTGCGTTTCCTTGTGGACGCGGGCCGAGATGCGGGACTTCATCTCGCTGACGATCTTCTCGAGCAGGAGTGCGGACTGGGCCTTGTCGTTGCGGTTCGCCGAGTTCAGGCGCGCCGTGATCTCTTCCTCGACCACCTTGGCAACGATCGCCCTGACGGCTGAAGTGCCCAGGATTTCCTTGGTCTGGCCCTCGAATTGCGGCTCTGCCAAGCGGACCGTCAGCACTGCTGTCAGGCCGGCAAGGATGTCGTCCTTCTCAATCTTGTCGTTGCCCGCCTTGAGCTTGCGTGCGTTCGTTTCGACGGCCTTGCGGAAGGTCTTCAGGAGTGCTTGTTCGAAGCCTGCCTGGTGCGTGCCGCCCTTGGGCGTAGCGATGATGTTGACGAAGCTCCGCATGGTGGTTTCGTAGCCGATCCCCCAGCGCAGCGCGATGTCCACTTCACAGTCGCGTTCCACTTCGGCGATCTTGCTGTGCCCGTTTTCGTCAAGGACCGGAACGGTTTCCTTGAACTTGCCCGCACCGTGGAGCCGCCAGACATCAGTGACGCCCGAATCCGCGGCGAGGAACTCGACGAACTCGGAAATGCCGCCGTCGTGATGGAAGACCTCCTGGTGCGGCCCGTTTTCGCCGGGGGTACCCGGGAGCCGGCGCTCGTCGCGGACCGTGAGCTTGAGGCCCGGAACCAGGAAAGACGTTTGGCGGGCGCGCGCCGCAAGATCCTCGTAGGCGAACTTCGCGTCCGGGGTGAAGATCTGCCGGTCTGCCCAGTAGCGGATCCGGGTACCGGTGACACCCCGCTTGGCCTTGCCCACGACGTCGAGCACCGAGTTCTCGATGAACGGTTCGAAGACCGACGTCGGGCTGGGCTTCGAGCCCGTGTCCTTGAATCGTCCGGGCTCGCCGCGGCGGAAAGACATCTGGTACGTCTTGCCGCCGCGGTCCACCTGCACGTCAAGGCGGGCAGAGAGCGCATTCACGACGGACGCGCCGACGCCGTGCAGACCGCCGGACGCCGTGTAGGAGCCGCCACCGAACTTTCCGCCTGCATGCAGCTTGGTAAAGACGACTTCGACGCCGGTGAGCCCGGTCTTGGGTTCCAGGTCCACGGGGATGCCGCGGCCGTCGTCGTGGATTTCCACCGAATTGTCCGCGTGCAGGATGATCTGGATGTCATGCCCGAAGCCCGCCAGCGCTTCGTCCACGGAGTTGTCGATGATCTCCCACAAGCAGTGCATGAGGCCGCGCGAGTCGGTGGAGCCGATGTACATGCCCGGACGCTTGCGGACCGCCTCCAGGCCTTCCAGGACGGAAAGGTGCCGGGCGTTGTATTCAGAACTCGGTGCCACGGGCGGGGCGCTCCTTCGGGGGTGTAACAGAGGCAAAAAACACTTCTCCTAGGCTAGCCGCCCCGGAGCCAGGACGAGAGCTGCCACTCCCAATCGTGCTGGACGCCACTTCCCGGTGTTACGCACATGTGATACGCGGACAGCGAACGTGACCCATCCTTGCCATGGTTTTGCCTCGAATGCTGGTTATATGGATACACAGAACTACTAAGGAGGCCGAACATGACAACAGCAGTTGCAGACCGCACACTCAATGCACTCGACCGGTGCGACCGTTGCGGGGCCCAGGCATATGTCCGCGTTGTACTCGAGTCCTCCGGCGGTGAGCTGCTCTTCTGCGGCCACCACGCACGTGCAGTAGAGGCCACGCTGCGGCCGCTGACCTCGGACTGGCATGACGAGACGGCCCGCCTTCAGGAGAAGGAACCCGTCCTCGCCGACTAGCCATCAGGGGCCGGCCCCAGCGCCAGCCCGGCTGACATAATTTCACAGAGAGACAGCGGCCCCCTCCGGACGGAGGGGGCCGCTGCGTTAACTTCCCTGCTGCGTTAACTTCCCTTCCTGGCCCGGGCCACGTCGGCAGCAATCTCCTTGTACCCTTGGGCATCAAGGGCGGCCACGACCCCGTCGATGTCCTTGGCGGGCCGGTTCTGGCTCAGTTTGGCCTTCGCTTCGATACGGGTAATGACCAGCTCGATGCCGACGATCGCACGCAACTGGCCGGAGACGTAGCGCTCCGGCGCGTCATCCACGGACCACGGTCGCTCGGAGCGGGCTTCGTTGAGGTTGGTCAGCTGCCTGACATGGTTGCCGAGCCACGCGGCATCGTCATGGACGGCAAGCGTGCCGTAGACATGGGCTGTGGAGTAGTTCCACGTCGGGACGACGCGTCCATGCTCTGCCTTCGACGCGTACCAGGAGGGCGAGATGTAGGCGTCCGCGCCCTGGATGATCGCAAGTGATTCTCCGATCGCCGGCTCGGACCATTGGGAGTTGGTCCGGGCGAGGTGTCCGTGGAGCGCGCCGTGTTCGCCGATCGAGGGATCGTAGATGAGCGGCAGGAGGGTCACGAGCAGGCCCTGCGACGTCATGGTGACCAGATTCGCTGCACTTGGCCGGGTCAGGAGGTCGTGGACGAGGTCAGGACCGGCCTCGAAATGCGCTGGGATGTACATGGTTCCATTCTTCCTATCTTGGGACGGGCGAACTGTTCTGTTGGTCTTCAGCGATGCTGTTCCGGCCGCGGATTGAGCCGGACCCGGACGGCGACGCCGGCGCAGGCGACGACGGCCAGCCCGCCCACAATCGTGGCCCAGCCCAGGGATTCGCCCAGCAGCACAGCTGCCCAGCAGATACTCAGCACGGGCTGGATGAGTTGTACCTGGCTGACTTTGGCCATGGGCCCAACGGCGAGGCCCCGATACCAGGCGAAGAAGCCGAAGAACATGCTGATGACTCCGAGATATGCAAAAGCAGCCCACTGGCCCGGTGAGGCTGACGGCGGCTGCTGGGCCATGGAGAGGGCGGCCAGGCCGGCCATCAACGGCAATGCCAGGACGAGCGCCCAGGATACGGTCTGCCATGCGCCGAGTTCGCGGGCGAGCAGTCCGCCTTCCGCGTAACCGATGGCCGCTGCGACGACGGCGCCGAGGAGCAGCACATCCGCCCAGTTCAGCTGCCCTAGCCCGCCTGATTGTGCGAAAGCGAACGCAATGGCCGCAACAGCGCCCACGGCCGTCACGAGCCAGAAGGCGACGGGCGGATGCTCGCGTCCGCGGAGTACTGCGGCGGTTGCCGTTGCTGCCGGCAAGAGGGCGATCACGACGGCACCGTGGCTGGCTGGCGCCGTCGTGAGTGCGAACGAGGTGAGCAAGGGGAATCCGACAACAATCCCGGCGGCAACCACGGCAAGGCGCGCCCATTGCCTGCCTCGAGGAAGCCGCTGCCTGGTGAGCGAGAGGGCCGATGCCGCGAGCATCGACGCGACGACGGCACGGCCGGAGCCGATGAACAAGGGCGACAGGCCACCAACCGCCACCCGGGTGAACGGAACAGTGAACGAGAACGCCGCTACTCCCAGGAGGCCCCACCAAAGGCCCGTTGCGGGACGGGACAGTATCACTGGGCGATTAATCGTAGTAGCGCTACTATTGTCTCTCATGAACAACGATAGCAGTTCCAGGATTGCGATGCGACTGCGGGAATGGATCGCCGGGGCCGCGCCGGGATCCCGGCTGCCGTCCACCCGGTCACTGGTTGCCGACTACCAGGCCAGCCCCGTGACGGTGCAGAAAGCCTTGCAAGCACTCACCTCGCAGGGCTTGATCGAGAGCCGGCCCGGCGTCGGCACCTTCGTGCGGGCGGTCCGGACAGCACGCCCCTCGGATTACGGTTGGCAAACTGCGGCACTGCGCGCACCGCAAGCGCCTCCGCGCTCAGCCTCCACCACGATGCGGGACACGTCGAACGCAACTATTGCCTTCCACTCCGGATACCCGGACCGGGAACTCCTGCCGGAGCGGCTTGTGCGGGCCGCCCTCGCCCGCGCGGCGCGCGGCGACGCTGCTTTGTCCCGGCCTCCGGCGGCGGGCCTTCCCGAGTTGCAGTCCTGGTTCGCGCACGAACTCGGCAGCGCGACGCATGCCGGGCTCACCCCGCCAACACCGAGCGACGTCATCGTGCTGCCTGGAAGCCAAGGCGGCCTCAGCTCCATCTTCACTGCATTGGTGGGCCACGGGCAGCCGCTGCTCATGGAATCTCCGAGCTACTGGGGAGCCATCCTTGCCGCGACGCAAGCAGGAGTCCGCATCGTCCCGGTGCCCAGCGGAGCCGATGGGCCGGAGCCCGAGGAATTGGCCAGGGCCTTTGAGGATACGGGCGCACGGTTGTTCTACGCCCAACCGAACTTTGCCAACCCCACAGGAGCGCAATGGTCCAGCCGTCGGGGCGAAGAAGTCCTGGACGTCGTCCGACAGTACGGCGCGTTCCTCGTCGAGGACGACTGGGCCCACGACTTCGGCATCACGTCGACGGCGGTACCCCTTGCCGCCCGTGACGACTCCGGCCACGTGGTCTATCTGCGCTCCCTCACGAAAAGCGTTTCACCGGCCATCCGCGTTGCCGCCGTCATCGCCCGCGGTCCCGCCCGCGAACGCATTCTTTCGGACCGCGCGGCGGAGTCGATGTACGTCAGCGGATTGCTGCAGGCCGCGGCACTCGATGTCGTCACCCAGCCGGCCTGGCAGACGCATCTGCGCAGCCTCCGCCATCAGCTCCAGTCACGCCGCGACCTCCTTGTCTCAAGCCTGCGCGAGCACGCCCCCCGGGCCCATCTCAGCCTTATCCCGAAGGGAGGACTGAATCTCTGGGCACGCCTGCCCGACGGGACGGACCTCGAAGGTCTGACCCGTGAGTGCGAGGGTGCCGGGGTAATGATCGCGGTCGGTACGGAATGGTTCCCGGCCGAACCGGCGGGACCGTTCATCCGGCTCAACTTCGCAGGACCCAACCCCTCCGCCTTCCCGGAGGGCGCCCGCATCCTCGGCAAAGCACTCGAACGGAACAGCCCCTAGATGCAAGAAGTGGACCCCCGGAACATCCGGGGGTCCACTTCTTGACGGGCTGTGCCGGTTAAAGCATGGCGTCCGTTGCTTTAGTCAAGGTAGTCGCGCAGAACCTGCGACCGCGAGGGGTGGCGCAGCTTGGACATCGTCTTCGATTCGATCTGACGAATGCGTTCGCGGGTGACTCCATAGACCTTGCCGATTTCGTCTAAAGTCTTCGGCTGGCCATCGGTAAGGCCGAAACGCATCGCGACGACGCCTGCTTCACGCTCGGACAGGGTATCGAGCACCGAGTGCAACTGCTCCTGGAGAAGGGTGAAGCTCACAGCGTCCGCCGGCACAACGGCTTCGGAGTCCTCGATGAGGTCACCGAATTCTGAATCGCCGTCTTCGCCAAGCGGGGTGTGCAGCGAGATGGGCTCGCGGCCGTACTTCTGGACTTCAACGACCTTCTCGGGGGTCATGTCCAGTTCGAGGGCCAGTTCCTCAGGCGTAGGTTCACGACCAAGGTCCTGCAGCATTTGGCGCTGGACGCGGGCCAGCTTGTTGATGACTTCCACCATGTGCACGGGGATGCGGATGGTTCGAGCCTGGTCGGCCATGGCGCGGGTGATGGCCTGGCGGATCCACCAGGTGGCGTAGGTGGAGAACTTGAAGCCCTTGGTGTAGTCGAACTTCTCCACTGCACGGATCAGGCCCAGGTTGCCTTCCTGGATGAGGTCCAGGAACAGCATGCCACGGCCGGTGTAGCGCTTGGCCAAGGAGACAACGAGGCGCAGGTTGGCCTCGAGGAGGTGGTTCTTGGCCCTCTTGCCGTCGTGGATGATGAACTCGAGCTCACGCTTGAGCTTCGGATCCATGGAGCCGTCGTCGGCGTTGATCTTCTCTTCGGCGAAGAGGCCGGCTTCAATACGGAGCGCAAGGTCGACTTCCTGCTCCGCGTTCAGCAGGGCAACCTTGCCGATCTGCTTCAGATAGTCCTTGACGGGGTCGGCCGTGGCACCGGCTGACATGACCTGCTGGACAGGTGCATCGTCGTCGTCGGCATCCGAGTAAACGAAGCCGGAACCTGTCGCGGCAGGCTTCTTGCCCTCTTCGCCTTCTTCGAGTTCCTCCGTGAGCTCTGCTTCGTCGGGAACCACGGCGTCAAAATCCTCGGCTTCTTCCTCGGAGTCCTCGTCGGTGCCGGCGGACTTGTTGGCTGCTTCGGCAGCGGCCTTGGCGCCGGGCTTGGGCCCGCGCTTCTTGGGTGCCGGCTTCTCTGCACCTGCAGTCGAAGCACTGGCAGCACGCGTTGCCGCACGCTTCGCAGCTGTAGCCGCCTTCTTTTCTTCGGCGGACAGTTCGGCCAGGGCGGCGGGTTCCTTCTCGGCGGAAGACGGGGTCACAGAAAACCTTTCTAGCGGCGGTCTGTGGAATCACCATGGGGGCAACACCACTATGACCCTGTCAAGTCCGCGATCAACATCAAGTGCCATCGCCGACTGCAGAGTCTTTAGGTAAAACTCCCGACGGCGCCTTAATGTTCCCTTGGTTCAGGGGACGTTTACGGCACTTGAAACACGGACCCAACCGGGTCTCGGCAACCATTGTCTCACGGTTTTGGATTCCGGGGGGTCGATACCCGCTACCGTGCAGACAATTACGGGCCGCACGGATTTCCCTCCCCGGCGCACTCCCGGAGTCAGCTCAGTGCCTGGGTCACGCTGCTTCCCCACCGAACTTCCGCCACGCCGATGACTTGCTTCTGGCCCAGCCGCACACCGTGCCGCGCCTCACCACCTCGGCGAGTAGTTCCGCGAGCCGATAACCCCGTTGTTCAGCGTCAGCCTGCGAAAGGAGCTCGTGGGCGAACGAACCGCTCCCCCGGCACCACTGAATCCACCCACGGATCGTGAGCGTTGCAGCCCGAGCCTCCCCGCCTCCGTGGCGGGAGAGAATCGCGAGGACCTGGTCCAGGCTCGTCAACCGGTTCCAGTCGGGGTTCGCCGGGTACAGGCCCAGGAGCACGTCTCCGTAGCGAAGGACGCTGACATCCATGGCCTCAGTCGGCCTGCCGGCCGCAGGCGCCGTGCCCGCTGCCGGCGCCGTGCCTGCTGCCGGCGCCGTGGAACAGAGCCCGGGCGGAATAACCAAGGCATCCCCTTCATCGTCGTCCTCGTCGTCAAAGAAGCCGAAGGCCTCCGCACCGCCGCAGGCGACGTCTTTCCCCGCAGCCGCGAGGACCACCACGGCGTCGCGCCACGCGGGAACCCTCAGGCTCGCCCGGAGGAACGCCGCGGCCTCTGCGTCGAATTCCTCTGGACGGCTGGAATCGAGGACCTTCGTCCACACATCCAGCATTTCTTCGAATGGCTTCCTGCTCCGCCACCGCCGGAGCAGCTCCTCAAGCACGGCGCCTTCCGCACACATGAACTCCGGATCAAGGGCAGGCTGGTCCCCGGGCCCCGACAACCCGGGCGATTCCCTGACGTTGCTCCCCCTGAACACCATTTCCGCGTTGAGCCGGCTGTCCAGGATCTGGTCCACGGGACGCCCGGGGAGAGGACAGCACTCCGGATCGGTGCAGAATGCGCTTCGCCAGTAGTCGGAACCGATGAACCAGGCATCCCGCAGCGCCAAGCCACGGTGGGCCAGGACGGTTTCCAGGGCTTCCAGCAGGTGCTGCCTGTGCGGCACAACGCCGCCATCGTCCCAACCGTCGTCGCTGAAGAATGCCAAAAGCACACCGTCCGCGTCATGGTCCGCTTCCAGGTACTCACCGATCCTCCGTGAGTACGCGGCAAGCACGCGTCCGGATCTCCCGGCCGGAAGGTCCACGCGAAGGGTGGCGCCAAGTGTCTGCCCACGCAGCGTGATGGCGACGAGGCTCTCCTTCGGCCAGAGTCCCAAGGCATGCGGAATGAAGCCGAGGATGTCCTCGGGCCGGGAGATGGTCACACGGTTGTCTGCTGTCATGAATCCAGCATCGGCAAAATAATGGGTGGCGGCAGGCCTCAATTGCCCTATGTGGACAAAGGCGACCGTAAGCGCCTGTGGAGGAACACCACCGCGAAGCAGGCTACGGCGTGGAGCTCCGCTGCTTCGCGAGCCGTTCCCGGCGCAATTCCACGCGGCGCCGGCGCTGGTTTGCCAGCGACACGAGGAGCGGCGGGACGTGCACACCCTGGGCCGCCATCTGGCGGCGTACTTTGCGGCGGGTCATGAGGATCAAGACCGTACCCACGAGCAGGAACAGGAACTGCACGCTCAAGGCGATGCGGAAGGACGCCAGGCCGTACAGCTCACCGCCCGAGAAACCGCCGGTGTGGAGAAGGTCGAGGATGAGCCCCACCAAATAGATTGTCAGGAGCGCGGCAACGAAGCCGCCCACGTTGACGATGCCCGTCGCGGTGCCGATCCTGTGGGAAGGATTGAATGTCCGGGCAAAATCAAAGCCGATCATGGACCCGGGGCCGCCGATGGCCAGGGCGACCACCAGCAAGGCAAGCAACCAGAGAGGCGCCCTGCCGGGCAACAGCAGGACCGCGGCCCAGGCAAGTGCGGTAGCCGCCGTGATCAACAGGACCATGGCCGAGCGACGCATGGGGTGCCTCGCCACGAACGTTCCAAACAAAGGCCCCACGAGGATGCTGGTGACTACGAAGAGGCCCATCAAGGCGGAGACGGTGGCCGGGTTCAGGCCCTGCGCCGATACCAGGAACGGGTAGCCCCAGGACATGGCGAAGACGTTGCCGCTGAACTGGACAGTGAAGTGGCACCAAAGCCCCAAACGCGTCCCGGGCTGCCGCCAGGCACGGGCCAAGGTCACACCCGTGGCGCGTAGCCCCTGGGCGTTCTCCCGGGGCGGGTGACCCGGCGGAACGTCCCTGAGCAAGGCGAGGACGAGGACGACGGCGAGCGCGGACAACGAGCTCAACGCCAGGAAAGCCGTATTCCAGCCCGCCGAATGAAGGACCAGCGCGAACGGCACCACGCTGATGAGCTGGCCAAGCTGGCCCGACATTCCCGTCAGCTGGGTGACGAGCGGAACCCTTGCCGGGGCGAACCAGATCGGCACGAGGCGGATGACGGAGACGAAGGTCATCGCGTCGCCGGCGCCGACGAGGACCCGCCCGAGGACGCCCGCCGGAACTGCGTCGGCATACGCCAACTGGAGTTGGCCGAGGCCCATGAGCACGGCACCGCTGGCAATCATGGCGCGCGAGCCGAAGCGGTCAACCAGGAGCCCCACCGGTATCTGGAGGCCGGCGTAGACCAGCAGCTGAAGCACCGTGAAGAAGGAAATGGCGGCCGCGCTGGCATGGAACCGTTCGGTGGCCTCCAGTCCGGACACACCAAAGGATGTGCGCTGGGCGACTGCCACAAGGTAGGCGAGCACCCCTATCGTCCAAATGAGCCAGGCCCGGGGTGCGTTCACCCTTCCATTATGCCCGGGGCCGCATTAAAGCTGCTTTATGGGCGCGCATCTTTACGTGCGAGATACGCCTCAACCGCCGCTCCCAGGTCCTCGGCGTTCGGCAGCTCGTCGTTCTCGTCGGCGAGCAAGGAACGGCGTACCGTTCCTTCGGCTTTGTCGTCATAGCGGGACTCCAGCTTTGAAACCACCTGCTGGACGTCCTCGGACGCTTCCACTTGTTCGGCGATCTGCCTGCCTACTTCCCGGCCGGCCTCGCGAAGGCGGTCCGTCGGCAGCATCAAGGACGTTGCGGCCCCCAGGTATTCGAGTCCCGCCACCGCTGCCGGCGGGTACTCGGCGTCCGCGAGGTAGTGCGGAACGTGGATGACGTACCCGGCCACCTTCCGTGCGGCTTCGATCAGCCGCAGTTCCAGGATGTGGCCGATGGCCGAAGGAACCTCGACAGTCGGCTTCCATGTGGAAATGCCCTCGATGAGTTCCGGGCGGTTTCCGTGCACCGTCACGCCAACCGGCCGGGTGTGCGGAACAGGCATGGGAATGGAGTGGATCCAGGTCACCAGGTTGACGTCCAGTTTTTCGACGATCCCGACGACGGCGCGCGCGAATCGCTCCCACTGCAGGTCCGGTTCAAAACCGGCAAGCAGCAGGAACGGCTCGCCCAAGCCGTCATTCAGCTTGTAAAGCGCCAGTCGGGGGGCTTTGTAGTCCTCCAGATGGTCTTCGACAAAGCTGATGTGGGGACGGCGCGTGCGGTAGTCGATGAGCTGGTCAGCGTCGAACACAGCCACGGTTTCGACGTCGAGCGTATCCAGCAGTTCCCGGTTGATCTGCTGGACCACGTGCCCGGCATCGGCGAATCCAGTGAAGCCCATCAGCATATTCAGGCCCCTGATATCCGGGCTGTGGAAGAGCTCGATGTTGCTCGCGTAGAGCGACTCGGGGTCAAGGAGTGAGCCGGAAATCCGTTCAAACACGGCATGTTCCTTTCGCAGTTTCAAGTTCTCAGGAGGAGCAGGCGGCTTCAGACCGCAGCAGACGCGTGGGCGGCCGGCCACGCTCCCGTATTGGTACAACGCCCCGGACCGGCCGCGCATTCCTGCCGGACAATGTGCCGCAACTCTCATTTAATTGCTTTCCCGCTCTGCAGACAGACTACGATCGAGAGGTGCCGCCGTGTGCGGACCCAAGCAACCACCGACGATGTCCCAAGCGGACAACCGAGGGGTACCAGGGCCGGGCGCCTAACATGCAGCCCGGCCAAGCCATGCAGAGAGAGATGAGGACAAATCCTCGTGGTGAAGACTACAGACATCACCCTTGGCACGATCGCCAAGGACCTGAAGAAGGCGCCCAGCGACGCACTCGTGATAGCCGTCGGTCAGGGGGAAGACGGACCGGTACTGCTCGGGAACCCGCTGGGGGCGAAGGCAGCGGAAACCCTCGCAGCTTCGTTGGGCATCCTCGGCATCACGGGAGCAGCCGATCAGGTACACCGTCTGCCGGGTCTTCCGGAAACCGGTTCGGGCGTCCTCGTCCTGGCAGGTGTCGGCAAAGTCGCCGACGACGCCCTCCTCGCCGGGGAAGCCCTGCGCCGCACCGCGGGATCCGCTGTCCGCCAGCTCGCCGGCTTGTCCTCCGTGACACTGGCCCTCCCGACGGCGTCCCTCGCCGACGTCGCGGCCGTCGCCGAAGGCGCCGTGCTGGGTTCGTATTCCTATACGGAGCACCGCTCCAGCAAGGACGGCCTCAAGGATCCGGTCGGCAAGGTCCTGATCCACACGGCGTTTGACGGCAAGGATGTCCAGCCCGCGCTCGATCGGGCATTGCTCGTGGGACGCGCAGTCAACGCCACCCGCACCCTGGTCAACCAGCCTCCGAGCCACCTTTACCCGGAGTCCTTCGCCGAGGCTGCCAAGGAACTCGCCAAGGGTCTGCCCGTCAAAGTCACCGTGTGGGACGAAAAGCGCCTCGAAAAGGACGGTTTCGGCGGAATCCTGGGAGTTGGAAAGGGCTCGACCCGCCAGCCGCGCCTCGTCAAGGTGGAGTACGCTCCGGCAAAGGCCACCAGGAAGATCGCGCTCGTGGGCAAGGGCATCACCTTTGACACAGGCGGCATTTCGATCAAGCCGGCCCTCGGCATGGGCGACATGAAGAGCGACATGGCGGGCGCCGCCGTCGTACTTAATACCGTCCTGGCCGTCGCGGGGCTCGGGTTGCCCGTCAAGGTGACCGCGTGGCTCTGCATCGCCGAGAACATGCCCTCCGGCGCTGCACAGCGCCCCGCCGACGTTCTCACCATCTACGGCGGCAAGACGGTCGAGGTCCTCAACACCGACGCCGAGGGCCGCCTGGTCATGGCCGACGGAATCGTCGCGGCCAGCCTCGAGCAGCCTGACGTCATCATCGACGTCGCGACACTGACAGGTGCCCAGCTGATCGCCCTGGGCGACCGTACTGCCGGAGTCATGGGTTCGGACGCCGTCACGGGCGCGCTCAAGTCCGCGGCGGACCGCGCGGGCGAACTCGTCTGGCCGATGCCGCTGCCGGAGGAACTGCGGGCCAGCCTTGACTCGCAGGTGGCGGACATCGCCAACATCGGCGAACGCCACGGCGGAATGATGACCGCGGCCGTGTTCCTGCGCGAGTTCGTCGGCAAGGACGCCGAGGGCAAGCAGATCCCCTGGGCGCATGTCGACATCGCCGGCCCGTCGTTCAACAACGGCAGCCCCTACGGCTACACGCCCAAGCAAGGCACCGGCTGCACTGTTAGGACGCTGCTCGCCTACGTCGAAGACGTGCTGGCCACGGCCTAGGCCGGTCCCCAAGTGGGGCCGGTTCATGACCGGCCCCACGGCCCGACGTGAGTCTGGCCACAAGCGCCCCACAAAAGCCTCGGCAGGGTGGAGCATGGATAAGTGGTTCGCTAAGGTGAACCACGGTAGTCACAAATGCAAGAGAACTTCGGTGCTGGCATAATCGCGGCAGTACAAGTTCCAAGACCAGATGACGCGTAGTCGCGTGTCATCGCTCACGCGAGGGAGCGTCCTAGTGGCCGATCAGGCAACTGCGCAAGAATTCGACATCCTGGTACTCGGTGGCGGCAGCGGCGGCTACGCCACGGCTCTGCGTGCCGTTCAGCTTGGTTTCACCGTTGGTCTCGTCGAGAAGGGAAAGCTCGGCGGCACCTGCCTGCACAACGGGTGTATCCCCACCAAGGCCCTGTTGCACTCGGCCGAACTGGCAGACCACGCACGCGATTCCGCCAAGTACGGCGTCAACGTCACGTTGGACAGCATCGACATCGCGGCCGTGAACGCCTACAAGGACGGCATCGTCGCGGGTAAGTACAAGGGCCTGCAGGGACTCATCAAGTCCAGGGGCATCACGGTCATCGAAGGCGAAGGCAAGCTGCAGGGCACCGACACCGTCGTCGTGAACGGCACAGCCTACAAGGGCAAGAACATCGTCCTGGCCACGGGTTCCTACTCCCGGTCCCTGCCCGGCCTGGAAATCGGCGGCCGCGTCATCACTTCCGATGAAGCGCTGACCATGGACTACATTCCCAAGAGCGTCATCGTCCTCGGCGGCGGCGTCATCGGCGTCGAGTTCGCTTCCGTGTGGAAGTCCTTCGGCGTCGACGTCACGATCGTTGAGGGCCTCCCCTCCCTCGTTCCCAACGAAGACACCGCCATCGTCAAGAACCTTGAGCGCGCCTTCAAGAAGCGCGGCATCAAGTTCAGCACCGGCGTCTTCTTCCAGGGCGTCGAGCAGGACGACAACGGCGTGAAGGTCACGCTGGTTGACGGCCAGACCTTCGAAGCCGACCTCCTCCTCGTTGCAGTGGGCCGTGGCCCCGTCACCGCCAACCTCGGTTACGAGGAAGCAGGCGTGACCATCGACCGCGGCTTCGTCATCACCAACGAACGCCTGCACACCGGCGTCGGCAACGTCTACGCCGTGGGTGACATCGTCCCCGGTGTCCAGCTGGCCCACCGCGGCTACCAGCAGGGCATCTTCGTCGCCGAAGAGATCGCCGGCCTGAACCCGGTGGTCGTCGAAGACGTGAACATCCCCAAGGTCACCTTCTGCGAACCTGAAATCGCCACGGTCGGCTACACCGAAAAGGGCGCCAAGGAGAAGTTCGGCGAGGACCAGGTCCAGACCCAGGAATACAACCTCGCCGGCAACGGCAAGAGCTCCATCCTGGGCACCGGCGGCATCGTGAAGGTCGTCCGCCAGAAGGACGGCCCGGTCGTCGGTATCCACATGATCGGTTCCCGCATGGGCGAGCAGATCGGCGAAGCACAGCTGATCGTCAACTGGGAAGCACACCCGGAGGACGTGGCGCAGTTCATCCACGCACACCCGACGCAGAACGAGACCCTGGGCGAAGTCCACCTCGCACTGGCAGGCAAGCCGCTCCACGGCTAAGTCTTTACGCAAGACACCCGGTCCTGCGCCCGCACGAACTGCGGGCGCAGGACCCCAGCAGGCAACACTCATCCGCACTAAAGATCAATAAGGAGAACGGGGACGACATGTCTGAATCCGTTAACTTGCCCGCCCTTGGTGAAAGCGTCACCGAAGGCACCGTCACTCGCTGGCTCAAGCAGGTTGGTGACCGAGTGGAAGTCGACGAGCCCCTGCTCGAAGTTTCCACCGACAAAGTAGACACCGAAATCCCGTCTCCTATTGCCGGCATCATCGAAGAAATCCTCGTAGCTGAAGACGAGACCGCCGAAGTCGGCGCTCCCCTGGTTCGGATCGGCAACGGCAGCAACGGTGCTGCAGCGCCCGCAGCCGCACCTGCGGAAGAAGCACCGGCGGCCCCCGCCCCGGCTCCCGAAGCTGCACCGGCTCCAGAAGCTGCACCGGCTCCCGCAGCCGAAGAAGCCGCAGCCCCCGCAGCCGCTTCCGGCGAGGCATCGGGTCACGACGTGACGCTCCCCGCTTTGGGCGAAAGCGTCACCGAAGGCACCGTCACCCGCTGGCTTAAGGCCGTTGGCGACACCGTCGAGGTGGACGAACCGCTCCTCGAGGTCTCCACCGACAAGGTAGACACCGAGATCCCCTCCCCCGTGGCCGGCACTTTGCTTGAGATCCGCGTCAACGAGGACGACACAGCCGAAGTCGGTTCCGTTCTTGCCGTCATCGGCTCCGGCGCCCCGGCCGCAGCAGCACCGGCACCCGTAGCAGCAGCCCCCGCCGCGCCGGCACCCGTAGCAGCAGCCCCCGCCGCGCCGGCACCCGTAGCAGCAGCCCCCGCCGCGCCGGCAACCGTTGTTGAAGCCGCACCTGCTCAGGCAGCTCCGGCACCGGCAGCCCCCGCGGCCCCGGCAGCCGCACCCGCAGCGTCTTCGAACGAGTCCGGCTACGTCACCCCCCTCGTCCGCAAGCTGGCCAACCAGAGCGGCGTCGACATCACCAGCGTGACGGGCACCGGCGTCGGCGGCCGTATCCGGAAGCAGGACGTCCTTGCCGCGGCCGACGCAAAGAAGGCCGCAGCCGCCGCTCCGGCGTCCGCAGCACCAGCAGCTCCCACGACGCCCGCCAAGCCTGCTGCAGCCCCCGTGGCGGCCTCTTCGCTCCGCGGGACCGTGGAGAAGGCCCCGCGCATCCGCCAGGTCATCGCCCGCCGCATGCGCGAGTCCCTCGAAACCTCAACGCAGCTCACCCAGGTGCACGAGGTCGACATGACCAAGATCGCCAAGCTCCGCCTCAAGGCCAAGGGCTCCTTCGAGGCCCAGAACGGCGTCAAGCTGACCTTCCTGCCGTTCATCGCCAAGGCCGTGGCCGAAGCCTTGAAGCAGCACCCCAAGCTGAACGCGGCGTACGACGAAGAGAAGCAGGAAATCACCTACCACAACGCGGAACACCTCGCGATTGCCGTAGACACCGACAAGGGCCTGCTGGTCCCGGTCATTTCCGACGCCGGCAACCTGAACCTTGCCGGCCTGGCCAGCAAGATCGCCGATGTCGCCGGCCGTACCCGCCAGGGGAAGATCGGTCCGGACGAGCTCTCCGGCGGCACCTTCAGCATCACCAACATCGGATCCGTCGGCGCCCTGTTCGACACGCCGATCATCAACCAGCCCCAGGTGGGCATCCTGGGCACCGGCGCCATCGTCAAGCGACCGGTCGTGGTTGCCGATGAGAACGGCGATGACTCAATTGCCATCCGCTCCATGATGTACCTGTCGCTGACGTACGACCACCGCCTGGTTGACGGTGCCGACGCCGGCCGCTTCCTGCAGACCCTCAGGGCACGCCTTGAGGAAGGTTCCTTCGAAGCGGACCTGGGCCTCTGAATCCAGTGATGGCGTGACGGGAAGGTCCCGGCGGGAAACCGCAAGGACCTTCCCGTTTTTCATGCCCGGATATTGCTCCGTGGCTTTGCTACGGCTCGTAGAAGATTCTGGCTAAGCTGGAGCCATGACTATCCTCTTCAACGTCCTGCTGTTCTTGCACATCGTCGGCGCAGCCATGATCGTGGGCTACTGGATCGCCACCCTGAAGCAGCCGACCGTGCACCCGCGCCAGCGGGACGGCGCCTTCGTGCAGCTGATCACCGGTGTTGCCATGATGGGAATCCTGCCCATGCTGCCCAATGCCGATCCCAACTACTTCAAGCTCGGCATCAAGTTCGCGATCGGCCTCGCCGTCGCCGTGCTCGCCGTCATCGGCTCGCGGAAGGTCAAGAAGGGCGAACCGGTCTCTACAGGTCTGGCCCACGGCGTAGGCGGCCTGGCGTTGGTCAATATCGCCATCGCCACGATCTGGCAGTGACGTCGTACATGCGCTGACCGGAGCAAACTGCGCGGCCGCCCCGACCTTCCGTCCGGGCGGCCGTTGCTGCTTAAGCCGTTGCTGCTTAACCCGCGCAGTCACAATCCTCTGAGAGCGGACAAGCGGTGCGCCGCTGCCGTCGAATCCATAGGATTGAACCCGGCGGCATCCGGTATCCGGATGCCAATTCGCAACGACGCTGAGGAGTGGACATGGCTACAACACGCACCGCACACACCGTATGGAACGGCAACCTGATGGAAGGCGCCGGCAACACCACGCTGGACAGCTCCGGACTTGGAACCTTCAACGTCACCTGGAAGGCCCGTGCGGAGTCCGCAGAGGGCAAGACCAGCCCCGAAGAGCTGATTGCTGCCGCACACTCGGCATGCTTCTCGATGGCGTTCAGCAACGGCGTGGCAGGCGCAGGCTTCACGCCCGAAGAGGTCAACACCAAGGCCGACGTCACCTTCCAGCCTGGCGTTGGCATCACGGGCATCCACCTGACCGTGAGCGCACGCATCCCCGGTGTCTCCGAAGAAGAATTCCAGCGCCTCGCCGAAGACGCCAAGACCAACTGCCCGGTGTCCCAGGCACTCCGCGCAACTCCGATCACGCTGGATGCGACGCTCGCTTCCTAGCGGCAACACGTCCAAAGCAGCGAAGTCCCCGCCTTTCCTTCCGGAAGGGCGGGGACTTCGTTCTGCGGGCCTTCAGCTAGCCCTTTTGCGGCCTCGCGGGCAAAGCGGCCGGGCGGACCGAGCGGTACCCTTCACGCAGCGGTGGCCGGTCCGTGGGTAGTTCCTGGACCATTTCCTTGAGCGCGCCGATCCCGTACTCCAGCTGGGGATCCGTGCCGGCCGCATAGGCGTGGGGCGGGAACACCACTTCGATGTCAGGCTCAACACCGAAGTTCTCCACGCTCCAGCCGATGCCGCTTGAGAACCATGTGGCATAGCGCGGCTGGGTCACGCCGGTGCCGTCAGCCAGGGAGAAACGGTTGTCGATCCCTACGACTCCGCCCCAGGTCCGGGTGCCGATAACCGGGCCGATACCGCGGAGTTTTGACACCTGCGTGATGATGTCGCCGTCGGAGCCCGCGAATTCGTCGGCCAGGATAATGACGGGGCCGCGCGGTGCGTGATGCGGGTAGGTACGCGGCTTTTCGCCACGGGGCATGCTCCAGCCGGTGACCTTGCGGCCGATCAGTTCAGCGACGAGCTGGGAGGTGTGGCCGCCACGGTTCCGCCGCACGTCGACAATCAACCCGTCCAGCGCGGTCTCGGTATCGAGATCCCGGTGGAGCTGCGCCCAACCGTTGGCCATCATGTCCGGGACATGCAGATAGCCGAATTTTCCGTCCGAGGCCTCCCGCACGGTGCGCCTGTTGGCGTGCACCCATTCCTGGTACCGCAAGCGTTCCTCATCCTTCACCGGAACCACGGCGATCCGCCGCTGCAGTCCCGCCTCCCCGCCGTGCCCACCGCCATTCACGATCGTGAGTTCCACGGTCCGGCCCGCTGCGCCCACCAGTTGTTTCGCCGGAGTACGGTCTGCGGAGAGCCCGACGCCGTCGATCGCCAGGATCACGTCGCCCACCTTCGCGTCGGCTCCCGGCCGCGTCAGCGGCGAGTTGGCCAGGGGGTCGGAAGAGTCTCCGGCGAGGATGCGCGTGATCTCCCAACCGGCCTCGGTGAGCTTGAGGTCGGCGCCGAGCCTGCCTTGCCCATTGCTTCCGGGCTCGCCTACCGCCGCCGGACGCACGTAAGCGTGGGAAGTGCCCAGCTCGCCGTGCAATTCCCACAGGAGGTCCACCAAGTCGTCGTGCGAGCCCAGGCGTTCGACGACGGGACGGTACCGTCGGTGCACGGACTCCCAGTCCTGGCCGGCCATGTCTTCGGTCCAGAAGAAGTCCCGCTGCAGCCGCCATGCTTCGTCGAACGCCTGTCCCCATACGGCCAACGGTTCCATGACCACCCGGATCCGGTTCAGCTCGACATTGACAAGCTCGCCCGATTCTTCCTCGGCCTTGGCGTCGGACGGTACGGCGAGAACCTTCTTGTCGTTGACGAAGACCAGTTTCTTGCCGTCTCCGGACAGTCGGTAGCGCTCCACCGCGGAGGCGAGCGTGACCTGCTTTTGCTTCGAAAGCTCGTAGCGGACCAAAGCCGGAGCGGGCGCCTTGTCCTGCACCGTGCCGCGGCCATCTCCCGTGACACCTGAGAGCGGGGTGTCGAGCCACAGCAGTGCTCCGCTGGAGGCCGAAAGCGCCGAGTAGTTGCCCTGCGGCACCGGGACGCCGATGACGCGCAACGGCAGCCCCTCGCGGTCCACACGGACCGTGACGGCGGTCCCGGCAGGTGGAGCGTCCGCTTCGTCCTCGTCCAGCAGGTCCACTACCGGGCCGAAGGGCGAAGGAGTGGTTGCCGCGAGCGCCACGAGGTACGGCTTGATGGGGCTGGGGAAAGACAAGTCGAAGGCATGGCCGTCGTAGACGGGATCGAAGCTGCGGTTAGAGAGGAACGCCAGGAATTTGCCATCGGGAGTGAAGGCCGGCGATTCGTCGCGGAAGCGTCCGTCGGTGACCTCCACGATGTCTTCAGGCTTGGCGGTATTGACCATGCGCAACTTGCTCCGCGAGCCGAAGGATGTCACAGGTTCGGACCATGCGAGCCATTGTGAGTCCGGCGACCATGCGAGGCCTTCAATGCTGCCGTCGCCCACGCTGACGAGCAGCGACAAGGTGCCGCTGCCAGTGTCGGCCAGATAGACGTCCCCGAACGCGGTACCCACGGCAAGCCATCGGCCGTCGGGACTGGCTTCGAGGGCGCTTGGACGTGCAGCCCTCGGGAAATCGATCGTGAGGAAGTCGAGCCGTGGCTCTTCGGCTCCGCCACCTGTGGAGTCGACCGGGACAGCCTCGGCGTCAGGGGACGCCGCAGCCGGCTCCGCGTGCGGTTCCGGCAGTCGAACCCCGGACGTCGCGGGCTGTCCCGAGACGGCCGATGCCGAGACGGGCCGTGGCAGTTGTCCGGCCCCGTCCTCTTCAGATCCGCGCGGCGCGGGCGCGGCGTCCTGGACCGGAGCCTGGACGGCCGGCCGTGAAAAACGCGGGGCAATCCTCTTGATGTACAACGAATCGACGCCGTCGTGGTCAGCCACATAGGCGATACGACCGTCAATGAGGGGCCGGGGAAGCCTTGCCCGGACGCCGGGAGTCGCTTCGACCACCCGGGACGGTCCGTCTTTGTGGCGCAGCCAGTGGATGGTTCCGTGGGATTCCACAGCGCTGGCCGAACCGACATGGTTGGGGAAGACGTCGCCCAAGTGTGCGGCGACTTTGAGGGGGGCCGGCCGGCGCGACTGGGAGGCCGAGCCCAGGCTGATGTCCAGCCGGACCGCTTCGGCATCGGCCTCAAGCGCCGGCAGGAGCCACAACTCGCCTGCCGATTCGAAGATGACCCGCTTGCCGTCACTCGCAGCGTGCCGGACGTAGAAGTCCTCGTGATCGGTGTGCCGGCGCAGATCCGAACCGTCCGGTTGCACCGAATAGAGATTTCCGTAGCCCTCGTGGTCCGAGAGGAAGGCGATCCGTCCGCCTACCCACAGCGGGTCCGCGAGGTTCCCGTCGAACCCGGGAAGCAAGCGCGCGAACTCGCCGTTCCCGTCGGCGTCGATCCACAGTTTTCCAGCGGTACCGCCGCGGTACCTCTTCCACCAGGCAGGCTCGCGGGAGAGCACACTGGCAAGGACAACGGGACGCTCGTCCCCCACTTCCGGGCCGAACGCCACCGATTCGACGGGGCCGAAGGGAAGCCCGACGGCGGGGCCGCCGTCGAGCGGCAAGGCGTAGGCATGCGTGTGCCGCCCCTCGGCCTGTTCGAAAGCCGTGGTGACCAAAACGTCGCCCGAGGAGGTAAATCCCTTGACGCGGGTAGTGCCGTGACCGAAGTAGCTCAACTGCCGGTACCCGCCGCCGTCGACATTCGCAGTCACAACCTCGGGAGCGGACCCGACGATCGTCGTCCAGACGAGCCGCTTGCCGTCCGGGGTGAAGCGGGGATTGCGTGCGGGGAGCTGCTGGGCCGAAATCCGCCACGCGCGGCCTCCGGCCACGGGTGCAATCCAAACGTCGTCTTCGGCCACGAAAGTGATCAAATCACCGTGCAAATGCGGGAAACGGAAGTAGCTGGAGGAGGTCATTGTTCGATCATAGTCACAGGAGAAGCGAGCCCTTTTGAGGCCTGCCGTAATGCCGAAGTGATGCTTGCCATGATGAGATGGGGCATGCGAATCGTGATATCGGGTGCTTCAGGATTCATCGGGACCGCGCTCTCCGCGCATCTGCTCGGCAGCGGGCACGAGGTCCTCCGGCTGGTTCGCCGTCCGCCTGCAGGAACCGGGGAGGCATATTGGGATCCGGCCGCGGGTCAACTGGATGAGGCGGTTCTCGACGGCGCAGACGCAGTGGTCAACCTCTCCGGGGCAGGCATCGGGGAGCGCCGATGGACCAAGGCACGCGTGCGGGACATCATCGACTCACGCTTGCGGACAACAAGAACCCTCACTGCGGCCATGGGACGGCTCGGAACTCCGCCCGGAACCTTCCTGAGCCAGTCGGCCTCGGGTTACTACGGTTCGTCCCGTGCCGGCCTGCTCCGCGAGGACGCGGGGCCAGGCAAAGGCATGTTGGCCAGCCTGTGCGTCGACTGGGAGGCCGCCGCCCACACGGCACCCGCCGGCGTACGAGTGGTGACGCCGCGCACGGGTGTGGTCCTCAGTCCTGATGGCGGAGCGCTGGGGCCGCTCCTTCCGTTGTTGAAGTTGGGCGTGGGCGGACCGTTGGGAAACGGCCGCCAGTATTGGCCCTGGATTTCCCTCGTGGATGAAGTTTCAGCCTTCGAATACCTGCTCAACTCCTCGCTCGAAGGTCCCGTCAACGTGTGTGCCCCGGAAAGCGCCGACGTCAACGCCATCGTTGCCCAGCTGGCGGCGGCCCTGCACCGGCCGGCGTTCCTTCGCGTTCCCGCCCCCGTACTGCGGTTGGCCCTCGGCAGCCATCTGGCAGAGGAACTTGTGCTTGCCAACCAGCGCATGGAACCGGCACGGCTGATGGACTCCGGCTTTGCCTGGCAGCACCCCGCGCTGGCGGACGCCGCCCGATGGGTGGCAAGCGGCGGCAAATGACCGCTTAAGACTGCTTTGCGAGGATCTCGGTGATCCTCCACGCGTCCCCGCCACGCAGGAGAACCACCCTGAGTTCCCGGGGTTCGCCGCGGGGACGCGCTCCGACGACCTTCCCTGAACCGTCCCGTTCTTCATAGGCGGAGGTTTCCACCGTGACGGCAACTGTTGCCTGGTCCGGGCCGGGTGTCCCCTCCACCCTCACGCTGGTCAAAGTGGTGGAGAAACCCGCGAGAACCACGCCGGCGCGGATCAATTCCTCCCTCAGCTTTCCATCGGAGGCCGCGGCCGCCGAGCCCTGCACGTTGACGTGGTCCAGGAGCGCGAACTTGCCGGAACTCAACGCTGCGTCCCGGATCGCCGACAGTCCCCGGACGGCTTCCTCGGGGTTTGGTGAACGGATCAGGTTCCGTGCCGCCGCGGGAACGTCGCTTCGCTCGTCCTGGCCGGGCGCCGACGCCGCGCCCTGCGTCGGCGGACCGGCTGCCGGACCTCGATCGCCGGCCTGCCACGCCGTGCCGGCCCACCACAGGGTGGCTATTGTTCCGGCGCCCGCAACTATCCCGAGGGCAAGCACAATGGACGCCACCCGCCGTCGTACGGAAACATGCGCAACCGCCCGGCGGCGCGTTCGTCCCGGCCCCGGCGGACGGAAGCGGTTGAAAAGCCCCGGGATGCGGGCGCGCTTTGAGCGGGGACCTAAAGCCCGACGCCGGGTCATCAGTTCCGGAACAACCGTCGCGTGCACCGAAACGGACAGGTCAACGGCTTCCGGCGCTGCGCTCCTGTAGACGGCGACACCCAATTCCGCCGCGGAGGGCCGCTGTTGCCCATCGGGATGAAGCCCGGCCTCGATGGCAACTGCCAGGGCTGTGGGGACCGCGGGCACCAGCAACATCAGGGGCGGCCTGCGTGCCGCAGTGACCGGAGCGGAACCGGTGAGGCAATACCAGCCAAGGGCTGCGAGGGCGTAGGTATCGCGCTGCGGCTGGAGTTCCGCGGTCCCCCGGACAACCGGATCGGGATCTACGAATCCGGGAGTTCCGGACTCGGGGACCCCGGCAGCGTCCCCCACTGCCCGGGAAATGCCCATGTCCGAGAGGAGCGGCTTCCCTTGGGCAGTGAAGAGCACATTCCCGGGCGAAACATCGGAATGCGTCACGCCGTGGCGGTGCAGATATGCCAATGCCTGCGCGAGGGGCGTCAGGATAGTCACCGTCTCACCCACGCCAAGGCGCCCCCTGCTGGACACCAGCTGCCCAAGCGAGCCCCCGGGGGCGTAATCCATGACCACGCCCAAGCCGCCGTCGAAGGACCCTGCCAACTCCACAACGCCGTGGACCTTGATGATGTGCTCGTGGTCCAGCCCGGACAGAAGCCGCACCTCGCGGAGCACGGCTGACTTGGCCTCGCCCGGATCCGCCGTCGCCGGGCTCCGGCCAAGGCATTTCACGGCAAAGTTGTTCCCCGACCGCTGCTCCGTCGCGAGCCACACCGCGGCGCTCCCGCCGCGGCCCAGCTCACGGACCGGAACAAAGTCCGGGATCACAGGTTCGCAAAGTTCGATATCCCGGGAGGGCATGTCCCCCTCATGGTCCTGACCGCCCTCGCCGGGCGAAAATGTCTCCATGCCTCAACAAATACCGGAAATCGCGGATTGCCGCAGAAGTTATCCACAGGCCAGAGGGCCGGAGCCCTCGAGCAAGCCGAGTGCGACTGAGAGCTTGGCCACAAAATCATGGACTGAGTCCGGCGGGGTCTAAGCTTGTCCCCATGACTCTTGAGTTTTCACAGCTGGGTCTTGCCCCGGATTTCGTTGACTACATGCACGGCTGGGATATCCAGCGCGAACTCCACAACAAGGTTGTTGCCGGCGAGAAACCCAGCACCGTCTTGCTCCTTGAACATGCCGCGGTGTACACGGCAGGCAAGCTCACGGAGGACCACGAGCGCCCGTTTGACGGCACGCCGGTTGTTCCCGTCGACCGTGGCGGCAAGCTGACCTGGCACGGACCGGGCCAGCTCATTGCCTACCCCATCCTCAAGCTGAAGAACCGCGCGGGGATCCGCGACTACGTCGAGCGCCTCGAAGCCGTCATGATCGCGATCATGGAGGACTACGGGATCAAGGCCACGCGGGTCAAAGGCCGGGCCGGAGTCTGGGTCCTCGCCGACGACAAGGGTCCGGATCGCAAGATCGCCGCGATCGGCATCCGGGTACTGGACGGCGTCACCATGCACGGCGTGGCGATCAACTGCAGCAACGACCTCGCTCCCTACGCACAGATCATCGCGTGCGGCATCACCGACGCCAGCGTCACCACCATGTCCATCGAGACCGGCCGGACCATCAACCCGGCCGACATTGCCGAGCGCTTCATCGAAGAGTTCCGCAAGCACGAAGAAGCACTCGTATCCAGCCCCGAAGGAGCACTCCAGTGACCCTGGCACCTGAAGGCCGTAAGCTGCTGCGCGTTGAACAGCGCAACAAAGCCGTCCCGGTCGAACGCAAGCCCGAGTGGATCAAGGCCAAGGTCCAGATGGGCCC